>CAZIXI010000265.1:0-4541 GCA_964543115.1 uncultured bacterium
AATATCCGGATAAGGGTAATGAACAGTAAATTTTATAATATAATAACACTTATAATAATATCTTCTCTCCTCTGGTCTGGAATAGTATTTGCCAGCGGAGGAATCTCTCCCCAAACAGCTGCTCTGGCTCCCACAAGTGATCTCGCGGAGATTTATAGAATCCTGCATGAACAATCTGCCCAAGAAACTGATCATCAGGAGTTTGAGGCCCTAGGTTTAAAAAGTGGACTACAAAACACTTATGGAGAGAATGTTACATTAGATGAAATTACTTATGATACTGAAAGCATGACCTTATCCGGGGTTATGACAATCAGGGATTATCTCTTTTCACAGCGCAATGCCAGCTATTGTGAGAGCCTGGGAATTGATCTGCATCTTGACGGCAGGCTCCGGGAAGAACTGGAAGAACAGGACATCAATATTCTGCCTCTGCTTGCCGAAGTAATTAGAGTAATTCCGCAAAAATACCGCCCAAACATCGGCCATAACGGCAAACTGGCAATCAGCCTGGTGGATACCTCCCCTTCCCTGTTTGTTGATTGTACCCGCAACGGCTTTATCGGTATTAATAAAATATTTCTTGACCTGCTGGCCAAGGATAACTCGCCGGATAAAACCGCCTCCCGCCTGCTGCTCATGATCGGGCTGGAGCACGAATTGTACCATGAAGGCATTACTGATTCGCAGGAATTACTGGCCAGAACAAAACACATCTCTCTTGAAGACTGGCTGCTGGAAAGAGCAACAACTCGTTTTGTCTACGGAAGCATTCAATATACCGCGCCAAGAGGGCTGGGAATAAGGACGGTTACCTCTGAATTAGAAAAGCTGCTTAGTGAAATTATCCCAGGCAAGCGCCGCACTCGTTTTCTGAATGAAATTTTGAGATTTGTGCAAGACACGGAAAAAACTGAAAAATCCCCTATCTCATTTGCCTTTCACCGGCCGCGGGCTAAAAGCCATCCCCTGCACATAGTCAGCTTTGGCCAGACCTTTGCTTTGGTAGCTATTTTTATTAATATCGGCCTTGATTTTCTACTGGGAATATTCCAAATCCCAGCGGACAATATCACCTCCGGTGCCTCCTTTTTTAACTTCAATGAACCATTGCAAATCCTTGTCAAATTCCTGCTGGAAATCCCCCTATTTGCCTGGCTGCAAGAACTGCTCTTTCGTCAACTGCTCTTTGGTAAATTGCAAAAAAGACTTAGCCCAGGAACCGCCAATGTTATCCAGGCCCTGTTATTTATGACCTTTCATTACCTGATTTCCTCAACAATAACAACCGGCTATCTCTGTTATGCCCCGTTCTTCTTCTTTCTGGGATTAATTTTTGGCTACACCAAGCTCCTCGGCGGATTATCTGCCGCTACACTGGCCCATATCGGGTACAGCACCCTGAGTGAACTGTCAATTTATCTGCAGCCAAAGACCTGGTGGGGAATCTTAATCGCTCAAACTGCCGTAACAACCTTACTTCTGCACAAGCTATTCAGCCTGCCAGAAAATAAGGGCACTAAAGGCGCTATCCGCCAGGGGAAAAAATCCTTCCGGCAAACGGCCACAAATATCCGGGACAATAACTTTAGCGAAATTACTTCTGATCCTCAACTGCAAACCGATATCCAGGCAATTGAAAAGCGCTGTGCGCGGGAATTTAAGGATATTCTCGGCACTGACGAACCTCTGCGTATAATCACTACCACGGCCGTTGCCCTAACTAGCAGAAATTTCTCTCTCGGTTTCTATTCCCATGCCCCGAAAATTAAAAAACAACTAATTAAATTACTCACAGAAGAGGAATTTAACCGCCTTTTTCCCCGTCCGACTCTGGTACTCAATCAGGAAATGCTTAATCACCCGGATCCGCTGGTGCGGCAAGAATATATTTATCATGAAGCCACCTGCCATCTCCTCGGCCATTATCCGGCAATCATTAACCAACAGTTAATCTATCAGGAAAATTACCTGGAAGGCGAATACGAAGAAGATAATAATATTAAGTATCTCCCCGGCCGTAAAGGCAACAGTCGTTATCCTTTTAAAGGCAACCTGGGCCGGGCCCTGCGGGAAGTTATCAATAATACTCTAAACAATCAGACCAGGACAGTTGCTCCCCGTTCTCTGCCCGAAACAGACATCCCGGAAAATATCCAGCAGATGGAAGTGCGGGCTGAACTTCTCGGCCTGCACCTGCCTGTACTGGAGGCGGAAGTTATCAATGAACGCAGCGAAGAATATGAAACCATTGTTATCCGCCCCTACCAGCCAAGTGATAAAAACAGGATCGGCCAAGCGGATGAATTAAACGATATGGCCAGGTTCCGCGATCAGGCCCTGAACAGTAACAGCGGTATCCTGCTGGTGGCGGAATCACCGCTAAGAATAGAAGGATTAATCCATTTTCACCTGGAAGACAGAAAAGAGGCCCTGTCGGAATTGTTTCGCGGGTACAAGGGTAAAAACCCACAACAGACACTAGCCGTATTCGGCCTGGCCGTGCATCCGGACAATCAATACCACTGTCCGGAACGAACATACAGCGGGATCGGCAAACTGCTGCTGGCCGCCGCCACCCAAAGCAGTGTTCATTCTCCGGCAATTAACAAAAAACATCAGGGCAGCCTATTAGCCGTTAATGCCCGGGAACTTAATACCAGCATTGAAGATCCGCGCGGTTTCTATGAAGAAATCGGCATGAAAAAAATCGGCCGCAGCACCAATTATTATTTTCCGGCACAAAAAGGCAAAATTTTGCTCAAAGGAGTCTCCCTCGATCTTAAGGCCAGGGATCTGGCCGCCGAGGCAGAAGTGGAAATGGCCAGTAAAATTATCGGCCCCTTGAGAGACCGGCCAGAAGTCATCTACTTTCTGGAAAAGGCATTTGAAATCTATCTTTCCGCCATGACCCTGCCCTCCCTGCGCAAGCAAGAAGGACGGGAAACTACGGCCCAAAACAAAATCCTTGCCCAGCGTCTGCGTAACCTGGCAGCAAAAATGCGGCCAAGTAGGATTTACGAGCACCGGGCACTCCGCCAGCGGGCCAAAAAACAACTGGTCAAAGCCGCGCCCTTATTAGAACAGAAAAATGAACCAGCCGCTCTGGGCGCACTATTCACGGGTATGGAGAATTTAATCAAGGAACTGGTGGGCCTGGAAAAAAGAGAGCAGGAAAGGAACCGCCGCCGTCTGGCCAGCCGGGAAAAAACAGGATATTCTTTTTATCAGGGTCAGCATAAGCTTTATCCGGTTGACGCCAAAAATTCTATTCTGGTCCGGGTACTGCGCCAAAAAGAATTCCAGCTGCAATGGGAAGAATTTCGTGCCGTTGATCACCAGTTTGAAAACCAGTTCAGTGAATTGGCGCTGTTGAAAAAAACAATAAATATCTTAGCTACCCTCTCCAGCGATCAAGCAGAAACAGAAGAAAAAGTACCGGCAGCATTACTAGTTGAAGAGCTTGATTCATTCTGCCATTCCGAAAGACTGGCCATCCTGCCGGAAAAAGAGATAATCCTCCTTGGCGTAGGTATTATCAGAGAACACCTGCAGCGAGGGGAACAAATCTGGGTAAAACATATTGCCTACATAGTTAAAAAATTGCTCGCCCAACGGCGGGATTCTCTTGTTTCCATGATCGAAAACACCCGGGACAACCGCCTAGCCTATCTTACCCGCAAATTGCGAAAAAGAAACAGCAACCTCAGCACGGAGATTAACGGTATTATCGCCGCCTTGCAGGGCTCTCACTATCGGGCCTTAAAAAAACTCAGCATCCTGCGTAAAGGCAAAAAGACTAAAGACTTATTTAACGAACCCGATCTTTTGGCGGCAAAAAAGCATCTGGATTATGCCAGTTATTTACTCAGTAAAAGATATAAAGGACCCTTGGATAAAAAAGAAAGAAAAACTAAAGCGGAAGAAAGCCTCGCTCTTGCCCTGGAAGTTATTCAAGAAAGCGAATATCTTGCCGCCTTTCAGGAAAAGCACAGAGAGGAATACCTGGCCAATAATCTCCAGGCGCGGGGCGGCTTCTCCCGGCTGTTTATTTTTCAGCGCGGGTTCAAACAGGCCCTGCAAAAACGCGCCATCTCCCGATCCTCTGACCCGGATAAAATCGCGGCTATCCACTATTGGTACACAAAATATTATCAGGCCATTTTCGTGCCCTTTAATATTGATACACCGTATCTGCCCCGCGAACGGGTAAATAACCCTGTCTTTACCGCGATCAGCCAATTCCTGCAGATTAATAAAATAGCCGACCTCCGCCAGGCACATAACAGATTAGCCAAAAAAGATTATCCGGCCACCAGGGATTGCCTGATAAACTTGATCATAAAAAACAAAAAAGGCACCTTCAGCCAACTGACCCGGGCGGAGAAACAGCTGCTTACCGAAGCATTAGCCACCGACATGAGCACCGCTAGTCTGCCGGTGGACCGGGAACAACTGCTAAAGGCCTGTCTTTTCGATCCCCTCACGCTGTTGGAAGAAACACCTTTGCCAGAAGCTCCGGCAGCTGCCGCTCCTAGTGC
>CAZIXI010000266.1:0-4529 GCA_964543115.1 uncultured bacterium
GAAACATTGCAGGTGTTTCCTTTCTCTATGGATTTTACCCGTTTGATCTCGAGCTTAGGATCACCGGGCCAATGGACCATACCGGAGGCCAATGGAACTGAAACATCTATCCATTCCCGGGTTTTTACCTTTCTCATTTATTATCTCCTTCTAACATAAACAAAACTTGAATCATCAATACTCTATCATCACTCTCTTGCCGCGCCGCACTAGCCGCGCGTGAACAGGCTTTAATTTCCGGATAACTTTGCGATAGGCGGTGAAAAATTCCCTGGCATCTTTTTCCGTGTCCCATTCGATGTGCCAGATCAGCCGCAGGTTGCCGGTTGCCGGGTTTTCCCACACCTCCCAACTGTCCCCGCCCCAGCCAGCACTGGGTGTTAATGCGGCTACCTCTCCCAGATACATGGCCAGTAGTACGCGGATATTGAATTCGCCCATGGTATTTGTTTCCAGTTTTTTCCAGCCGGTAAGCGCTTCTGACCGATCAGGAAGAAGAACGGTTTGCGGAGGGTCGTTATCGGCCAGGTATTTCCTCGGGTGCAGTACTTGTTCGGTGGATTCTGGCACGCGGCTGTACACTTTGTTTACGCCCGGCCAGCCGAATGTTTGATAAATCAGGGTAACGAATTTGAGGCCGGATTTATAGGAAAAAAGCAGGTTTTCCCTTAAGGCATAAGGGCTGTTCCTTATCTGGCTCTGATCGATGGCTAGATAATTTGTCATATCCCAGAGCAGGCGGAAGAGCCGCAGATTTTTCTTATAATAGATAAACATGGAAATTGTGGCGTCACCTTCGACCAGGGCCAGGGCGGCCAGGGCGCGGTCCTCGTTATCATCGTGGATGGGTATTGATTCGAGATTAAAGTGCTGGTCCTGCAGGGCGTGGGTGAGTTCGTGTTCCAGCATCATGTTCTGTAGATTATCGGTTAATTGCGGGTTGGCTACCATAATCATCTGTTTGTTTTTTTCATCGTACATTCCCTGGACCTGTTCTTCGTATAAACCGGTAATAAAGCTTTCCAGGTCCTGCCCGGGCCGGAGTAGGCCGAATTTTTCCATTGTCTTCTGGTAAACACTTATGGGTTTGTCTTCCAGGAATTCTTCTTCCATTTCTTCCCGGAGGAATTCCTGTAATTGCTGTTTGCTAATGGTCTCGGAAACAACGGGTTTGAGGAAGGCCAGTTCCCTGATCTCTGCTGTCTCTTCCTGGAGTTTAATAAGGCGCAGCCGGTTTTCCAGCTGTTTCCGCTCGGTTCTCAGCCGGTGGGTAAACTGCCTTAATTGTTGCTGCTGTTTTTGCAGAAATTGCAGCTGACGGAAAAGATAGATATTGGCCAGGAGCGAAGCAAGGAGGAAGATTATTAGGACTAATCTCGCTATCTTCATTTATGATGGTATTTAGATTTTTTCAGCAGTTGGCGTTCCCGGCGGGTGAGGCCTTTCATACCCACACGGGATATTTTATCCAAGATGGGATTAATCTCTTCTTCGATAAATCTTTCGTTGTATTTTTGTTCCGCCTGTTTCCAGCGACGGCGGAACCTGCGCCATTTGGCCAGTAGTTTGCTGCCTCCCCGGTAGCGCGGCAGGGTATAGCGCAGGTAAATATAGCCAAACAACATCCCGCCCAGATGCGCCAGCCGGTTTATGCCCGGCGGGCCGCCCGCTAACAGCATAAATTCCAGTACGGCACAGACAATAACAAAATGCTTGGCCTTCATGCTTATCGGCGGGAAAAGCATACTGATAACGACATTGGGAAACAGCATGCCGAAAGCTATCAGAATACCAAAGATACTGCCGCTGGCCCCTACGGTGGGCACCATCGAACTTGGAGAGAAGAGTAGTGAACAGAGCCCGGCGCCAACACCGGTTAACAGGTAATAAAACAAAAACTGGCCGCTGCCCATGCGCCGTTCGGTTTCCGGGCCGAACATCCAGAGAAAAAACATATTAAAAATAAGATGCGGCCAGATATTGGCGTGCAAAAACATATAGGTGAACAACCGCCAGATCTGGAATCCCTGCACTACCTGCCGAGGAATCAGACTGAACCAGACCAGCGCGCCGTATTCTGTGCCGGTTAGGCGGAGGAACAAGGTCAGGCCGACATTTATTATTAATAGATTTTTTACTACCCGTGGTAATGTACGTGTTTCCAGAAACATATCTTCTCTCCTGTTCGGTTAATTAATATTTGTATCCATTCGTGATAATTCACGCCTTAACGGCTGCGGTTTTTGATGAATCTAAGATACGTAAACATCTGTTCCTGGTTTTCAAGAACTTTGTCTAATTTCGCTGAAATATCGCCGGACATGTCGGACTCGGAAACTGCAAAGTTATTGGCCAGCAGAAACCCTAACATAACTCCCAACAAAACAAAAATAATCGCCTTTACCATCGTCCACCTCCCCTACTTAAAGGTTGTAATTCTCTCCAGGCCGGTTTTGGCCTCTTTGTTTTCCGGTTCTATTTCCAATATTTTAAGATAGGTCTCTTTGGCCTCTGCCAGCTGGCCGTTAGCCTGATAAGCCACTGCCAGGTTGTAAAGCACGTTTACTTCCCGGGGATGGTATTCCAGCAGTTTTTTGTAGGTGGCAATGGCTTCTGAATAATACTGATTAATAAAGTAAAATTTCGCTAAAAGAAGATGGCTGCCCAGATCCTGCGGGTTTTCCTCTACGGCTCTGATCAGTTGTTCTTTACGCTGAAAATATTTATCTTTTTTCATAAGTTTTTATGTCGTCGTCTTTGCCGAGCACAAGCAGGATATCTTCTTTTTCAATTTTTGTGTCGGCGTATGGGGAAATGTTCACTTCTTCTTCCAGCACGGATTCGCCGCTTTCATCGATATTGGGTTTCATGCTTTTAATGGCAATTATCTGCAGGCCGAATTTGCTTTTAATATCGGATTCTTTCAGGGTTTTACCGATAAACTTTTTCGGCGCCTTGATCTCGGCGATACTGTAACCGGGAACCAGGTCCAGCTGGTCCATTATCGAAGGGGAAACAAGGCCGTTGGCCAGCCGCGCGCCCATATCGCGTTCGGGAAAAACTACCCTGTCCGCCCCTACTCTGGTCAGGATGCGGCCGTGCGCTTCGTTAATGGCCTTGGCAATTACGGTACCGATACCCATCTCTTTGAGCATCATGGTCACCATAACACTGTCTTCCATACTCCGGCGGCCGATGGCCACTATAGCGGCATCAAAATCTTTTATCCCCAGGGCGCGCATGGCCTTGTCATCAGTGGCATTCAGCTGTACGGCCTTGGTGACAATATCACTCATTTCCTGTACCTTCGGTAGATCATTATCGATCATTAATACCTGATGCCCTTTCTGGGTTAATGTTAAGGCTACACTGGCTCCGAACTTACCCGCTCCAATCACTACAAATTGACTCATCTTTCCCTCCAATAATATTATTTTGGGTTATATAATTAATATGTTCCTATAATATCTATCAACTTTCCCTTGTATAATTTCGGATTGCAGATTGCGGATTGCGGCACAAAAGAAAATCCGAAATCTAGCCCACCATGACAGTGCCCATCGGATAGCCTACGGGCAAGGCTTCTTCCTTACGGCCCACTAACAGGGCCATGGTTAAGGGGCTTATCCGGCCGACAAACATGGTTGCAATAATAATCAGTTTACCGATATTGGACAGGCCGGCGGTTATCCCGGTTGAAAGACCGACGTTGGAAAAGGCGCTCATTGTTTCAAATAATAATTTTACGAAGGCGGCTTTGTCTATCCAGCCGCCGTCTGAAATAAGCAGGCCCATGGTAAAGATAAATATAAACCCCATGGATATGGCCAGGATACAGATAGCTTCCTGGACCACCAGCTTGGGTATTGTGCGGTCAAAAAGATGCACTTCTTTGTTGCCTTTAACAATGCTGCGGGCGTTGGCCAGCAAAACGAAAAAGGTTGATGTTTTTATGCCGCCGCCGGCTGAACCGGGACTGGCGCCGATAAACATTAAAAACATGGTAAAACAAATGGTGGCCAGACCCATATTAGCGACATTCAGGGTATTAAACCCCGCGGTGCGCGGGGTCAGCCCGTGAAAGAAAGCAGACAATATTTTTTCCTTTAGCGGCAGGCCGCCCAGGGTATGCGGCCATTCCAGCACGAAAATAGCCAGCATACCGATAACTAAAAGAACAACTGACATTGAAATAACTATCTTTGTCTGGAACCGTATCCGGCCGCGGGTGGTAATGTCCTGCCGCCAGAATCGGTAAGTGAGTATATTTAACAAAACAATAAAACCCAGGCCGCCGGCAACAATGAGCAGGCCCATGACCAGCACGATCAGACTGTCGCCACGGAACCTGGTTATGCTATCGGGATAGAGGCTAAAACCGGCGTTGCAGAACGCGCTCACGCTATGAAACAGGGCGTGATAAACGGCTTTAAAAAAACCATAATCATAATGGGCCATCAGGCGCCAGCTGATTATAATTGTGGCAATAATTTCAAAACCGAAGGTAATTAACAGTATATACTTTACCA
>CAZIXI010000267.1:0-4528 GCA_964543115.1 uncultured bacterium
ATAACGCCATCGTTTTGATTGAATATATTAATGATTTACGAAAAGAAGGTAAGCCGCTTACCTTCTCCGCCATCGAAGCCAGTAAGATCAGGCTGCGCCCCATCCTGATGACCGCCGCGACCACTATCCTGGGTCTGTCTCCGATGGCCATAGCTAAAGGCGCCGGCGCCGAACTACGCTCTCCCCTGGCCATCACCGTTATGGGCGGATTAATTGTCGCCACTATGCTGACACTCTGGGTAATCCCGATATTATTTGTCATCGTCGCCGGTTTTTTGGATAAGATAAGTCATCTAGGTAAAAAGAAACCAGAAACCACGAGCAAAGCTCGCTAGGCTCGACCAGTAACCAGAAATATATACTGAAATTTACTGATCTCTGGTTTCTGTTCTACTGTTGAATTTTGCGAGCTTTGCTCGTGGTTTTTTAATTTAACGAGGGATAAATGGGTATTCCAAAAGTCGCCGTCACCAGACCGGTATTCATGCTCATGCTTTTCTTTGCCATTATCCTTTTCGGCACGTTCGCCCTGCAGCGCCTGCCCGTAGAGTTAATGCCTAACGTCTCACCCAAAAAAATATCCGTGGTTATTAATATCCGCGGCGGTATGCCCCCCACGGAAGTGGAATCATTGGTAACCAAACCGCTGGAAGAGGTAATGAGTACCGTTACCAATCTGGAAATCCTCCAATCCACCTCTGAGAAAGGCCGCTGCCTCTGCGTGCTAAAATTCAAACCGGGTATTGATATGGATTACGCGGCCATGGAAACCAGGGAAAAATACGCCAAGATAAAGAATATCCTGCCGAAAGAAATCGAAAAACCGGTCATTGCCAAATACGAGGAAGGTGACCTGCCGGTAATGATCGTCGCGGTTACCGCCGTAGATCCCCGGTATACACCAGAGGTGCTGCGCAAGATTGTGGACACCAAAATAAAAGAAGTCATTCAGCGAATTGAGGGGGTAGCCAACATTGACATTGGCGGTGGACGGGAACAAAAGATACTCGTAGAAATCGATCTGCCAAAAATCCAAAAGTACAAAATACCGCTGCTAAAAGTGACAAATGCCCTGGGCGTCAGCAACCTCAACCTGATGGCCGGCGAAATGGAACGTGAGGATAACAAACTTGTTATCCGGACAATCGGTCATTTTAAAACAGTAGAAGATATAAAGAATCAACCGGTACTGAATACCCCCAGCGGCACCATTATCCGCCTCAAGGATATCGCGGAGGTAAAAGACTCCTTTATGGATGCGGAAAGCCATGCCCGGGTAAACCGCAGCCCGGTTGTCTCCATGTATATCCAGAAAGAGAGTACCGCTAACACTATTGATGTCTGCCAGAATGTAGATAAGGCCCTTAACGAACTCTGGCCAAAACTAAACGATCCAAACATCAGAAAGATCATTGTCAGTAATCACGCGGAATTTATTATTGACGCGATTGATAAAGTAACAGACAATCTTCTCCGCGGCGCGGATATTGCCATCCTTGTACTGCTGGTCTTTCTCGGCAGCACCTTCAAAACAAGAATTATTTCAATGATGTTTTTACCGCTGGTCATGTTTCTGCCCAAGGAACTGCTCTTCCCCAGCGTCCTTGTTCTCCTGGCTGTCTTGGTCATCTTCCGCAGCACCCGCCCCACCCTGGTGATGGCGGTTTCTATTCCCACCTCCCTGATGATTACCTTCACTGTTATGCTCTTCCAAGGTATGAGTATTAACACCTACACCCTGATCGGTCTGGCCCTGGCCCTGGGGATGCTAGTCGACAATTCCATCGTGGTTTTGGATAATATCTGCGTTTGGAGAACAAGAGGTTTTTCGCCAAAAGAGGCTTCGATTAAAGGAACAGAAGAAATGGTTCTGCCGATTATTGCCTCCACCATCACTACTATTGTGGTTTTCGTTCCTTTCTTCTTTGCCAAGGAACAAATTAAAATGCTTTTCGGCCCACTGGCCAAAACAATTACTTTCTCCCTTATCGCTTCCCTATTTATGGCCATCACCCTGGTTCCGGTTATGGTCGCCCGATTAAAAGAAACCCCGGTAGCGGAAGTTTCCGGAACAATAATGCACAAGATATATAAATTCGTGCTCATCAAGGCCATGCGAATGCGCTATTTTATCTTTCTTGTTCCCCTGATTCTGCTCCTGGTTGCCATGTTTATGGGCCAGAAACTGGATACAGAATTCTTAGGCACTACCGAAGAGAGTAAATTTACCATTTTTGTGGAATTACCTGACGGGGCCAGGCTGGAACTTTCTGATAAGGTAGTTAAGGCGGTGGAAGAAATGCTCAAAAGGACTGAAAAGGCGCCTGACGGAACGGAAAAACCCTTGTTTCCTGAAATAAAAACCGCCTCCAGCTGGGTCAAGGGCTGGTCCTCTAAAGTCTATATCGAACTGGTACCCAATAAAGACAGGGATAAAGACACCAAAGAAGTTATTGATTCCCTGCGACCTTACATGAAAGACATCGAAAAACTGGCCATTTCCCCCACCGGGGAAAAAGCATTTATTTATTTTTCTGAACCAAAAGGAGTGGGCCCCAGTGAAATGATGGTGGATGTCTACGGCCATGACTACGATACGCTGCGTAAAATGGCCTATGATATTGCCGGCCGCATGCAGGGCATCGAGGGATTGGCCGATGTGAAAATACGAATTACCGAAGGACGGCCGGAACTGAATTTCAATATCGATAAGATTAAAGCCGCCGTTCATAACCTTACCGTCCGGGAAATCGCTGATGTGATCCATTGCATGATCCGCGGCCTGCGGGCCACGCTTTTTCACGAAAAATCCCGGGAAATTGAAGTCATTTGCCGCCTGCAGGAAAAATACCGCCGCTACCGGCGGGACATGCCACATCTAACCGTCGACACCCCCAAGGGTGAACAGGTATTCCTCGACCAGGTCACGGAATTCGTTCCCGGAATGGGCCCCAGTGAGATCTGGCACGTAAACAAAAGAAGAATGATCCAGGTAAGCGCCAGTACCGGCCGCCTGCCCATGGCCCTGGCCGTAGATAAGATCAAAGAGGCTATGAAAGATATTGAGATGCCTAAAGATTACTGGTGGGAAATCGGCGGTGATTACTATAAGATGCTGGAAAACAGGCGGCAACTGGTTTTCTCACTGCTGGTTACCATTTTGCTCGTCTATATGGTTCTGGCCTCGCTTTTCGAATCCTATTTCCAGCCATTAATTATTATGATTACCGTACCCCTGGCCCTGATCGGCGCGGTTTTCGCCCTAAGAATAACTGATAAACCAGTGAGCATGGGTGTACTTATCGGGGGAATGATGCTGGCCGGAATTGTGGTTAACAACGCCATCATTCTGGTGGACCGCACCAATGCCTTACGGGAACAAAAATACCGTGTAATGCGGGCAATCATTATGTCCTGTCAGGAAAGGTTGCGCCCCATTCTAATGACCACCGCCACCACTGTGCTCGCCCTTTTACCGATGGCCATGGACAAAAGTGAGGCCGCCGGCCTCTGGGCCCCGCTGGCCGTTACAGTTATCGGCGGCCTAACTGTCTCAACTTTTCTTACCCTGATCATCGTCCCGATTATCTACACAATGACCGACGACATCATGAATATGTTTAAGTAAAAAGCCGGAAGAGATTTCAACTAATAACATTCAGGCCACCGTTATCTTTCCACTTCGAGAACCGCGACATGTCCGCCAAAACCGGAGGAGATTGTTAAGGACCTGTTTATATCGGCCTTTCTACCTGCCCGGGGTGTGTAATCCAGGTCACAAAGCGGATCCGGAACCGTAAGATTGGCAGTGGGAGGAATAAAATCTTCTTTCATCGCCAGCAGGCTGATAATCAACTCCAATGAACCACTGGCCGCCAGTAAATGACCGGTAACCGGCTTAACAGAACTTAAGGGCACCTGCCAGGCAGCCTTACCTAACGATTTCTTAATGGCCTGAGTTTCCACCAGATCATTACTAACGGTCCCGGTTCCGTGGGTATTTATATAATCAAGCGGCTGGCTGCCGGAACGTTCCCGGCAGAGATCAATCGCCCGACTAAGCGTGTCGGCAGCCGGATCAAAAGAGGTTAAATGATAAGAATCCGAAACACTGGCCCAGGAACTTATCCGTCCATAGATCCCGGCCCCGCGTTGACAGGCATATTGTTCCTCTTCCAAAATAAGAACAGCTGCCCCTTCACTAAGAACAAAACCGGAACGATTTCGATCATACGGACGACAACAATCACTGGTCACTACTCCCAGGCGGCTATAAGCGGATTGCATAAACTCTGTCAAACAGGCATCCGTGCCCCCAGCCAATACTATTTTTGCCCGCCCGCTGCGGATCAATCTGGCACCCATAATCACAGAATGCAAACCAGTGGCACAGGCACTAACCACATTAATAACCGGGCCACGGCAGTGAAACTTCCGCGCCACAAGCCTCCCCGCCGCCTCCGGTCCATCCATGAAGGAGGCAATGCAGGAGGTCAGACCTCCTACATGAATCATGTAGGAGGTCTGA
>CAZIXI010000268.1:0-4466 GCA_964543115.1 uncultured bacterium
GGGGAAGTACAGTTTAAATGAATTGTTGACATAGTGCCCATTATTGGGTAGTATGGTTATAGTTTTTGTAATTAGCTTCTATATTCTAACACAAGTGAGGGATGAACTGTGGTTTGTATATTTTTTTGATGTATTTTTCTTAAAAAAGTTTACAATCTAATATATAATAATTCACATAATGTCAAAGATAAAAAAGTTTTATAATAACAATCGTTACAATATCACATTACAAGAACCCAATTTAACAGGAGGTAAAGACTATGAGGAAATTCTTATTTTTATTGATCATGTTTACTGTAATTGTTGCTTCCGTTAGTGTTCAGGCAGGTGATATCCCCAGAAAAATAAGTTATCAAGGATATGTAAAGGAAAACGGTGCCGCCTATACTGGTACTGGGTATTTCCTCTTTGCAATTACTGATTCTGCCGGGACAACATATCATTGGACCAATGATGGTGATAGTCCTCCGGATAGTGGAGTACCGATAACAGTAATTGACGGGGTCTTTAGCCTTTTATTAGGTGATACTAGTCTTACAAATATGACAACAATAGGAACTGATGTGTTTACTGATAACAGTTCAGCATACCTGCGGGTTTGGTGCAGCACTGATGGAACTACCTATGAAGAAATAATCCCGAAAAATGAAATAGGTGCTGCTTCTTATGCTTATAACGCCTATGAGGCATTTACTATAGATGGAGGTACGGTTACTGCTTCTGATGTGACAGTTGGTTCAGGTAAAACTCTGGATGTATCTGGGGGCACCCTGACCTTGTCTGATAATCAGATAAGCGGAGATGCTATTGAAGGGGGTACTATTGGATCTACTACGATTAGTTCTGCTACTATTACTCAGCTTGCTGGCGCAATGGACTGCAATAGCAAGGCGATGACTAATGTTAATATTGATAGTGGAACAGTAGACAACATTACTAGTTTGACTGCTACAACTGATTTGGATATTGGGGATAATGATTTAAGGGCACAAACCTTGACTGCTGATGGATTGACAAGTGGCCGGGTTGTTTTTGCTACTACAAACGGACAACTTACAGACGATAGTGATTTAACATTTGATACAGATACACTTACTGCAACTAAAATTGGAGCTACTGAATTTGCCGCTGAAGTAGGATTTACGCAGCAAGAGACAACAGGAGATGGTACTACTACAATAGATTGGAGTTTAGGCAACAAATACAAGCTTACTTTTGGCGCCCAAAATGAAACATTCACTTTTACTGCACCAAATAATCCATGTAACTTAACTCTAATACTCATACAAGATGCTACAGGCAGCCGAACAGTAACCTGGTCTACTCCAGTAGAGTGGGTTGGAGCATCAGCGCCAACTTTATCTACAGGCGCCAACGATGTTGATATTGTATCTTTTTATTATGATGGTTCAACTTATTACGGTATGGCATCACTTAACTTTGATTAAAAAAATATACTAAAATGAAAAAAATACTTTTTTTAACTTCATTAATACTGGTTTTGATTACAGGAGTAAATTTGTATGCTGCTAATCAGGTAGTTACAAATAATAACGATTCTGGAGCAGGTTCACTGCGGCAGGCTATCAGTGATGTTGGTGATGGTGAGGAGATTACTTTTAATTTAACAACTGGTAATGAAACAATAACGATATTGTCAGAGTTATCTGTTACATTTACTAAGACTATTTCTATAGATGGAGACAATACCGCTGGGAGTGGAACAAACGTTACTGTGCAGGTAACAACCCCTGGGACCTCAACTTATCGTGTTTTTAAATGTCCTCCTGATACAGGAAAGACTCATACAATATCTAATATGACAATAAAGGGAGGGAATAAATCAGAAGGTGGTTCGATATATTTTTATTATAATGGAGATCTTACCTTAATAAACTGTACAATTAGCAATTCTCAATCAACCTCGGGTGGTGGTATCTATGCATATGACTCAGGGGGTGATTTGACACTGACAAACTGTACTATTGAGGATTGTACCAGTTCAGTTACGGGTGGAGGCGTTTATATCAGAGATTGTAATTCAGCAACTATTAGTGGTTGTACATTTGATAGCAATACATCTCCTATAGGGGGTGGTCTATATATTTATGAGGATCCTGTTACTATTTCAAATACCACTTTTAGTAATAATACTGTTACTGGGGAAGGCGCAGGTCTGTTCATACAAAATACTGGGGTTACCCTAGAAGATTGTACATTTAACGGAAACTCAACTGGAACCGGTGTGGGCAATCGTAATGGAGGGGGTGTAGAGTTTTATTATGGAACTCATACTATGACAAATTGTACGGTGTTTGATAATTATGGAGAATTTGGAGGAGGAATTTCTTATGAGTACGCAACAGTTACATTAACAAATGTTACTGTTGTAGATAACGATTGTGATGAATATGGTGGTGGTATATATAGGGGATCAAGTGCTACTCTTTACATTAAAAATTGTTTGTTAGCCAACAACACAATAGATGATTCAACCGCTAATGATTATTACCAATTATCAGGAAGCATTACCAATAGCTATAATATTGTAGAATATTCCGATGGATATACCTGGACCGGTACGGGAGATATTACAGGAGATCAAGCCAACCTTTATATTAGCAGTTCTCTTGCAGATAACGATACACTTAACGATACACAAACGTTAGCGTTAACAAATACGAATAGTGTTGCTAAGAATGCAGGCAGTTCCGTAGCCAACAATGGAGTGGATATTCCTTCCACAGACCAGCGTGGCTTTGATAGAAGCGGTGCCCCTGATATAGGCTCTTATGAATACCAGTCAAGTACTGACAATGTAATCTTTTTCGGCGGTAATTTCTAGAATAATAGTACATTAATCTTTAATCAAAATATAAATGAAAAAAATACCGGTTCTGATTTCACTAATATTAATTTTATTTATGGGAGTGAACTTATATGCTGCCAATCAGGTGGTGACTAATAATAACGATTCTGGAGCAGGTTCACTGCGCCAGGCTCTCAGTGATGTTGGCGATGGTGAGGGAATTACCTTTAATTTAACGGAAGGAAACGAAACAATTACGGTAGCAACTGAACTTGTTCCATCTGCGTCTAACACTATAACTATTAATGGAGACAATACTGCTGGTAGTGGAACAGATGTTACTGTGCAGGTAACAACTCCTGGGACTACCGATTGTCGTGTTTTTCAATCACGTCCTAATGAAGGAAAGACTCATACTATAAGTAATATGACAATAAAGGGAGGGAACATAACTGGTTTTGGTGGGTCTATATCCTATTCGTCTTGTAGCGGTGATCTTGTCCTATCTAATTGTACTATTACTGGTTCAAAATCAACATCGGATGCTGCTGGCGTTTATGCATATTTGGGTAATGATGTGACAATTTCAGATTGCACCTTTAGTAGTTGTCAAAGTTCAAGAAATGGTGGAGGCCTTTTTATTAGAGGTAGCAATTCGGTAAGTATTGATGATTGCACATTTGATAGCAATTCGTCTACAGAACTCGGTGCAGGTGCTTATGTGTATGAAGATGATTGTACTATTTTAGA
Organism: uncultured bacterium; assembly: GCA_964543115.1. Taxonomy (GTDB): domain Bacteria; phylum Auribacterota; class CAZIXI01; order CAZIXI01; family CAZIXI01; genus CAZIXI01. The sequence continues at coordinate 3,560 of CAZIXI010000268.1, forward strand.
TTCCACTTTTAGTGATAATTCTGCTACGTATAGTGGTGGTGGATTATACGTAGCTGAAGGTGAAACTACAATGACAAATTGTACATTAAACGGCAACTCATCCGCTGGAGGGACTGGTAATCAGTTTGGTGGCGGTGTAATGTTTGCATGGGGAGATCATATAATGACAAATTGTACTGTGTTTGATAATAGTGCAGAATTTGGAGGAGGGATTAGTTGTCCGGGGTCAGGTTCAACGCTTATCTTAACAAATGTTACTGTGGCAAATAACTCATGTTCAAACACTGCAGATGGTGTTTATCAAACATGGGGTGCAACTTATATTAAAAATTGTTTGTTTGCCAATAATGATGATCAGGATTTTGTTATGGGTGGGATTGCACCTACTGATAATGGTTATAATATTGTAGAAACATCTGTTGATCACACCTGGGTAGGTACGGGAGATATTACAGGAAATCAAGCCAGCCTTTATCTTAGTAGTTCTCTTGCAGATAATGACACACTTAACCAGACACAAACATTAGCGTTAACAAATGTGAGCAGTGTTGCTAGGAATGCAGGTGATCCTGCTAATGCAGCCAACAATGGAGTTTCTATCCCTAGTACAGACCAACGTGGATTAGAGAGGAATGGCAGAACTGATATTGGTGCCTATGAATATGCTGGAGGTGAGGCAGAAGTAAATGCACTCTTCTTTGGGTCTAATTTCTAAAATATGAATTTCAACAGTTATAATATTTTTGTAATTAGGGGGTAACATATGATAAAGAAAATTACTTTTTTTGTTCTGGTGTTTTCCGTATTGTTCCTTTCTTCCTATGTATTTGCTGCCATTACTATTACTAATGACGCTTTGTGTAGTGCTGGATCTGTTTACGGTAATTCTGATTCGTTTACTATGTAT
>CAZIXI010000269.1:0-4466 GCA_964543115.1 uncultured bacterium
ACCAGCGGTATCGGTATCGATAAAGGCAAGCTTGAGCAGAGAATATATGATTGCCTGATTGGTGAAAAAACTGCTTCTGAAGTGATCATTGCCACGGAATTCGCTAATTTATCAATTCTACCATCCCATACGGATCTTACGGGCGCGGAAGTGGCCTTGACCACAATGATTGCCCGGGATTCCCGCCTGAAGATGCAATTGGATTCTATCAGGGGAGAATACGATTTTATTATAATTGATTGCCCCCCCTCTCTAGGATTATTGACCATTAACGCCTTTACTGCCTCTGATAGCATATTAATTCCTATTCAGTGTGAGTATTATGCCCTGGAGGGCCTCAGTCAATTGATGACGACTATTGACCTGGTAAAGAAGAATCTTAATCCCTTTCTGGATATTGAGGGGGTATTATTAACCATGTGTGATCAACGCACCAATCTTTCCCAGCAGGTTATTAATGATGTAAGAACTTATTTTAGAGATAAGGTATATCAAACTGTTATTCCGCGTACGGTAAAGCTCAGTGAGGCACCGGGCTTTGGTAAACCAATTATTTATTATGATAATAAATCCACAGGTTCCACTAGTTATTTAGGCATTACTAAGGAATTTCTGGAAAGTAATAATATCCCGCTTGAAGAAAGCCAGAAAGCAGTTATTTCTGAGCAGAATACCCAAGCGCATTCACAGGCTGAAAACATTGAAGGAGGACAAAATGAGTAAGAATGTCTTAGGAAGGGGTTTAAGCGCATTAATCCCGCAGATTGGCGGACAGGCAACAGAAGAGAAAAGTGAGGGGATTACAGAATTAGATGTTGCCATAATTGGCAGAAGTGATTTTCAACCGCGGGTGGATTTCAATGATGAAGCCCAGCAGGAATTGGTTGCTTCCGTGAAGGAAAAAGGAATTATTCAGCCGGTGATTGTCCGTCCTTTGCAAAACGGTTATGAATTGATTGCTGGTGAGCGTAGATTAAGAGCGGCAAGGTTACTGGGTATGGAGAAGATACCGGCAATAATAAAGGAAATGACAGATGGTGAAGTACTGGAAGTATCTTTGATAGAAAATATCCAGCGTGAAGATCTAAATCCCCTGGAAGAAGCCAAAGGGTATAAACGGCTTGTAGATGATTTTCACCAGACACAGGAACAGGTGGCCGAGAAAGTTGGCAAAGACCGGACAACAGTGGCCAATAGCCTTCGTTTGCTGAATCTGCCTGTTGATATTCAGTTTAAACTGGCTTCCGGGAAGATATCCACTGGTCATGCCAAAGTAATCCTTAGTCTGGATAATGCTGTTGATCAGCGTAAAATAGCAGAAAAAATTATCGCGGAAAAATTAAGTGTTCGTGAAACAGAAAAATGTATCGCGGAGTTAAGAGAAGTACCGGTTCATAAAAGAAAAAAGATGCCCTATAAAGACCCACATATTATTGCGATAGAAGAAGATATACAAAGAAAGCTCGGCACACAAGTTAAAATATGTCAAGGCAAAAAGAAAGGCCGGATTGAAATTGAATATTATACCAAGGAAGATCTAGAGAGGATTTTAGAGTTTTTTGGGATTCAGGAAGAAGAATCTGCTGTTTCCCAATAAAGAAATAGCACAAAATTGCTAATAAAAAAACCCGGATTCACTAAAAGTGGATCCGGGCTTTTTGTTAATTAGAGATTAGGCTTTTTCCGCAGCGGCGGTTTTAATGCCGTAGGTGGCCTTATTGCCCAGAATTTCCTCAATGCGCAGCAATTGATTATATTTGGCTGTCCGGTCGGTACGGCTGAGGCTGCCGGTCTTGATCTGGCCGCTGCTGGTCGCCACTGCCAGATCGGCAATGGTGGTATCCTCTGTCTCTCCGGAACGGTGGCTGATAACATAGTTATAGCCGGCTGCCTTAGCCATTTTAATTGTTTCCAGGGTTTCGGTGATACTGCCGATTTGGTTTACCTTAATTAAAATAGCATTGGCTACTCCCATATCGATACCCTTTTTAAGAATCTTGGGATTAGTGACAAAAATGTCATCGCCAACCAATTGGATTTTGTTGCCCAGTATTTCGGTGTGATGTTTCCAGCCGTCCCAGTCGTTTTCATCCAGGCCGTCTTCAATGGAAATGATGGGATACTTTTCTATCCATTGCAGGTACATTTGCGTAAGTTCTTTGCTGTCAATGCTTTTACCCTGGAGAACGTATTTACCGTCCTTATAGAAAGAACTGGCGGCCGCATCTAGAGCGATAAAGATATCTTTTCCTGCCTGATAGCCGGCCTTAGCAATTGCCTCCATGATTACTTCCAGGGCCTCTTCATTACTTTTCAGGTTGGGGGCAAAACCGCCTTCATCACCCACCGCGGTAGAATCACCCTTATCATGCAGAATCTTTTTCAGGTTGTGAAAGACTTCCGCGCCCATGCGCAGGGCTTCTTTAAAGGACGGCGCGCCTTTGGGAACGATCATAAATTCCTGCAAGTCCAGATTATTATCGGCATGCATGCCGCCGTTAATGATATTCATCATCGGTACCGGCAGGATATGGGCGTTATCTCCGCCCAGATATTGGAAAAGCGGTTTATTAAGGGAATTAGCCGCGGCCCGGGCGACGGCCATAGATACCCCGAGAATGGCATTGGCGCCGAGTTTAGCCTTGTTGGGAGTACCGTCCAGCTCAATCATTGTTTTATCGATTTTTTCCTGTTCGGTGGCCTCCATACCCTTAACCTGGGCGGCCAGAGCGGTATTAATATTCTCTACGGCCTTTAATACGCCTTTCCCGAGATATCTTTTTTTATCTCCGTCACGCAGTTCTAGGGCCTCATGTTCTCCGGTAGAGGCGCCGGAAGGCACAATGGCGCGGCCTAAGACACCGCCCGCTAACATCACGTCACATTCCACCGTCGGGTTGCCCCGGGAATCCAATACTTCTCTGCCAAAAACACATTCAATTTTTGCCATGGTAATCCTCCTTTTTGTGTTATTTAATTTTCCTTCTTAGTGTATCTGCCATTTGTTTAAGTTTGCTTTGTTGCCGGCTTTCCATATAACAGCGCAGAATGGGTTCCGTGCCTGAAGGACGGATCATAATCCAGCTGCCGTCAGTAAAAATATATCTGAAATTATTATTGGGTAATTGTTGATATGTTTCTAATTTAATCCCGGCAATGCTTTTTAGGGGATTTTCCCTTATTTGTTCCAAGAGACGTGTCTTCTTTTTGGCATTTACCCTGATGTCAATTCTGGTGCTATAGTATTTACGGTGTATTTCTTTTAAAATTGACTTTAATGATTGCTTGCGGTGGGTAACAATCTCTGCGACTAGGAGACAGGCGAGAATGCCGTCTTTTTCCGGAATATGATTCTGAATGCTCATGCCGGAGCTTTCTTCTCCGCCCATTACTGCGCCCTCTTCCAGCAAGGCGGAACCGACGAATTTGAAGCCAACCGGTACTTCATATACTTTTCTGTTATATTCTGCCGCGATAGCATCAAGCAAATGAGTGGTAGTGATGGAACGGACAATGCCGCCCGAGAGTTTGCGCACGTTGATCAAATATTCAAAAATAATGGCCAGAATATCATTTGCACAAATATAGCTGCCGTCACGATCAACAATCCCGAATCTGTCAGCGTCCCCGTCGGCAGATACACCGAGTAAGGATTTTGTTTTAACAACGGTTTTACTTAAACCTACCAGGTTTTCTTTGTTGGGATTGGGTGTGCCGCCGCCAAAAAGAGGATCAAGATAATTATGAAGAATACTTACTTTAGCCCCATTTTTTTCCAAAATATAATCGAGATAACCACGTGAAGTGCCATAGAGACAATCTACTGCTATTCTGGGTTTTGCTTTTTTTATCACACTTAGGTCCACTAATTGTTCTAATCTTTTTAAATATTCTGGTTGCGCATTAAAAACAGTTATTGCTGCGGGCCGTTTGCTTAACGGGCAGGTAGGGTTTGCTATTTCCTTTTCAATTTCTCTGGTAATTTCTACTGGGGCGGGGCTGCCGTGATTGGACGAGAACTTAACGCCGTTATATTCCGGCGGATTGTGACTGGCAGAAATATTGATAGCACCGCCGCTACGTTTTTTTATTAAATGATAAGCGATTGCTGGTGTCGGCGTATCGCGTTTAGTCAGAAAAACAGGAATGCCACATACACTGAGCGTGCGGGCCACGGCCTGGGCATAGTGATCAGACATGAAACGGGTATCATAACCCACGACAAGCCCTTGTTTGGCTTCTCCGCTTTGGTGCAGGTAGCCGGCAATAGCCTTGGTTACCCGTTCGAGGTTAGCAAAAGTAAAATCACGACTCATAATCCCCCGCCAACCGGAGGTCCCGAATTTTATTTGCATTATTGCTCCTTAACTAAAGGTGTTTGTTATTATTTCTGCATATTGATTGCGATTCGATAGACTTGCCGTTTAGGAAGTCCCAGTTCTTTGGCGACCTGTTTTATCGCTTCT
>CAZIXI010000270.1:0-4463 GCA_964543115.1 uncultured bacterium
GCGCCAACGGCAGTCAATGGATCGGCAATCACGTGCGGGTAGGCGGTGTGTTTGTTGAGGAGCAGAAACCCGGTGATAACTATCAGTTGGCCGGCGGTGACGCCACCATCAGGATCGACAGTAATACCGATGTAAACGTTTATTACAACCGCACAGAAAACACCCAGCTGGGCAGCGCCATGAGTTATGACGGCGGCCTGTCGTTTAACTCTCAGGGTGATGAATACAGTAAAGGTAAAAGCGGCAGTGCGGTTGGGGTAAACGGCCGTACTCGGCTGTTTAATAATACCGATATCTATCTCTCATATACGCGCCAGGACCCGTTTTACAGTGTCAGTAACAGTATCAGCTCTCAGGGCAGCCAGAAATACCTGGCCAATGTGGTTACCCGGCTCACCGAAACCATTAGTTGCGGGGTAAAGCACATAACGCAAAGATACTTTGAGGGTACGGTTGCCGAAAGTATCTTCGGCGCCACTGACAGTCATACCACCACCGCCACCGTTGATTACCGCAGGGACAAATGGGATCTGCGCGGCGAGTATCAGCATCAGACCGTAAAGAATCCCATAACCGATTACACCTATTTTGGCACCCTGCCCTTAGAGACGAATGATTTTCTAGCGGCACGGGTAGGTTATCAATTATTCGGTTGGTTCCATCCTTATATTCGCGGCCAAGCCACTGTACGCGGTGACACCAACAACCAGGGCACGCTGGGCGCGGATATTTCGATTACGGAAAAGACGCAGATCAATGTAGCGGAAACAGTGGGCACACTGGGTAACAGCACACTGGTGGGCGTTACCTCCAAGATAACCGAGGGCAGTGATGTGTATGCTAATCTGGAAGTGGGTAACCACATGAAACTGGGTAAATACACCAAAACCACTTACGGCCAGTCAACCTATCTCTGTCCGGACAGCCGCATTTATGTTGAGGAAGATTACAGCAGTTACCGGGAAAACCTGGTACGCGGCAATGTAGTGGGCTATAACAGACAGCTCAGTGACACCCTGGCCCTGGGGCTTAGTTATGAACGCAGTTATCTAAAGCGGCATGTATCGCGTGAGGCCATTAACCGGGACAGCGGCAGTGTTAGTCTGGCCTGGCTGGACAAGGAATTCCTTTCCGGCATTGAACTTTCCACCAAGCTGGAATGCCGCAATGACCGGGGCACATCGGTGGTGAGACAATGGTTTACCGCCAATGATCTTATCTGCCGGCTGACCAGGGGGCTGACGGTTTCCGGCCGGGGTAACTACGGCTGGACGGAGAATCGCACCAATAACACTGATCAGGCGGAATTCTATGAACTGGGCACGGGCTTTAGTTTCCGGCCGGCCACCTGGGACCGGTTGAATGTGTTGGGTAAATACAGTTACCTCACCAACCTGCCGCCGGATAGCCAGTATGATTTTCCGGAAACAATGGACAGCCGCAAGAACGTCTATGCCCTGGAAGGCATATTTGATCTCTGCCGTTACATTCAACTGGTAGGCAAAGTGGCCTACCGGGATATGAAAGAAAAGGTGGGCCTGCGGGACTGGACGCATAGTGATACCTATTTATATCTGGGCCGCACCAATTTCCACATAATGAACCGCACCCCGGATAAACCATTTTTGCTGCGTGGCTGGGATCTGGGAGTTGAATACCGCATTCTGCAAAACACCCAGATTGAGGACAAGAAGAAAGGATTTCTGGTAGAACTGGACAAAGACCTCGGCAACTACCTCCGCTTCGGCGTTGGTTACAACTTCACTGACTACGACGACGACCTCCGTAGAAACGATAACTGGGACGCCAAGGGCCCATTTGTAAGGGTTAACGGCAAATATTAGCTTATGTCGGGCTAAGCGGGCGAAGCCCGCTAGTCCTCCGAAGCTGCCCAATTGTAAACCCAATTGAAGCGAAGGAGGAGATGCTAAAGGTCCATTCGTGCGCGTAAACGGCAAGTATTAAAACATGAGAGTGTCCATAAAACTATTCTTTACCTTATTCCTCTTGTTTACCATATTTTCACATCTGCCTGTCTCCGCGGATTCTGCTGACTCCGTAACAACAAGAGTCGTGGTTGTCGAGGGAATGGTTATCTGTTTTGATCTGCCCAAGGATTTTGCTGAAATTGCTGGCTCGCGGGAAACTGCAATAGGTGTTTTCTTAGAAAGGATCAATGAAGAAAGCGGCAAGGTAGATGTTAACGGCAATACCTTTAATTGTTACATCCCGCTAGAGTACCGGGACCAGATCTCAGACAGCCTTTTGGGCGGCTCGTATGTTTATCTGGCAAGAAATATCCGGCGCTTGAAACAAACCGAATGGGACATTATAACAGTTGGAAAAGTAATTGGTGAAGGATACGAATATATTGCTGGCGCAATCGAACAAACACCAGAGGTAAATACCATTGCTCCGGCTGTGCCCACCTTGATGGTAGAAGCCCAAGAAACCGGTGAAGCAGAGTCCGGAGAGACAACCAATAACACCGAAGAATCTATTGGTGAAGGGGAAGGAGAAGAAGAAGAGCCGGAACCAGCACCCGTACCGCCCACCCCGCCGCCGGAGCCGGAACCGCCGGCTCCCACGCCCACTCCAACCGGCCCCACAGCATCTATCTCCGCAACACCCAGTATGGGCACACCACCATTAGCAGTCAGCTTTGACGGCAGCGGCAGCACAACTCCCAACGGCACAATAACCGCCTACAGCTGGGATTTCGGCGATAGTAATACAAACACCGGGGCTACAACCAGCAACACCTACACCGTTATCGGCACCTATACCGTAACCCTAACGGTTACCGACACAAGCGGATTAACTGACTCTGCTACCACCACCATAACCGTATCTAACACTCCGTCCTTCTATTATGTTGATCCAGTAAACGGCCGTAACGGTAATGACGGCTCCAGCAGCACCCCCTGGCAAACAATAGGCTATGCCGTGGGTAATGCCGATTCCAGTGTGGCCACCACTATCTATCTCGCTGCCGGCACATACAGCGCCGCTACTGGAGAACTTTTTCCTATTTTGATACGCAGGAAACTTACCTTAGACGGCGATTCTGCTACCACCACTATTATTGACGGTAATAGTTCAACGACAAACCGCATATTTTCTATTCCCAACACGACTGTAACCATCAGGGATCTTACCGTACGAAACAGTATTAGCGGCGGAGGTGTCGGAATCAGCAATAACTCCACGGTTACGATGATAAACTGTATTTTTAGCAACAACAGCGCCTCTAACGGTGGCGCCATCAGCATAGATAGCGCGACAGCCACATTAACCAGCTGTACAATTAATAACAATTCATCAACTGATAACTTGGGCGGGGGTGTAAATGCCAATAGCTCCAATTTGACTTTAAACGCCTGCACTTTTTCTAGTAATACTTCCGCGACGGAAGGCGGCGGTTTAAATTTCGGAGGGGATTCCGGACCCCTTACGCTAACTATAAATGACAGCAGTTTTTCCGCTAATACCTCCGGCATAAATGGCGGCGCGATAAATATTAGCGGTACTGGAGCGGTTGTTAATGCCATTATTAGAAGATCGGAATTCTTCGCTAATAGCGCGACTACTGCTGGCTCAGCGATTTTTAGCAGAAACGCAAACACAACTCTCGCAACAGATTTAATCTTTGCCAATACTTTTAGCGATGCCGTACAATTCAGCGATACCTCCCGAACAACAACCACAAGGATGATTAATTGTACTCTTTATGGTAATGGAGTTAACGGGATTAATACCAACACCTCTACCTTGATCCGCAACAATATTATTGCCGCGAACACTAATAACGGCATTGTAGAGAACAGCGTGACAAACCCACAAATCGATAACAATTGCCTGTCCAATAATACCACTAATGCCGCATTTATTGATGGGGTTGGCTATCCCAACACCCCTACAGGGATTACTAACCTCAATACCGCTTTGGCCCTTTCCGCACCTAATTTGAATATCGGAATAAACCCCCAGTTTAAAGACGTTACCAATACCAATTTTCATCTTTCCGCTTCTACCCCAGCCGCTGTTGCCGATGGCGGCACAACTACCGCTGCGCCTTCTGGTGACATGGACAGTCGCCCTTATGAAGATCCTCCTTCTATTGGTTGTTATCAGTATTATACTGGTGATCCGCCGATTACCGTGCGCGCCTATGACGCGGTGAGCGGCGCCACTATCTCTGGGTCGGTAATCGCCATCTTTAACGCCGGTAGCAATAGCCAGTTAGCGGTAACTACCAGTAACCCCCACACCTTTAATGTAGTGCCGGGCAGTTATTACCTGGCGGTAAGCAAAGACGGTTACGGTTTCCCCTCAGAGACTGTCGCCAGCACGGTTTCCGGTGATCATGGTGATATTTTTGTTGCCGGCAGTGAACCGCTAACCATTGATATCCCTCTGGACCCTGACGGTTGGCTGGTGGTGGAAAAGAAATGCAACAAAAA
>CAZIXI010000271.1:0-4457 GCA_964543115.1 uncultured bacterium
GCAAAAATTCCTTATCTAAAATCACCGGATTTAATCCTTCATCCTTTACCCCAGCCCCCAACTGTCTCAGGGCAATAAAAGCTCGATGCGTGTCACTACTAGCAGCTTTCGCTACCCCCATTAACAGCTCTTTATCAACAATCACTGAATCTAAACCATGGGCCTGAACCGAATCCGCTGATATCATTAGTTCTTGAAACGCCTCAGCAGTTTTCTGACCGGCCCTTTTGGCTATTGCCAACAGCAATTCCTGGCTCAGGTATTTCTTAGCGATAACATTTTTCTTAACATTAGCAGCCATTTCTTCCAATTTCCTGTAGGCCTTCTCCATCCCTCTCCCTGCGCTAACGGCAATTTCTGCCAGCAGCTCTAAATCCAGGGCCAGCGGATCCAATCTTCCATCCTGCACGCGCTCAGCTATTTTTCTCAAACGCTGGCAGGCTGGTTCCATCCTATTTCCGTCAGCAACTTCGGTTGCAATCGAATTAACCAATTCACCCAGCAAGACAATATTAGCAGCGGATATCTTATTCATATCCATGAATTGTCTCAAGAACAAGCTGATTTCATCTTCGGCCCGGCCCTCCTGCTTCTCCAGCTGGCCTAAATTAACAAAGATTCTGATTACAGCAGAAAGATTAGCAGTTGTAACTCCCTTTCTTTCCATTAAGTCACTCAAAAACCCATAATGATTTAAGCATTGTCCCAGACTATTGCTCTTTTCGGCAATATTGGTCAACAAATCCAGATTCAGCCCGGCGGGATCCAGCTTGCCGGCCGCCACTTTCCGCGCTATCCAGGTCAGTGTATTAAACACGCCATCAGCGGAAGATCCGGTTCTTTGAATAATTGAAGCGTAAAGAATCCCGATTTCCGCAATATTTGTCTCCGTCACTACTCCGGCGTTAACAAACTCACGAAGCATTTTGCAAGCACCCAAAAGCCAGGGATGATCGTGCTCAATCCTGAAATCCCCGCCAAGCTGCGTCAGCAAGCTGGCCGTCTCATGCAGCTCCTCAATGATATTAAAAAATAGCTCTTCCACCTGCTGCTGATTCGCTATAGTAAATATCTGTTCATCTCTTATCACCTCCAACGCGGCCACGGCTGACACCTTAAGATCATCCGGCCACAAAAACCGGCGGGCCTGTATTTCTATCCGCATTCTTAATTGATAAAACGCCCGGTCCGCTGGCTGGATAAATGACCAGTAAAACTGCCCCGCTGCGCTTTTCTGCTCAACGGCAACCCGGCTGAAGGCCTTCGGATTAAAATTAGTTAACGCAAATGTTCCCTCTGCCGCCGCCTGCCCCAGCGCATAAAGTGCCTTGTATGCTTCTATTTCCGCCTCAGTGTGCCCAACATTTTCGGAAATCGCCAGCATGAGCTCTTTCACTGCTGGTAAATTATCTTCCCGGGCCAATCCTCCCTGCCAGAGCGAATCCAGGGCAAACTGAGCCAGTCGAATTGTATCTTGAGACCGGCCCTGACTCAGCCACTCATCCTCCAGGTTTTGTTTCAGCGCATAAGCCTGAGGATCTTCCCGGTAAAACAAACTGCAATAGGTAACCAGCAGATCATGATTAAATAGAAACGGTTCTCGGACCGCAAAACCTAGAGACTCAACAATATTATAAGACCAGAAATCCATGTCTTTTTTTGCCATTTTTTCTTTAAGCACAGCAAAAGCGGGTTTCGCCTTTTCCCCACCCTGCTCTTTTATCTGCCGAAAAAGCTTCCACAGCTTGAGCACATTATCCCGGCGAATAAGCCCCGCCGCCCACATCGCCTCTGCCGCGGCCAGGGCAGCCAGGCCTGTATCCCTATCCCACCCCTCTTCCACCATCAGGTGGCCGAGAGTTTCCCGCAATTCCTGAGCGGGAATTTGCTCTTCTCTCGTAATCGTGGCAAACGGATAATCCTCTTTGCCAGGTATTTTTCTGACAACCTTGGCAATGAATATATTTACTGCGATATGAAACACCAGCGTTAGGGCCGCAATCCAGAGGGGTACCGACGGCAGTAGAAAAGGCAGGCTGGTAATAATGACACCCACTACCGTTACTAGTTTTGCCGGCGCCTTTATTTTTCCTTTATGCAGTTTGATAAAAAAGTAGCCTAAAAACATATTCAACAAGACAGCAGCTGCCGCGCCTAAAAACGGGTTAAAAACACTGAAAAGCACTCCCAGGATAATGGGCAATCCGCGAAAAATTAACTCTTCGACCAGCGGCCCAATCGCAAAAACATAGGCCGGGGTTTCCGCAAAACCCAGAAACTCCCGCAAATCAGCAATAATTGCTGGCGGCGGTTTTTGTGCGATCTCCGCATCCTTAATGGTAATACCTTCTTCTAGGCTGGCTGCTAATAGTTCCTTTAATTGAGCGCTTTTCATGCTCCCGGAATGCACCAAGCTGCCTAAAACAGCTTTAAAATCCTCTCCCCGCCGAGCACATGATAGACTCAGGATTACTAACAGATAATCAGCAAACACTGCCAAATCATTTTCTCCCACCTTCTGCTGAAGATCATTATCAGTAAGGCCAGCGATAAAATCAATTATCCTCTTAGGCTCCGCCCGCGCTAGGGCCACTAATTCGGCAAACAATTCTTCCTGCGCGGGATCAGCTATCTCTGCTTGTAAGCTCTCAACATCACTTCCGCGTAAGAGCAATTGCGCCAGCTCGCTCAAGAAGCGCTGATGCTGGCGAACCCGGCGGGCACCGGAACTACAAAGAAGCGGCCAGCTGATTTTTTCAGAAATTAAGGCTTCAATATCAAGATTTTCATCCGTCATTAGTTTCAGGTAGGACGTATCCTTCTGTGCTTTGGTAATTACCGGGGAAATTTCCCGGCAGGCAATATTTTTATTCTGCAGCCGTTCCTTTATTCCACCGGAATGGAAGCCACCGGTAATGATTACCGCTTTCTCTTCGCCTTCCTTTTCCATTTTTCTTAGTAAATTCCCCACCAGCGCCTGTTCCCGCTCTTCCGCCAGCCGGTAAAACTCTTCTGCCGGACCGACTTGCTGCTCTACCCTGCTTATCAACTCCTTATCCTTCAATTCCGCAGGCGCCCGCAGACCGGCGGCAGCCGCCTGAATCTTAAAGTAATTAATCACCTTCGTTAACTCCACTCCGCGCTGATCCAGCTCATCGCGTTCCAACTTCAACTGAAACAATCCGGCCAGCCAATTAAGTTTTTTAACCATTTCCCAGAGCCTTTCTTCCTGCTTATCGCGAAACAGCTTTCCAACCGTAATTTTTTCTATCTCTCTCAACTCCCGGAACAGGCCTTCATCATCTATTTGCGATTGAAATTTAAGCAATTTGATGTATTGTTCTAACTGAATCATTCCCCGGCCGGCCAAATATCCTTCAATAAAACTGTAAAATTCTAACGGCGAAATTTCCTCCTGTTTAAACAATATGCTCTTTTTTACCACCTGCTTAATCTCTTCCTTCGGCAAATCCCGCGTCAGTTGTCTTATTAATTCCCCCCTTTCCTTTTCTACAACCTTAAAATCCGTCTCCTGCTCTAATTCTAGCGACTTTAGTACCAAATTAAAATTCGTCCATGAGCCGTGCTCGCCCCCGTCCTTTATCCCTCCGGCAAGAATTAAGACCCAGTCCGCTAGATTCAGCTGCCCGCTATTGTACTGCTGCATTTTGCCATCAAACTCCTTTAATTTTGAATTATATATCCTGTCCTTCAATCTGCCCGCTACATTCTCAGCCTTGCCAATCAACAGCTGTGCCTCTGCCGAATTACTCACAGTTTCCCGGAACAGCCTAAGATCTTCCACATAGAGTTTCATATCCTCAACACCCCAGATCGTAAACGGCAACTCCCGCGCCCGGCGGATTGATAAGGCCTCAGCCGCGCTCAGCAATCCTTTCTTTAAGTACTGCTCACAGGCCCGTTCCCGCGCTTTTTCTTCCGGCATACTCTGAAAAACACTGGTATCCACCAGACCGCTGGCCCCTTCCACACAGACAAGATCAACTCCCTGATCCCTGATCAATACTTCCAGAATCTGCTCGATATTCTTCTGCGCCTCATATACACAATGCGCGTCCCTGATCAAAAAGACAGTTTTGTCAGACATCCCCTGTCTGCCATCTGCCATTCTTTCTATTGTTCCATATTGCTGCGGAATATATACATTTGTGGATAGTGACCAGGCAACATTCTGGTAGAGAAACAGGGGAATTAACAGCCAGACGATCAGTTGAAAAGGCCTTGATTTTTGCTTATTATTAAATAATAGATTATTCATAAAGATTTACCCGTAAAATAATTAGCATATTTCAGGCCAACTGTGCACTGTCAACCATAGTATATTGGCTAGTAATATATTACAAACCTAACAAAGACTTTATTGTTGAATGAATGTCTAAAAAAGATACATCAAATTTGTACATTTTTAATAAATACCCCAGCTGACAATGACCGTT
>CAZIXI010000272.1:0-4456 GCA_964543115.1 uncultured bacterium
GGAATGCCGTGCGTGTAAATGGTGAGGAGAAAGAGTTAAATGAATAGGAAAGTGGGAATACTCGGTACAGGTTCATGGGTTCCGGCCAAGGTATTGACCAATGCTGATCTGGAAAAGATGGTGGAGACCTCTGATGAATGGATCCGTACCCGTACCGGTATAGAACAGCGGCGGATAGCCGCCGATAGCGTTTACACCTCTGATTTAGCGGCAGCGGCAGCGGAAATGGCGATAAAGAGTGCCGGGGTGACCCACAAAGACATTCCACTGATTATTGCCGCCACCTTTACTCCGGATTCACCTTTACCGGCAGCCGCCTGCCGGGTACAGGCAAAACTTAAGATAAAAGATGCCGTAGCCATAGACATAAACGCCGCCTGTTCCGGTTTTATTTACGCCCTGGAGATAGCGCGGCAGTTTATTTCATCCGGTAAATATGATCACGCCCTGGTAATTGGCGCCGAAGAACTTTCCCGGGTAACCGACTGGAAAGACCGCAATACCTGTGTGCTTTTCGGTGATGGAGCCGGCGCGGTGGTTCTGGGCGCCGAGACGAAGGGCGCGGGTATAATGGACACCTATATGGGAACAGCCGGAGAGTTTGCGGAACTGCTTTATATACCTAAAGAAAAGGAAAACCAAACTATCCGGATGGAAGGCCGGGACGTATTCAAGCAGGCAGTAACCGTGATGTACAACTCCGTACTGAAGATATTAAAACAGTGTGATCTGAAAGTTGAAGATATAGATTATGTCGTTCCCCATCAGGCAAATATCCGGATCATCAATGCTCTGGCCAACAAATTAGGGGTGGATCAGGGTAAGGTTTACGTGAATGTTAACCGTTACGGCAACATGAGTGCCGCGTCCATACCCGTAGCCTTAGATGAAGCCATCCGTAATGAGGTAATCAAGAAAGGCCAGAAAATCGTCATGGTTTCATTTGGCGCGGGATTTAGTTGGGGCGCGAATGTCGTGCAGATTTAGGAACTAAAGATATAAGTTCTTGTATATTCGAAAAGGAGTCTATACGAAAAATGAAGATAGCGTTTTTATTTCCGGGACAGGGAGCGCAGTATGCGGGGATGGGCAAAGAGTTTTTTGAGTGCTATCCCGCGGCCCAGGCGACTTATCGACAGGCGAACGATGTATTGGGTTACGATATAGCCGCTCTTTGTTTTAACGGTCCGGCAGAAAAATTAAAAGAGACAAGGTACAGTCAGCCGGCAATATTGATTACTAGTATCGCCTGTTTCAGGGTGCTACAAACGGAGATTCCCGGGCTCAAGAGCGAGGCGGTGGCTGGTTTGAGTTTAGGTGAATACACGGCCTTAGTGGCCTGTGGCGCGCTGGAATACACTGCGGCCTTACCGTTAGTGCAGGCCAGAGCGAATTTTATGCAAGAGGCCAGTGAACAGAATCCCGGCGGAATGATTTGCGTTATCGGGTTGGAAGAGAAGGCTGTTCGGGATATCTTGGCAAGACAGGGCGGGGAAGCAGACATCGCCAATGTGAACTGTCCGGGCCAGATAGTTCTTTCAGGTAAAACTGAGCAGTTAACTCAGCTTATACCCGTTTTCAATCAAGCCGGCGCCAAACGGGTAATCCCGCTGGAAGTCAACGGTCCGTTCCATTCACGGTTAATGGCCCCGGCCCAAGAGAAATTAACGCCCTATCTGGAAAAAGCAGCCTTAACCGAGCCGCGGACAAATTTTATTGCCAATGTAACCGGAACAAATCTGAGTGATCCCGAAGAAATAAAACGATCTTTAATTACCCAGGTAGCCTCAACCACCTACTGGTCAAAAGGGATAGAGCAGATGTTAGCTATAGGAATAGATACCTTTATCGAGATCGGTCCGGGAAAAGTGCTGGGTGGTTTATTGCGCAAAATAAATAAGCAAGCGCGGTACTTTAACGTGCAGGATACAGCCAGTTTGAATAGAACGAGGGACAGTCTATGACCATTCCAATAATGGCAGTTTATATCCATTCCAATAATAGCAGCCCCCGACGTGTCGGGGGCAGCCCCGAGCGAAGGGAGGGGAATTAGGCCATGCAATTAGCAAATAAAGTCGCGCTGGTAACCGGAGCCGGGCAGGGAATAGGGCGCAGTATAGCGTTGTTATTGTCCGGTCAGGGTGCCGCCATCGCTGTTTGCGATGTAAACGAAGAAGGGATAAATAAAGTTGTTCAGGAGATCAAGGATTCCGGCGGCCAGGCAGCCGGTTTTGTAGTTGACGTCTCCAATGCCAAGGCCGTAGCGGAATGTGTGGACAAAGTACTTGACACAATGAAGAAAATTGATATACTCGTCAACAATGCCGGCATAACCAGGGATGCTCTTTTAGTAAGAATGAAGGATGATGACTGGGATGCGGTAATTAAAGTTAATCTTACCGGTACATATAATTTCATTAAAGTTATCGGCAAACATATGATGCGGCAGCGCTCGGGTAAGATCATAAATATAGCCTCTACCGTTGGTCTGACCGGTAATGTCGGACAGGTAAATTACGCCGCGTCCAAAGCCGGGGTAATCGGTATTACCAAAACCTGTGCCCGGGAATTGGCGCCGCGCGGAGTTAACGTAAATGCCGTAGCGCCGGGATTCATCCAGACGAAGATGACGGAAAAGCTGCCGGAAGAGGCAAAACAGAAATATTTAGTAAATATTCCGTTAAATAGATTCGGCGTGCCGGAAGAAGTGGCCGGCGCGGTTCAGTTTTTAGCCGGTCCGTATTCTGATTATATAACCGGACAGGTAATAAGTGTATGTGGTGGTATGGTCATGTAGGCTGCGGATAAAAATTAATCTGTAGCAAAACAGAAGGAGGGAGTCATGGAAAGAGGAGAAGTCGCGGAAAAAGTAAAAAAGATCATTGTAGAGCAGCTGGGAGTAAATGCCGATGAAGTAAAGGATGAAGCATCATTTATCGACGATCTGGGCGCGGATTCGCTGGACACCGTGGAATTGGTAATGGCCCTGGAAGAAGAGTTTGGGGCGGAGATTCCTGATGAAGACGCGGAAAAATTACGCACTGTCGGTGAAGCGGTAAACTATATTGAGCAGAAAGCCGCCGCCAAGAAAGAATAACAACCGGGTCAACAGATAACAGTATACCAGTTTTCGTAATGCTAATTCGCACGAATATATTGCTAAACAATTTGTGTAAATAGGATATGGTGCACTATGAAAGATAAAAGGGTAGTTATTACCGGGATGGGAGTAATTTCTCCGATTGGTAATACCGTTGGTAATTTTTGGGATTCTGCCGTTAATGGCCGCAGCGGGATAGAAACGATCAAACGTTTTGATGCTTCGGCATTTGACAGCCGGATAGCCGGAGAAGTATTGGATTTTGATCCATTACAGTACATCACCGCCAAGGAACTAAAAAGGACCACCCGGTTCTGTCAATTTGCCATTGCCAGCGCGAAAGAGGCAATAGCCCATTCCGGCTTAGAGCTGGAAAAAGAAGATCCTTACCGGATAGGGGTATATGTAGGTTCAGGGATCGGCGGACTGGATGTGATCCAGGAACAATATGATGTGCTGCTGAATAAAGGTCCGCGGCGGATGAGTGTTTTCACCATCCCGATGTTAATCATTAACATGGCCCCGGCTCAGGTAGCCATCAAGTTTGGTTTAAAAGGCCCGAACATCAGCATTGCCACCGCCTGCGCCACCGGCACCCATGCAGTTGGGGAAGCCTATTATGTACTTCAGCAGGGCGAAGCGGATGTAATGCTGGCCGGAGGAACGGAAGCCTGTATAGTGTCAACAGGGATCGGCGGATTCTGTGCCTGCAAAGCGCTCTCTAAACGTAATGACGAACCGCAGCGGGCAAGTCGTCCCTTTGATAAGGAACGAGACGGATTTGTCATGGCCGAAGGAGCTGGGATACTGGTGCTGGAAACCCTGGACCACGCCCTTAAACGTAACGCCACAATCTGCGCCGAAGTAGTTGGTTTTGCCGCTAACGACGATGCTTTTCATCAAACCGCACCCGCACCGGAAGGAGCGGTAGGCGCAGAATGCATGAAGATGGCCTTAAAGAGCGCCAAAATGAATCCGGAAGATATCAGCTACATAAACGCCCACGGCACCAGCACATCACTTAACGATAAATACGAAACCATGGCAATAAAAAAGGTTTTTGGTGAGCATGCCTATAAAGTACCCATCAGTTCAACCAAATCCATGACCGGCCATTTACTTGGCGCCGCCGGCAGTGTAGAGCTTATTGCCGCTGTAAAAGCCATCAATGAAGGCGTCATTCACCCAACAATCAATTATGAGAATCCCGATCCTGAATGTGATCTGGATTATGTGCCGAATACCGCCAGAGAAACGAATGTGGAAACGGCCCTATCCAATTCCCTCGGATTTGGCGGTCATAATGGCGTAGTTATCGTCAAGAAATTTAAAGGTTAGAACGGGAGGTAGTTTTGG
>CAZIXI010000273.1:0-4428 GCA_964543115.1 uncultured bacterium
CTATCCGCGTGCTTTAAGGATACGGAGATAAAGGTTTTTAGTCAGGTGATTTCCGCCGGCGGGATTGTTAAGGGAATGCTGGTTCCGGGAGCGGCAGGGTTTTCCCGGAAACAGACCGATGAACTGGTTGCTGCCGCCCAACGCTTAGGCGCTAAGGGACTGGCCTGGATAAAAATCGCCGACGGCAAATGGGAGGGTCCGTTACAGAAGTTTATAACTGATAGCGTGAAAGATAAACTTGAGCAGCAGCTGGCGCCTAAGGTAGGTGATTTATGTCTGCTGGTTGCCGATCAGGCCCCAATCGTTAATGCTGTTTTATCCGGTTTGCGTTTGCAGCTGGTTAAACAATTGGGCCTCAAGCCTAAGGAAAAATTCAGTTTCTGTTGGATAACGGATTTTCCTCTTTTTAATTATAATGAAGAAGCAAAACGGCTGGATAGTGAGCATCATCCTTTTACCGCGCCAAAGAAAGAAGATATGGCGCTTTTGGAAACAGAACCGCTTAAGGTGCGGGCAGCCAGCTATGATCTTGTGCTCAATGGTTATGAAGTGGGCAGCGGCAGTGTCAGGATACATCAGCCGGAACTGCAGCAAAAAATATTTGACGCGCTTAATTTAAAGAAGGAAGAAGTTAAAGATCGTTTTGGTTTTTTTCTGCAGGCCCTGGAATACGGCGCGCCTCCGCATGGGGGTATCGCGCCGGGTTTGGACCGGCTGGTGATGATTATGGTGGGGGAAACCAGTATTCGGGATGTGATTGCTTTTCCGAAAACACAGCGGGCCATTTGCCCTTTAACCGGATCCCCGACCACCGTTAGTGCAAAACAGCTGAAGGAGTTGGGTTTAAAATTAGGTTAAATGCCGGTAGGGGCCGGGCTTGCTCCAGCAAAGCTGGGACTGCTATTATTGGAATGGGTATAGACTGCCCCGGCCCCTATAAATGTTAATAAATTGAATATAAATACCATTGACATTAATTGATTAAATAGAGATAATATTGTCTGGAAAATAACTTTGGGGTATTGAGTAAGGAGGAGGAGATATGAGGTGGTTTGTTGCTTTATTGTTGGTGGGATTGGTAGTTGGTTCTGTTTTTTCTGCCCGGGCGGGAGTAGATGAGCCGCATTGGTCGGAAGTGGTGAAGGAACATTATCCTTATTGGCGCAGTCATTACTGGGTGGACAGAGAGTTATGGGGCAATCGCGGATATTTTGTCGGCGGACCTCCGAGAGAGTTACAGGCAGGTGCCGGGATGGGCGCTATTGAGATAGAAGAAGTAAAAGAAGCGGTAGTGATTAAAGATGAACCGCTGGAAGAATTGGCTCCACAGAAGCTGCCGGAAAGACCCGCTACTCACGTAGTTAAGAAGGGTGAATGCCTGTGGTATATTGCCGGTTATGAAGATATTTACGGTAACCCCCTGAAATGGCCGTTGATCTATAAGGCAAATAAAGACAAAATTAAGGATCCGGATTTGATTTATCCCGGCCAGGTATTAGCTATTCCCCGGGACTAGCTTTTTACAAAAATATAGTTAAAAGCTCCTGATACTTGTGTTCGACAAGGTCAGGAGCTTTCTGCTTAAACGCAAATTACCGCGTTAATATGGAAAAGAAAATACAATTTTCCGATGGGCATTACCTGCGCCGTCTCTATGCGAATAATGAAGAAAATTTGGATTTAGCGGAGGAGCGGCTGGGGGTAAAATTAATCGCCCGCGGAGATTTTATTAAGATTGTCGGCGCCGAAGATAAGGTAGTTCGGGCGGAGACTCTTTTTCGGGAACTGGATGGCGTTTGTCAGAACGATGTGCAGATTAGCGGGCAGGAATTCCGGAATGCCCTGGCTGCCGCCTGCGGCGGGGCAGAAAAGGCGGGAGAGGTATTTCGCGACCGTGTTAATTTGCCTGGGCGTAAACATTTTGTCGTTCCCCAAACGCCGGGTCAGCGTGAATATGTGCAGGCGATTCGTGACCATGATATTATTTTTGCTATTGGCCCCGCCGGCACCGGTAAAACGTATTTGGCCATGGCCTCCGCGGTATCTGCCCTGATGCAAGAGCAGGTCAGCCGGATTATTCTTACGCGGCCGGCGGTAGAGGCCGGAGAGGCGTTGGGTTTTTTACCCGGAGATATGTTTGATAAGGTAGATCCCTATTTACGTCCCCTCTATGATGCGCTTTACGATATGATGGAAGTGGATAGGATCCAGGAATTGAGGGAGAAGGGGATTATTGAGGTTGCTCCACTGGCCTATATGCGCGGCCGGACCCTAAATGATTCATTCATTATTCTTGATGAAGCGCAAAACACCACTCAAGAGCAGATGAAGATGTTTCTTACCCGGTTGGGATTTGATACGAAAACTGTCATTACCGGTGATATTACTCAGGTTGATCTGCCGGACAGAAAACCTTCCGGATTAATCCATGTTGCCCGCCTGCTTAAAGATATTGAGGGGATAAAATTTGTCAGGTTCAGTGATAAAGACGTTGTCCGTCATGAATTAGTAACCAAGATTATTAAGGCCTATGAAAAAGAAAAACAGCAAAAAAGAGGTTAAAGAGCGGATTAAAATTACCCGGGCATTGATTGTGAAATATTTGCTTGGATTGCTTGCCCTGCTGGGGACGATTGCGCTTATTTATCAGGAGAGGATGCCGGAATTGCCCATTCTGGAGCCCGGCCAGATTGCCTTACACAATGTCAGGGCGCAGGTGGATTTTGAGTATATTGATGAAAAGAGGACTGAAGTCTTGCGCCGGAAGGCGGAGGCGGAAGTTGATTCTCTTTATTATATCAATCCGGATATTTTTAAAAAAGTCAATCAACGGGTAGAAGAGCTTTTTGCCGCCCTTAATGTTCTGACGGAAAAGCAGGAGTCTCAACCTGAAAAACTAAAAGAGCTCGAAAAAAATGTTCCCTGGCTGGATCAGGAAACGCTAACGACTCTGCTTAAGGAATCTAAGCTGGATTCAATTAAGCAGAACATTATAACTATTGCTAGGGACATCCTGGAACGGGGTATTATATCCAATACAAGGAAAATAAGGATTATCAGTACCGGTAGCGAAAATATAAAATTGCGTGATGACGGTGCTGAAGAGGTCGTTGAGGTTAATGTAGATAAATTTCTGGTGAGTAATGAGCTGGAGAACGTGATCGACAGCCGTGTGCGTTCCCTGCATCCGTTTAACCGTTCGTTGCGGGAAGCGATGAAGAATGTACTCCTGCGCATTCTTTCAGTTAATGTGGCTTATGATTCTGATGAGGTTGCCCAGCGCCGACAACTTGCCCGGGACGGTGTTGTGCCGGTAAACCGCAGGATCAAACGCGGGCAGACGGTTATCCGCAGCGGTGATCCGGTCACCGAACTTCACACCATGCAGTTGGAGGCACACCGGCAGACGTTATTGGAGACGTTGCCGCGCTACAGCCGCTGGTGGAAATTGGGTGGATATATTCTTTTGTGCGTAATCTTTCTTTTAATTTTAAGCATTTATCTGCACTATCACCAGCCTGAAATATTTTCCTGTAATAAGAGGCTTTTGTTGTTGATTATCATTAGCCTTTCCACGTTGGCCCTCGCGCGGTTTATCGCCTATATTCCGGCCGATGTGAACAAGCCGTTTTGGCAGTTTTTTATTGTTATTCCGATAAGCGCGATGCTGGTGGCTATTCTCATTGATAAAGAATTAGCGATTATGTTGGCTGTGGTCCTTGGGGTTCTGGCGGCCGTTGCTACGGAAAATACACTTTCTTATACCATCGTTACTCTGTTCGGCAGTATTATCGCCGTGCGGAGTACGGCCCGTTTGTTGCATCGCTGGGAATTCCTTAAGGCCGGTATCTATGTCGGGATTGCCCAGATGGTTGCTATCTTGATGGTTAATTTGCTGAGGCCGTTTCCTTTGATTCAGTTTTTTTGGCCCGGAATAATCTTCCAAATGCTGGGCGGGTTTTTCAGCGGGCCGGTCAGCGCGATAGTGGTTTTTATCTTTTTGCCTATTTTTGAGCGTGCTTTTAATATTACTACTAATATCCGTCTGCTGGAACTCTCAGATCTGAATCATCCGCTGCTGAAAATGCTGGTAACCAAGGCGCCGGGGACATATCATCACAGTATTGCCGTCAGCAATATGGCCGAAGATGCCGCCGCGGCTATTGGCGCCAATTCTCTGCTGGCCAAAGTTGCTAGTTATTTTCATGATATCGGCAAAACTGCCAAACCGGATTATTTTGTGGAAAATGTCTGGTTTCGTGAAGAGAGCATGCACGAAAAACTTCCGCCGACCATGAGCCATTTAGTGATTACCGCACATGTTAAGGATGGTGTGCAGCTGGCTAAACGCTATAAATTGCCCCAGGCGATAACCGATATTATTGCCGAACATCATGGAACTAGTCTAGTTTATTATTTTTATCGTCA
>CAZIXI010000274.1:0-4413 GCA_964543115.1 uncultured bacterium
CGCGCGGCATCTTAATGCCCGTAACACAATTTTCAGTTTGTTGGAAAAAGGGGTTATTCCGGTTGTTAACGAGAATGATACCGTAGCGGTTGAGGAGATTAAGTTTGGCGATAACGACCGTTTAAGCGCGCTGGTGACCAATCTGGTGCAGGCTGATCTGTTGCTTATCCTTACGGATGTTGACGGCCTCTATCAGCCGCTCTCTGACGGTCAGGTGAAACATATTGATTGCGTAACTAAGATTACCAAGGAAGTGGAAGGCTGGTGCGGGGGCAGGGGCACAGATTTGAGTACCGGCGGGATGGCGACAAAACTGGATGCGGTAAAGATCGTTACCCGTACCGGTGAAGGTGCGATTATTGCTAACGGCCGCAAGGAGAAGGTTATCGTTGATATACTTTTAGCGGAAGCGGAGCTGGGTACTTATTTTGCTCCGGCCGGCGGTAAATTGGCCAGCAAGAAAAGGTGGCTGGCCTTCTTTACTAAACCCCACGGCACGATTATTGTGGATGAGGGCGCGCGTACCGCCCTGGAAGATAAAGGCCGGAGTCTGCTGGCCAGCGGGATTGTGGGGGTAGAGGGCAGTTTCAAGCTGGGTGAGGTGGTTGCGGTTAGTGACCAGCAGGGAGAAGAGTTTGCCCGCGGCCTGGTGAATTACAGCAGTGAAGAAATAGTAAAAATAAAAGGCCTCAAAACCAGCGAATTACAAAAGGTGCTGCAGTCTAAAACCTATGACGAAGTGATCCATCGGAACAATATTGTTATTTTATAAATATGTAGGGGGGAGGGCCTTGTCCCAGCAAAGCTGGGACTGCCCCGCTTTGCGGGGCTGCTATTATTGGAATGTATATAAACTGCTATTATAGGAATGGATATAGACTGTGCCCTCCCGAGGTGAAAGGGTATTTATGAGTTTACAAAATCAGATGGAAGAGATTGCCCGCAAGGCCCGGGAGGCATCGCGGCAGTTGATGGTTGTCTCCGCCAAGAAGAAAGATGCTGTGCTGGCGGCGATGGCTGATGGGCTTAGTGCCCGCCAGCGAGAGATCGTGGCCGCTAACGAGCAGGATTTGCAGCAGGCCAGGAAGATGGAGCTGGCTCCGGCAATGATTGACCGGTTGACGCTTAGTGAAAAAAGACTGCAGGCGATGATTGACGGCTTACGCACTGTGCGGGAATTACCTGATCCGGTTGGAGAAGTGCTTAAGACTTATACCCGTCCCAACGGGCTGAAGATAAGCAAGGTGCGCGTGCCTATTGGGGTCGTCTGTATTATTTATGAGTCGCGTCCCAATGTAACCGTGGATAGTGCCGGGCTCTGTTTTAAAAGCGGTAATTGCGCGATTCTCCGTGGGGGTAAAGAGTCGATCAATTCTAACCTTGTTCTGGCCAGGATACTGCAGGAGGTCTTACGGGAGCAGGATTTACCGCCGGAATGTATTCAGGTTCTTGAAACTACTGACCGTAAGGCAGTGCCGTTGTTACTCAGGCTACCTCAGTATATTGATCTGGTGATTCCCCGGGGAGGAGAGGCCCTGATCAGAGCGGTAGTTGAGGAATCCCAGATTCCGGTGATTAAGCATTATAAAGGTATTTGTCATGTTTATGTTGATAAAGATGCTGATCTGGAAATGGCTGCCCGGATAACGGTCAATGCCAAGACCCAGCGGCCGGGTGTTTGTAATGCCGCTGAAACGTTATTGGTGCATCAGGATGTGGCTGCTAATTTTCTGCCTTCTCTTTGTGAGAAGTTAACTAAAGAACATAAAGTGGAATTGCGGGGTTGTCCGGCGTCTCAGGCCCTGGTTGCCCAGATGAAACCGGCAACGGAAGAGGATTGGCACACAGAGTATCTTGATCTGGTACTGGCCGTAAGAGTGGTTGATAATTTGTCAGAGGCAGTTAATCATATTAATAAATATGGTTCCGGTCATTCAGACACAATTGTGACCGGGAATAAGGAGACGGCCCGGAAATTCACAGAAGAGATAGACAGCGCCTGTGTGTTTGTTAATGCCAGTACGCGGTTTTCCGACGGCGGTCAATTTGGTATGGGAGCGGAGATCGGGATCAGCACCGATAAGATTCATGCCCGCGGTCCCATGGGGCTGGAGGAACTGACGAGTTATAAATATATTGTGCGGGGGAAGGGACAACTTAGAGAATAGGGATTTGTCTATAAAGTAGATATTAAGTTTATCGGGAAAGTGTTTAAACCACAGAGAACACGGAGGTCACAGAGTTTTTATTATAATTTATTTGTTATGACATAATGCTGATAATATAAAAAAATATATGAATTTTGATTACTCTTTAAGTTCTCTGTGATCTCCGTGTTCTCTGTGGTTTAAGTGGCTAAAGTATAGAGCAAGGAAAAATATGAAACGTATTGGTATTTTGGGCGGGACATTTAATCCTATCCATAACGGGCACCTGCTGATTGCCGAGGGATTGGTTGATAAACTGAAATTAGATCGGATCATTTTTATTCCCTGCGCCATTCCGCCGCTTAAAAATTCCAAACAATTAATCAATGCCCGGCATCGCCTTGAGATGGTGAAGCGGGCTGTTAAAGGGCATTCCCGGTTTAGTGTTGCTAGCTTAGAGATTGATCGGGGAGGAGTGTCCTATTCCGTGGATACTTTAACGGAATTGCGCCGTCAGTTTAAGGCGAAATTGTATTTTATTGTCGGTTCAGATAGCCTGACCTGTTTATCGGCCTGGAAGGATATCGGGAAGGTTCTTTCTCTTGCTCAGATGGTTGCTGTTTCCCGGCCGGGGTATCCGGTTATTCCGGCGCAGGTTAAACGGAAAATCAGGATTGACTGGCGGCGGGTAAAGCTGGTAGAAATACCAACACTATCTATTTCCAGTACGGAAGTACGGAGCTTGACGCGCAGCGGCCGTTCGCTTAAGTTTCTTGTTCCGGAACAGGTGAGAAAATATATCTTAAGGTATAGATTGTATAAAAAATAGAAAACGGGGGCAGTCTATAGCCATTCCAATAATGGCAGCCCCGCAAAGCGGGGCAGTCCCCCGATGGAATCGGGGGGCCGTGGGAGGTTAACGATTAAAACGATTCACCTTGCCAGAGAGTGTAAAAAGATAGCCGAAGATAAAAAGGCGGAAGATCCGGTGATCTTAAACGTAAAAGGGCTTAGTGATTTAGCGGATTATTTTGTCATTTGTAATGGTACTTCAACGAGGCAGGTAAAGGCGCTTGCGGATGCTATTTGTGAGGAAATGAAAGAGCAGGGAGTGACGGTGCTGCATAGAGAATTGGACGGCGATTATAACTGGATTGTCTTGGATTATGTTGATGTTATAGTGCATATTTTCAGTGAGGATTCCCGGAGTTACTACCGTCTGGAACGGCTCTGGGATGATGCGGAAAGAGTAAAGTAAAAAAAGGTAATTAATGAATCTTGAAGAAATTATCGTTAGTGCCATTACTAAGGCGACTGTTGGCTGGTTAAAGGAAGAGGATATTCGGTTGGAGCCTTTACCCCCGGTGTTCTTGGAGCTACCCAAGGCACAGGCGCATGGTGATTTTAGCACTAATATTGCTCTCCATTTATCATCAAAGGTAAAGAAAAAACCGTGGGATGTTGCCGCCGCTATTGTGGCCGGGATAGAATTGCCGCCGGCTGTCTGCCGTAAGGTAGAAGTTGCCGGGCCGGGGTTCATTAATTTCCATTTGGCTGCCGAGATTGTTCATGAGCAGTTATTGGAGATCCTTACCCGGGGATTTGATTATGGGAAAAATAAGCAGGGTGCGGGTAAGAGTATTCTGATTGAATTTGTCAGTGCTAATCCTACCGGGCCGTTGACAATCGCCCATGCCCGTCAGGCGGCAGTGGGCGATGCCCTGGCTAATATCTTTTCAGCGGCCGGATACAGGGCGGAAAAGGAATATTATCTCAATGACCGGGGCCGGCAGATGAATATGCTGGCTGCTTCGACCCGGGCCCGGTATCTGGAATTGTTGGACGAAAAAGCGGATTTTCCCGAAGATGGTTACCGGGGAGAATATATTATTGATATTGCCCGGGAAATTCTTCATCAGCAGGGGACAAAATACCAGCAGCTGCCGGAAAAGGAGTCGCTGGCCTTTTTTCTTGATTATACAAAAAATAAGATTCTGGCGATGATCAAGAAGGATCTGAATGATTTCGGGGTGCATTTTGATCATTGGACCAGTGAATCTGCTTTGGTTGCCGCCGGGAAAGTAGAGAAGACCCTGGCTGTTTTAAAACAGAGCGGTTATGTCTATAGTGATAGCGGCGCGGAATGGTTTGCCGCCAGTAAACTCGGCGATGACAAGGACCGGGTACTTGTTAAAAGTAATGGTGAGATGACCTATCTGGCGCCGGATATTGCCTATCATAACGATAAATATATTCGCGGGTTTGA
>CAZIXI010000275.1:0-4394 GCA_964543115.1 uncultured bacterium
TTCTATCGAACCGCCGTAGAGGCCCAGGTTGTCCCAGTCCTCCAGGCAGTAACCGCTTGTTGCCAGCAAAAATAATGAGAGTAGTAGAATAAAGACTAATAAATATTCTTTGTTCATAAAATCCCTTTTTCAGATCATAAACCATAGACCATAGATCGCTTTATTGTTTCATTCCCCTGGATCCCGCGGTCAAGCCGCGGGATGACACTGCAGCATTTATTGTTTCATTCCCCGGCTGCAATGGCCGCCGGTGGTGCCGATATACATTGCCCGTTCCACGGCAATGGGAATATTTGATGAAATAGTAGCTGAAAACGATGTGCTTTCCAGCCCGGTAATATCGTCGGGATGGATAGTGTAACGGGACTGGCCGCTGACGGTATAGCTGCCGGCAACGGTGGTGCCGTCAGTTTTTAGGTAAGAAATAGTTACTGTCGCTTCAGTTCTGTTAGGATTCAATAGTAAAATATACTCTTCAAAATCGCCGGCAGTACAGCCTTCGGCCAGCGACCAGGCGGAGGATAGTGTTTTAATGCCCATTGTGCAGTGGCCGTCGGCGTTATTGCCTTCGCCCCAGTACATCGCCCGTTCGGCGATTACCTGGGAAGTGCCGGCATTAATATAGGTAGATACTTCATGATCGGCAAGTGTATCGTCCACATGGATCGTGGAGCGGGAGTTGGGGCCGACGATGAGTTGTTGGTTTCGGGGTGAACCATTATTAGTGTAAAAGGTGATCGCGCAGGAGGCGCTGCTGGAGTTGGGATTTTGGATCAGTACCCAGGTATCGTAAGTGCCGCCGGTATACCCCTCAGTCAGGTACCAGCTGCTGCTGGGGGCGCTGGTGCCCACGGTGCAGTGGCCGCCGAGGGACGTTTCGAGCTCTGCTCCTCCCGTGTTATTCCAGTACATGGCGCGTTCGCTGACAATCGGGTTATCAGATTCCACTTTAGTTGAAAATTCCACATCTTCCATCCCGCTGATTGTACCAACGTTAACGGAACGCCTTCTGCCGGCGCCTACCGTTTCTGTCTGCAGGACAGTTGTGCTGTCACCTTTCATAAAGGTGAGGGCGACATTGGCCACGGTAGTTCCAGGATTCATTAACAGGATCCAGGTGTCATAACCGTCGGTGCAGCCCTCGCCGAAATACCAGGTGTTGGCGGTGGCGGTGGCGCCGATGGTGTCGTGCCCCTTGGCCATGTTCTGCCAGTACATTGCCCGCTCGCAGATAATTGGGTTATCCGCGGACAGTTTAGTGGAGACATCGGTAGCTGAAAGACCGTCAATCGCATTCAAATGAATACTATAACGGGATGTGGGTCCTACGGTGTATTGTTGTTGGCTGCTGCTCTCGGTTGTATAGTAGGTTGCCGTGACTGTGGCGGTATAGACGCTGGGGTTGGCGATTAACAGCCAGGTGTCGAAATCTCCAACGGTGCAGCCTTCGGCGAAATACCATTCGGTGGATGAACCCCAGAGATAAAGGCCGGTCTGGGCGCCCAGTACTAGTGAATATTCCGTGCTTTGTTCTAGCGGAGTGGCGTTTCTTTCTCCGGCCCGGGCCGCGGCAGCGGCAGCGGTATAGAGCAGGCCCTGGAACATAAACACGCTGGAGAAAACCTGGCCGTCATCTGCTATATAATATTCTTCCCAGGTTTCCCCGGCGTCAAGGCTGGAGTAAATTATATTATTACAAGTAGCGTAGACCTTGTCGGAATCGGCCGGATCCACGACAATGCAGGTAATCGGTCCCGGATTGTCGTAGTTTGGCGAGACGTTAGTCCAGCTGGAGCCGCCGTCGGCACTTCTGAAGATCGTACCGCTTTCATCTTGAAGAGTGTTTGTTTCTAAGTGGCCGGTACCGACAAAGATAATATTGCTGTTACCGGAACTAACGGTGATCCAGCGGGGAAGATAGCCGTTTAAGGCGCTGACCTCAGTCCAGGTACTGC
This sequence comes from uncultured bacterium, assembly GCA_964543115.1. Taxonomy (GTDB): domain Bacteria; phylum Auribacterota; class CAZIXI01; order CAZIXI01; family CAZIXI01; genus CAZIXI01. The sequence goes on from CAZIXI010000275.1 coordinate 1,956, forward strand.
CGCTATCGGTACTCATCTTTAGTCCGGTTGTATCGATGGTTCCGATCTCAGTTATATCGCCGTAGCCGGCAAAGAGTACGGTGCTGCTGCCGGAGGCGTAGCCGTTAACACAGTTTACCGGTGTGGAGGAGATCAGCTGGGTCCATTGGCCGCTGGAAAAATCACTGGCATTACCCTGGTAGAGGGCGCCGGTACTGCCGTCAGGGCTGGCTGCGGATACATAAATAATAGATTCATTATTAGGATCAATAAATAGCTGGTCCAAGGACAGCGTGTCGTAACCATCCACCTGAGAGCGCTGCGCGCGCAGGCCGGTTTGTGTCCAGTTATCCCCCTGGTCGTCACTGTAATACAGGTCGCTGGAGGCGCCGCCGGCGTAAATCCGGCCGCTGGAATTGCTGGCGATTGATTGCCAGGGAGCGCCGTGAATCTCGAAATTCCAGCTGGTACCGCCGTCAGTGGACCTGGCGATGCCGCTCCTCGATACGATAACCATGATATCAGTATCATTTATTGCCTGAACCGCTCCTTGTATCTGGACGGCGGAGATACCGGTATCGATTTCGGTAACGGTGGTGAAGGCGTCCTGGGATACGGCCACGCCTTGATTGGTGCTGGCGTAGACAATATCGGCATTGGTGGGGTGCAGGGCGCGAACATAATTAATATTTAAGCCGGTAATGGGCTGGGCTAACACTGACCAGCTGTCTCCGCCGTCGGTGCTTTTTTTCATTGATTTATAAAGGAGGCTGGAGTCAGTAGGAGAAACATATACCCTGCCGTTAGTATCTGTTTCGTTCTCAAGCTGGGTAAAATTCGGATCACTAGCGGTTGCATTAATGGTTTTTAAAAGCACTGTTTTCCCGCTCCCAACAATCTCATTACTGGCGAAATAGACAATATTGCTGTCACTGGGGTCAACGGTAATCCAGATAGGAACAAAGTCCGTAACTGTTTCTGATAAATCAAAACTAGTTGATGTCCAGGTATCTTCACTGCGCGCCAGTCTGTATACGGTGCCGGAACTGTTAATCGCCAGCCAAACATAACTGTTATTATCATCGTTACTGACCCCAATCGTGTAGATGTCTGCCAGCGGGGTGTCGAGAATGGTGTTCCAGTTTTCGCCATGATCGCTGCTATAGAATACGTTCCTTTTACTGCTGTCGTTGGTATCGTTAGCAACTAAGAAGATCGTGTTACTGGCGGGAACCTCTATGCTGCTGCCGTTTTGAATATTGCTGTCCGCGGTCCAGGTAAGACCGCCGTCGGTGCTGGAATAGAGGCTGCTGCCGTTGGCAGTGGCAAAAAGCTGGCTGTTATCCTGGGTGATGCCCATGCTGGTGGCGGTGATAAAATAGCTGGATGTGTCCAGTTTCGTCCAGACCACGTCAGCGGCCGCCAGCGAATTACCGGGAACTACGGATTTATACAGGCCGGGGGGTGAGGGTACGCGGGCGTAGGCGTAATGTAGGCTGGAATTGGAATTGGAAGCGTCAATGTCAACTTCTTCAATTGTGCCGCCGTAAAGATCCATGTTTTTCAAGTCTTCCATTTCCACCGCCGCGCCTTTTTCTGCCGGCAGGAGAAAAAAGAGGAAGATAATGATAAAAAGATATTTTTTTTGCATAAAAACCCCTTTCCAATTGCGGACCCCATTCAATATATTTTACTGTAGGATGGGGCTGCAAAAGCCTGTTGTGGATTACGGACGTTTCACGAAAAATCCGCAATCCGAAATCGCAAATCCGAAATCGAATCATTGTCTCATTCCCCGGCTGCAGTGCCCTCCGGTGGTGCCGATATACATTGCCCGTTCAACGGCAATGGGTATAGTTGACGTTATGCTGGCCGAGAAAGAGGCGCTTTCCAGGCCGGAAATAACGTCGGGATTTATTGTATAACGAGACTGGCCGCTAACGGTATAGTTGCCGGACACGTTAGTGCCGTCGGTCTTTAAATAGGAAACGCTTACCGTTGCCTCATAAGTAGAAGGATTCATTAATAGAATATATTCATCAAAATCCCCGCCGGTACAGCCTTCGGCCAGGAACCAGGAGGTGGAGAGTGCTTTAGAGCCCATGATACAGTGGCCGTCAGCATTGTCTCCTTCACCCCAGTACATTGCCCGTTCAGCGATCACTTGGGATGTGTCGGCGTTGATATAGGTGGAAACCTCATGATCGGGTAGGGTGTTGTCCACATGAATGGAATAACGGGAATTGGCGCCCACAGTGATAGTTTCTGTCTGGGGATCGCCATTATTGATATAGTAAGTAACCGTGCAGGTGGCGGAAGAATTGCCGGGGTTTTGCACCAGTACCCAGGTATCGTAGGTGCCGCCGGTGTAACCCTCGGCCAGGTACCAGGTATTACTGGGAGTGCTGGTGCCGCCGGAACAATGGCCGCCTTTCATATCGTTCCAGTACATGGCGCGTT
>CAZIXI010000276.1:0-4372 GCA_964543115.1 uncultured bacterium
TGTTGTGTAACTATTATCGATCTGGGCCGCGCCGTCTTTCCCGGTCTTTCTGGTAACCATGGTATATCCGGTTTGCTGACCAAAAAGGTTATACCGCGCATTTGATGTCGTATTAACGGTCTTAGTAACATCATGGTTTCTGGAATCACCGATATATTCAGTTTCTTCCTTGGTCCCTTTCATTAATCCACTCACCGTGTAAAAGGTGGTGCCGCTTTTCCTGGTCTTGGTGTTAACATTTAACACTTTACCATCGGTTGTTTTATCCTTCCGCTGGGTTTCCACAACGGAACCGGTTAACCGGCTGTAGGCGTCGTATTTATTGGCATTCGCGGGAACAAGATGCGCGTCCCTGCCGGTAACGGTAACTGTAATAACATCTTTATCAACATTGCCGATAGTTGTCTCTTTATAATTTCCAATAACCTGTCCTAAACTGTTATAGTGATGTTCATCATCCAGGACCTCTCTCTTAATCGTTGTCGTGACATCTAAATCAATGCCAGTTAGCGCAGAATTATCCAGATCGCCGGTACGCTTTTCCACTGTCCGAAAATCCAGGCGCCGGTCATATTTGTCATACCCGATATTAGTAACCTTGGTATTTGTCTTAATCACGTCCTGTTGATATTTCTCTTTAGTCAGCAGCCCGGTTTCAAAAGACAGGTTGTTGGCCGTCTCAGCATAGGCCTGCAATAAACCATTGCTCTTATAAACACTCTTATTCCTGTAGATCTCTGATTTCGTACGTAATTCTTCCAAGGTGGGCCCGCTAACGTATTTCTGTTTGTAGGCTATACGTTCTGTACCGGTATAGGTCCCATATTCCTGCCCCAGATTGGTGTAGCTATTAATGGATTTACTTATCGTAGTTGTTACCTTATCGGTATTGGTGCTGGAACTCTCCTTGTAACTGGCAACACGGGCGCTTGCTGAATCATAATAGGTATTTACCCTGCCGGTTTCGGTAATCAGATTCAACGCCTTACCGCCGTCACCCTTGCTGTAGCGGTTGTTCCAGCTGCTCCAACTGTCCATCTGGTCACCATTAGTAATATCCTTATCATTAACATAGCCGATACCATACATCGCGTTATCCACAATCAAAGCCTTTTCATAATCGTTGGTTGTCCGCTCATAATAAGCGGTGAGGCGGTTCTGCGCGTCATAGATCGCCTGCGTTCTCTGGATGGTGGTCGTGCCCCGCGGCTGAAATCCTTCCAGCCGGCTGCTGGTCTGGGTATAGGCGATTTCCTGATTAAGGTTATTATAGCCTTTCTTATCCGTAATAGTGTCACGCCATTCTTCGTGCATGAAGGAATCCGCTTTACCGTCATTATCCTTATCGTAATTCAATACCTGATCATTTTTGCCATCACCGTCAATATCGGCAAAAAACTGTTTGTCCAGTATCCCGCTGCGGCGGCTCCGTGACTTACTGCCTTGCTGCAGGCCGTTGGCATAATACTGATAATCATAGTTCCAGGTCTCGGAAACCGTATCATCAACCTTTTTCTTGGTAGAACTGTCAATGGTCAGGTTCTCACTGCGATCCTGGTTGGCCAGGACTTTGCCTTCACTATCATAAACTGATTGCAGGCGCTTGTTAAGCGTGGTCCCCCAGACTTTGTAATCTTTGGTAGCGGGATCTATTTTACCCAGCCGCTGCAGCCGCTGTTCCCAGCTGTAACGCTGACCGCAGGAATTATAGACAATATTATTGAATTTCATCCGCTGGCGGCTGCGCACGGTGTTATTCTTACTGTCTGTGTATTTCAGGTAATTGGTAACCGTATCCGTATAATCCTTTAATCTATTGCTGATATCATGATATTTGGTATCTTCAGCCTTTCTTTCCGTATAGCTGAATTCATTTAACTGGACAGCAGTGGCTAAGAGTATACCGTTCTTATTTTTCAGGGAACTGAACCCGGTCACTACCTCGCCCTTCTTATTGGTAATGGTTTTACTGCCGAAAACCCTGTTGAAGGTATCTTTCTTCTTGGTCTTGGAATTAGTGTAATCCATATCGTAGTTCCAGATATGTGTCTGCGGGGTGTATTTTTCCGCTGCCGGTACAAACGTGCCGCTGGTATTAACGTAACCGGCGCTGAAGGCGCCTTTAACCATGCCGCCTTCACTGACTATCTCATAACTGCCAGATAGATTGTTATTCTTATTATAGATACTTGCTTTTCTCCGGCTCCTGGTAACCGCTCCGGCAAACTTACGGCTGTCCGCTTTGGTTTTACCACTTAGGGTAGTTGAATCATAACTCAAATTCAAATTATTATATTCATTGATTGTCCGTACGGTTCGCCGCCATTCCTGGAGCCCTTTACCCTGAACCTCTTTCTGGATCCCGGCGCCAAACAGTTCTACCCGGTCATTGACAGGTTCCAGGCCGGCTGTCTTATAGGTAATTACCTTATTGCTCTTTAGCCGGTCACTGCCGTCATATTTAACATCATAGGTCCAGTTATTGGTAGTGATCCCGTCTTCTACCGTCCAATCATTACTGGCCATCTCTAAACCGCGGGCGTTATAAAGCGTCCCTTCGCGTGTTGTAGAAGATATATTGACGATTTGTTTCGTGTCATAATCGTACCCATTTCTTTCTTCCTGGAAACTGTATGTCTGACCCAGACCATTATATGAAACATTAAACTTCCTGGTTTCTTTTTGTGTTTCATTGATCCGTTTCTTCTTGCTGTCCAGATCCCAGCTATTATTCATGGATTCTTTTACCCGGTCATTACTGTCGTAGGCCACGATCGCCCGCTCTGTTTCCGTCCATTCGTCCAGGCTGGCGCCGCTGCCTAAGGTTTCTTTACCATGCAGCAGTTTCTTATACTTATCGGCCAGAGTACCTTGACGGTGTCTGCGGGTGATTCCGAACACAAAACGTTCCAGGTTATCGTACTGTTTATCCAGCTGCCAGGTGGCAGTGACCAGTTTATTGCCTTTGAACACTCCCTTACTATCCAAGGTACCTTGCTCAGCTATATCGTGGCTGCTTACTTCCAGGCCCAGATCATTATAGGCGGTTGACTTTCTTTGCGTCTCGGTCACTTGACCGGTAAATAAACGTTGCGTCTCAGTCAGCGCGCCGAGGGCTACAGCTTTACCTTGTTTGTCTTTACTCTCGATCCGGCCGCTGTAAGAAGTGTAGCTGAAGGCCTGACCCAGATTGGTGTTCTTGATCTTCTTCTTGATTATTCTGCTGGTATCTTCTAAAGTCTTACCGGCAAGCACCTTTCCGTCATCACCTTTAAATGGCTGCTTTTTGTGATCGGTCAGCTGATTTTCGTTAACGGCAGTAGTTGCGGTAACGTCTACCACGGTGCCGGTCCGGCGGGTATCAGTAATGCTTTCTTCCAGATCATCGGTCTTGGCGTTATACTTGTTATGGTGGGTATAGGTGTGCGTGGTGATGTTATCACCCGTTTTCTTGGTTGTCTCGTAACTGCCCCAGACCCGGCCCTGAGCGTCATAAATAGTCGCCATTCTGTTAACCGTCATTTTCGGCCGGGATTTTGTCCCGCCGTCCACCAATCTCTGGCTTTCTTCGCTATACTGATAAAGCTGATTCAGGTTATCGTACTTAATGTTATTACGTTTGACTGTCTTTATTGTCTTTACCTTTGCTCCTTTTATCTGCGGATTACTTTCATATTTGGTTATTTTTTCTTCATAGTCACTTAGTTTATCATTATCATATTTAGTCTTCGTCTTATCTCTGATTATCTCGCTCCACTCATCAAGATGCACTTCACCGTCAGGCATCCCGTCACCATTAAGATCCACCTGGAATTCCGCCGCCAAGATACCGCGGCGGTTAACCACCTGGGTGGAACCCAGTTGCTGGCCCAGGTTATTATAGCTGATCTTTTTAGTCCAGTTCTCCGTCTCCACACCGTTACCCGGAGTGAAGGTATCGTTGGCATAGGTCCCTTTCATAGAAGTACTATGGGTTTCGGCTACCTTGCCGTTAATGCCGTATTTAGTGGAATCCTTCTGTTTTTGAGTAAAAGCAACCTGTCCGGTGAACTTTTCCGTTTTATCCGCCCGGCCGCTGATTTCTTCATAGCCGGTCTCCAATCCGCTTATGTCATTATAATCTGTCCTCTGCCGAATCGTCTGCCGCCAGGAATCCATCTTGGCCAGGCCGTCTTTCTTGCCGTCACCTGTAAGATCATACAGCTTACCTTTTGCCAGCTGGCCCTGGCTGTTAACCACCTTGGCATAACTAAACAGGCGGCCGCGAATCTCATAGGTCATATTCTTCTGCTTGATGATTCGGGTAATATCAGCACTAACTTCTTTGTTGGTATAGGCGGTTACCTGGCCCAGATTTTTGCTATAATCGGTT
>CAZIXI010000277.1:0-4368 GCA_964543115.1 uncultured bacterium
ATGCTGCATCTCGATGTGCCAAGGAACTTCGAATTTGCCCGTCAGTTAGGTGAATTCATCTTAACTTTGCAGGACGATGATGGAGGGGTTATTGCGGGACCGGAACAAATCAGCCGGAAAACTGACAGAAAGCAGAATGAACGTTATCGGTGGAAACATACTGAACATAATATAAGTAGTTATGCCTTTTTAAAGGTTCTGGAAGCCGTCGCGAGACAGCGGGGGAATATGAACTAGCTGCCAAATTTAATCAGGCAAGGAGAAGAATTGTCGGCTGGCTGACCACTCGCGCGTATGGGAACGATCCTGGTGGCGTCAAATATTTTTATCAAGGGGTATGGTCTGGCCGGCCCAATAAGATTCCCTCCGAACCTTATGCCACAGATGCTAATACCTGGCCCGCTGCCTTTGGCTTAGAAGATATTGGGGCCCAACGGGCAGAAGCGGCGGTAAAAAGTGTGGAAAGACATGCCTTAGTGAAAATTAAATATCATCGTGCCGACGGGCGGGTAGTAGAGGTAATCGGCGTTGATTTTACTGATCCTAACCAGCGAAGGATTAGAAGGGCAAGGGGAGGTTATCATCCGTTGATATCTCCTGAATGGACCGGAGGTATGATTATAGCGTATTACCGGTTGGCAGCGTATTTTTGGAGCAATGGTAACAAAAGTAAGGCCAGCCATTATAAGGCTAAAGGTGACGCCTTATTAGCGTCTATTTGGACAATGGGAGTTGAGGAGGGAGGAAGACTGAAACTGCCTTATTCTTCTGCTTCCTGGGTGAAGGTGGGACATGGTTGGTTTTCACCGGCGGGAAGAGATACGGCAAGTAGTCTGGCCAGTAATTTTGTCGGCCTGGCGGCTATGCGTTTCTTTCCTTCTGAACTGGATGGGGGAAGAAGAATAAGGGCAATCCTGGATCAGATTCCACCGGTTGCCCAAGCAAGAGCGAATTTATTGCTTAACAGGGCAGTAAGACAGAGGCCATACGAAGAACTTAATCAGCCGCCAAAAAGAGCAATTCAACAAGAAGAATCCGGCGGCTGGCAGCCGTATCGGTATACCGCTTTAGCCTGGCAGGCACTATCGCGGGGTGATCATCAGGCGGCGATTAAACACGCGAAAAGTGTTTTAAATGATAAAACTTGGCAGGCGCAGGCAGCTGAGCAACAACGTATTAAGCAAAGAAAAGGTGGTATCTATAGCTGGCCCTGGGGACAGCTGAGAGATAGAGACCTGCCTGGTTGGCAGATTATTGAGGCCCATAACTATTCGTTAAATCATACGGCGGCTGCATATTGGATACTGGCGCTTGCCTATATAAGGTCCGGGCAGAGAACAAAAGCAAAAGCATATCTTAAAGAATTACTTCGCAGATATAATCTTGCGCAAATCTGGGACCTGCACGCGGCTGGTTTTTGGAACCCGGTACATAGTTTAATGGATGGTAATGCTGGTGATTTACAGGTACTCTGGTCTGAAATAGAAAGTGAATTGTCCCGGGAAGGATTTCGCAGTCAAAGGCCCAGAGTGATTTCTATTCCTAGATCCAAGACTGGGTCCATGTTGTTGCCGGGCAGAAGAGGAGGAGATAAGCGGGGTTTGTTTCGCCGGGCCTTTTTGTTTCCGGCACCAGTTGTTGATATTTTCCAAAGATTGGTTGGAGAAGAAAGAGGGGCTGTTTTACCGAGAGAACAGGCGCTTTAAGAGGTGTGTGGTTATGAATAGATACCGGAAAGGGCAGGATACGCTTTTAGCGTACAAAATTATAATAGGATTAGTGATATTTTCTTTCCTTTGCCAGAACCTTGTCTGGGCCAGGGGCAGCGATCAATTTAGATTTTTTCAAAAGAAAGAGAATAAACTTTCCGCTGCATCGAAAATGACAGAAATTGTCGATGGTTGGCGGGTGTTCTCATTGATACTGTTTGTCTATGAGTATTACGGAATGAGGAGCGACAGGAAACAGTATAAAGAGATAGCTGAGCTCAGCAGGCTTAAGAAAATTTTGTCTAGACGGTCAGGTATTCCCGGGGAAATGATAGCTAACATTACCCAAATATTTCGGGGGAGAGAGGGATTGATTTATGTGGGTTATCGAATGCCGGATGAACAGGAGGTATTGTTAAGGATTGCTGCCAAAGGGAAAGACACTAATATTGTTTTGGCGGAAAGCAGCGAAATAGTGCCTGGCCGCACACTGCAGGTTATCCCGCTATCAGAAGAAGGAGCGCTATTAGGGATGTCTGATATTCCGCAGGTTGGCGGAAAGAGCACGGGTCAAAAAATAGCAATTAAAGATGGAGAGTTAGGCCGGCTATGGGAAAAGACATTTCTTTATGCGATTGTTTTTAATCTTACAATTTTCTTGGTAATATCTCTGAGTTGCGATCTCAATTTTACATTGTTTACCTGTTTAGCCATACTGGTTGAATTAACGCTGGGTTTTATTATGGCCGTTATTAGCACATACAATCTGGCTGCGTCTAGATTAATTTGGCGGGACAAAGCTGAAGACGGGTGGGAAAAAGAAAGTAAGTATTATGCTAGGACTCCCCTACAGTTGCCCGTCGGTGTTGCCTGGCCGTCTCATACAGTCATGCTGCCCATATACAATGAGGATTGGTCAATAATTAAAAAGACTTTGGCTGCGGCGCTGGTGGCTGTTGACCGATATAATCAGGTAGCCAATGGCGGTAAGGCAAACATAATTGTATGTGATGATGGTTTAATGGCCTTTGCCAATGATGATCCTGATGGTTGGCTGGCTGAGGTTAAGGAGAAACAGGGCAGAGGAGAAAAATTAACTGCCGCAGAAATAAATTATCTGTCGCGCATAGAATATTGCCGGCAGGACGGGATTGGTTATGTGGCCCGGCCCAGGCATCAACCGGGAGTATATGAACGCAAAGGATTGTTTAAAAAAGCCAGTAATTTGAATCATGCCCATAGGATTGTTGATATCGTAGAGAGAAGCAGAGTGCAGGGGCTGTCTTGGGAAGAGGCAATAGGAGAAGTTAAAGGAAGGGCAGAATTTAGCCGAACCTATATAAAAGGAGCAATCCAGATTGGTGATATCATTACCATGCTGGATAACGATTCGACAATGCCGCCGGATGGAATTGTAAAGACCGTGTCGGAATTTGTTTTGGATCCAGATCTTGGTTATACTCAAAATACCACTTCAGTTACTAATGCCGTGGAGAACTATTTTACAAAGTTGATTGCTGAGAGTACAGATGTTGCCTGGAGGTTTTTACATGCGCTTTCGGCTAGATATGGTTTTGTGCGTTTTGGCGGGCATAATGGAATGTTGCGAAAGGAATTGTTACAAAGGATTAATTATTGGCCGGAAGAAATGGTAGCTGAAGATACCTGGATGAGTATGAGGATCGCCGGACTAAAAAACGAAACTACAGGAAAACTTTACTACGGAAAGTTTGTTGATTATCCAACTGAGCAATTTGGCGAGGAATTGCCTAATGCCGTGTCTGGATATAAGAAAATGATTAATAAGTTTGCCTTTGGGGTTACCCAGCTGACATTTAATCCGATCAGGGATTGGTTTAAAAAAGGGCTGCTGACAGCAGATATTAAATTATTTATGCTTAATCAGGGGATACCAGTGAGAGCAAAAATAGATATGATTGTGCACTTGCTTAAGTATTATATCGTGCTGCCGGTAATTTTAGGTAATATCCTGACGCCACTTATCTTATTGTCAAAAGCATTTGCGCCGGCAGTGCTGAATATTGTATTTTGGGGTAATTTATTTGCCTTTATTTGTTATGCCTCCCTTATTTTTGTCTGTCAGTATCGGGAGAAAAAGGATAATGGTAGGCAACTCAGTGTAAAAGGAACCCTTCTAAGAACTGTAGATTATGTTAAATCCACAGCAACATTCCTTAGTGTGTTTCCAGAAATGGTTATGGGAATAACAATGAGATTGCTGAATATCAATAAGATATTTAATCCGACACCGAAAGGGAAAAATGGAGAGATGTCTCTGGGGTATTTGTTTAGCCAAATATTTAAAAACAACCTGGTTGGGATTATTTCAGGCTCAGTATTTTTTGTCCTTACCGCTGTGCTTATCGTGCTGGGATATATGAAATTGATTCATCTGGGTTACATTATTTTTCCCGTATTTGTGTCCGCTTCTTGGATCTTGGTGCCGTTTCTGTTTGAGCCGGATTTTATGAGGAAGTTAAAGAAAAAATTTATCTGGATGCGCGGCTATAGCTTAGGTGTCAATTATTTTGAGCGTGAAGGAATGCTCCAGCAAACGATGGCTGATTTTTATAGAAACGTATTAGCTGAAGGATTACGGGACTGGATCAATTCCCGGGTCTTCTTAGGTAGAAGAAGA
>CAZIXI010000278.1:0-4347 GCA_964543115.1 uncultured bacterium
GAATATTGGCGAAGAGGATTTAATAATTACCGCGGTTATTATATTATAATAAGATGGATTTCCCGAAAAATTTATTAGCTCAGGAAAAAACCTTAATTTATAATGGTTCTGTTGCCCAGTTGGCCGGAGAAGCAGCGCAGTTTGGCTCTCCCGGTTTGGTGGTTCACGGTAAATCTTTACTGCTCTCCGGCCGCAAAGACAAATTGGTCGCGCAGTTTTCCGCTGACTTGAAGGCAGAGTTTTTTTGCCGGCAGAAAAGGGCAGAGCCTGTTATCGAAGAGATTAGTGAGGTTATCGCGCATGGCCGGGATATTGGGGCCCGCTGGATCGCCGGCATCGGCGGGGGCAGTGTTCTGGATCTGGCCAAGGCGGCGGCAGGTTTATTCAGGGCGAGTGAAAATCCGGTTTATTATCAGGAAGGCGGAAAAGTAACAGAACAGGGCATTCCTTTTATTGCCGTACCCACTACTGCCGGCAGCGGCGCGGAGGTGACCAAAAATGCCGTTATTATCAATCCGGAAAAGCAGGTTAAACTGTCCATCCGTGATGACAGTTTTATTGCCCGCAAGGTTATTCTGGACGGAGAACTGCTTACGGGGACACCCAAAGAGGTTATTTGTTATTCCGGCTTAGATGCCTATGTCCAGGCCTATGAGGGCTTTATTTCCAAAAACGCCACCTGGTATTCCGATAGTTATGCCTTAAAGGCGATTAAGCTCATTGATGAAAATATTGAATCTGCTTATCAGCGGAGAACGCCGGAGAGCCTTTTTCCGCTGTTAATCGGCAGTTATTGTGCCGGGGTGGCCCTGGCTGCCGCCCGTTTAGGGGTTATTCATGGGGTGGCGCATCCATTAGGGGTTTTATATGGTTATCCCCATGGCCTGGTTTGTGCCAGTTGTTTTCTTTCTTCGCTTGAGCTTAACCGGGAAGTAATGGGCACTAAATATGAAATTATCTCTGATGTTATCGGGCAGGATTTTAAAAAGCGGATTAAACAGTTATTGGCTGGATTTGGTGTTGTTTCACCATTCAAGGGGCAGGAGGTAAGGCAGCGGGAAAAAATTATTAAAGAAACTTTGTCGTCCGGCTCCACAGCAGCCAATCCCAAAAAAATTACGACCGCGGATGTTGAATTCATTTTAGAAAATATATTTAATTAAATTTAACTGGCAGGAGGTTACTATGAGACAGAGTTCCTGGGTCTGGGCGATTGTTTCCGGAGTCATCGCGCTGGTTGTTGGTGTATTTATTATTGTCCTGTTATTAGTTAAACTGCTCTGGAGCTGGACCATCCCTGATCTTTTTCCCGGGGCGGTTGCCCAGGGGTTAGTGGCCGGGACGATATCCTGGTTTACCGCTTTAAAGGTAGCAATATTTTTTGCCGTGCTTACCGGTGTAGCCGGCCTGCGCCGGGGGCGTAATTGAAATGGGAGGGAATAGTTATGCATTGTCCAAAATGTGTGGGAATACTGGAAAAGAAGAGGATTGAGGAAGTGGAAGTGGATGTTTGTCCAATCTGTGAAGGGATCTGGTTTGATGCCGGTGAGTTGAAGGCGGTGCTTGCCGCCGATTCGCATGATTTTGATTATATCGATGTTGGGCGGGAGGAATTTGACGGCCACGAACTGGCGGCGGCAGAGATAAGCCTGGATAGGAAGCCTGGTAAATGCCCGCGCTGCGCTGACGGGACGATGCTGGTGCAGACCAGATACGAACAGAATGATAAGGTTATTGTGGATGTCTGTCCGCTAGGGCACGGCCTTTGGCTGGATGGCGGAGAGATCCAGCAGGTAAGGAAAAGGGGGCTGGTGAAATTGCGGGATATAGTGGGAAGAGAACTGGATTTTCTCAAATATGCCTTTTCCAAAAACGGCTTCCGGGACCTGAAGAACAAATTCAGGCGAAAAAAATAAATGAGCAGCTGCTTGTATGTTTCTGTCCCAAGCTCCGCTTGGGACTGCCATTATAGGAATGGTAATAGACTGCGCGCAAAGAACATGCGTGTTATTTGTTTTTTGTGGTTTCTGGTTTTCTTCTTCCTCTTTCCACTTCTTGTTTTCATGTATTTATCTTTATATATTTATATAATATTTAATTGCTTGAATAGTGTATGAGTAAATAATATAATTATTAGTTCTAATAACCGGAGTATTTAGTAAATACTTTATCTCATGACAGGAAAATTAAAAAAAGAACTCAGGCTGAAAGATATCTTCTGTATTGCCACCGGGGCGATGATCAGTTCCGGGCTATTTGTCTTGCCGGCACTGGCCTTTGCCAAGGCCGGTCCGGCTGTGATCCTGGCCTATATTTTGGCCAGTGTGCTGGTTGTTCCCGCTTTACTTTCCAAGGCGGAACTGGCTACCGCCATGCCCAAGGCCGGCGGAACTTACTTTTTCATTGACCGTACTCTGGGGCCGGCAGCCGGCACATTTGCTGGATTGACTAATTGGTTTGCCTTGAGTTTTAAAAGTGCCTTTGCCTTGCTGGGAATGGGTATCTTTGCCGTTCTTCTTTATCCGCAGGTTTCTTTGTGGCAAATTAAGATTATTGCTGTTAGTTGCTGTCTTTTTTTCACTTTTTTAAATTTTATTAGCGTAAAGGAAACCGGTAGATTTCAGGTTATTTTTGTTTTTATACTTCTGGGGCTGCTGGTCTTATTTATCGGAAGCGGGGTAAAACATCTTCAGCCTGAGCGCTATCTTCCTTTTATTCCATTCGGTATGAAATCTATTTTCGCTACCGCTGGTTTGGTTTTTATTTCGTATATGGGATTAACTAAAGTAGCGAGTATCGCGGAAGAAGTCAAAAATCCTAACCGCAATATACCTTTGGGAATGATTTTGGCGTTTCTGGTGACGAGTACTTTTTATATCTTGGTGGTGTTGGTGACAGTAGGTTTGTTGGATAAAGAACAATTGACTACAACACTTATTCCCATTTCGCTAGCGTCCAAAGTGGCGTTGGGCAGGCCGGGAATGATTATTATGGGAGTGGCGGGGCTTTTGGCTTTTATTACCACTGCCAATGCCGGTTTATTATCGGCTTCTCGTTTTCCCCTGGCGATGAGCCGTGACCAGTTGTTGCCGGAATTCTTCATGAAAATAAATTTCCGCTTTAAAACGCCGCATATCTCTCTTTTTATTACCAGTGCTTTTATGATTTTTATTATTCTTTTTCTGAGCCTGGAGAATTTAGTAAAGACCGCTTCCACTCTCAATCTGTTGCTTTTCATGTTTGTCAATCTTGCGGTTATTATCATGCGGGAAAGTAAGATCCAGAGTTATCGGCCCACTTTTCGTGCTCCACTTTATCCCTGGCTGCAGATTGCCGGCATTGGCATTCCGGCATTTATCATTTTTGAAATGGGTAAAGTTCCCCTGTTAATAACGGGCATGTTTATTGTCTTTGCCCTGATCTGGTACTTATTGTATGCCCGCTTCAGGGTGGAGCGGCAGTCAGCCTTGATGCACGTATTGGAACGGGTAACGGCCAAGGAACTGCAGGGGGCCACCCTCCATAGTGAATTGAAAGAAATAATTATTGAAAGGGATAATATTGTTGAGGATCGTTTTGACAGAATAATCAAGGAATGTGAGATTCTTGATCTGGAGCAGGCCGCAATTGCCGATAATGTTTTTCGGCAGGCAGCCACTATTCTTGCCCGGAGACTGCAGGTAGATGAAGAAGCTCTTTATAGGCTTTTTTTGGAAAGAGAAGCACAATCCAGTACAGTGATTGCCCGGGACTTGGCCATTCCGCATATTATCGTTGACGGAGAAGGTAAATTTGATATTATTCTCATTCGCTGCCAGCCGGGGATAACTTTCCCTCATGGAAAAGAACCGGTACACAGTGTTTTTGTGCTGGCCGGTACCCGTGATCAACGCAATTTCCATTTACGCGCCCTGGCCGCTATTGCCCAGATCGCCCAGGATAAGGATTTTGATAAAAGCTGGCTCAAGGCCAGGAATATTGAAGAGTTGAGAGACATTATTCTATTGGCTGAACGAAAGAGAATGGGAATAGTTTGATTGGTCCAGAAGAGATGGGTTGTGCTAGATGGGGAACCAGCGGTGCCCTGTAACCTGCAAACCGCTATAGCAGGGTTTAATTCCCAATGGAGGTCTTGTTTTTATAGCTACGGAAAGATGGTCAGGGGATGTTGAAGGCCGGGTCCTGTGGGCCGGATGTTTACAAACCCCGTCAGGTCCGGAAGGAAGCAGCGGTACGTAGAATTTTCTGGATGCTACAGGGGTGCCTGACTGGAGTCTGCCGCGTCTGGATGTGTTATATTGCAAGATCGAAAAAGGGTGCACAACCCTTGTTTAGTCGCTAGTCGCT
>CAZIXI010000279.1:0-4308 GCA_964543115.1 uncultured bacterium
TGCCATATACTTCCGTTACCTTAATAACTTCCCTTAACCCCTCTCGGCTGGCGCTACATCTGTTTTCATAATAGGCAGCCAGCTTTGGATATTCACCACGTAATGACTTCACTTTAAGCCCCGCAGATTTACATAAATTTTTTACTAAGCCATTAACATTCGGAACCAAATCATGGTTAGGATTGCTCTGCCCTTCTAAATTCATTACCCTTGCGAGATTCTCTCTTTTCTTGCCAACAAAATTCAAACAACTGGCTAAATTCTTTATATTAGCCAAACCATATATATAAACTGAAAAGTATTTTCTCTTGCGTTTTTGCTTAGTATTCGTTGCCGCTTTTATCTTCTCCCGACACACCGACCTCACCCCCAACCGCAACAAGAGACTACATAAATCTCTCGCCAATTTTTCACTGGCAGTTGAATACTCAATGTAAGTCAAATACTTACGATTTTTAGCGGTCTTTCTAAAACAAACATATCCATCACCTTCAAAAAGAGCAGATATAAATTCAGCTATTACCTCCCTGGGTGCCGTAAATATCTGTTGCGGGATTTCCTTCTCAGCAGAACCTTGATTTATTTTGACTCCGAACACTCTATCAATAAATTTACAAAGCGCTTTTGAAAAAACTATTACATCCCGGCGTCCTTTCTTATATGAAAACACCTTTGGCTCTATCCCAAATACTTCTTTAGTAATAGCACAATAGTCCTTAATAATCTTTTCGTCGTTGTTAACAAACCAGACCTGATTGGTATAAGTATTTCTTCCCTCGGAAATAATATATCCCAAGAAACGGGCCAGTTTTTTATCAACTCCTGGCGGGATATTTATATGACCAGCAATTCTCGATTTTAACACCCTTGGAATACGCGCAATTAAATGCTCAGGTATATACGTGGCTATATTGGTAAAATTATCGACATTAAGGGCTTGTTTACTATAAATCGACTTAATCTGGATATCGCTGATCCCCGTCAACCGGGAAAGGCTGGTCATGCCACCAACAATTTCATTTGCATCTTTAATGCCGTCTAGTACTTCCTGCGAATAAGGCAGATATATTTTGTCATCTTTTGTAAAATTATTTAACAACTCTAAAAAATCTTCCCCTTCTGATCTCGGTATAGATCGGATACTTCTTGGAATAGCGATAGGCACACCAACTTTAAGTTCGCTGGCTTTTAAATTTTTAAGGGAACCGTTTTCGACACTAAAAAAAGGATGGTAATGCGTAGTGAGAATACTGCGGCCGGATTTTGTTTTTACTTTTAATAAGTACGAAGGTGCCTTTCTCTTAACAAATGCGCTGACTGGCTTAACTTCTATTTTTAAAGTAGTTGGATTTAATGAAAACACCTTGATTCCGGAAGTATTCTCCGGGGCACAAACACCATCATCCCAGACTTCCAGATATCGGCCATTCTCACAGGCATTGTCCACTAAATCTTTAATCGTCTCTACCCGGCCATCATCAAGGGTAATCCGAGTATCTCCATGAACACACTTCCCACAACCGTTGGGACCAACAATAGCAATAATTCCCGGATCAAAGGTAAGCTTTGTTCGGTTGGCAAATGATTTAAAACCAATTATATCAACTTCTTTAAGGTACAAATGACCTCCTGCTTAACTACAGGAATATCAATTACTAATAATACAATACCTGGTTAATTTTACTATATTTAACAGAAATTTGTCAAGGAATAAATTCAACTTGTGCCTGTTTTTTATACAAATGATCTTGACAATGAGTTTGGCTGAACCTAAAAAAAGAGCGTACCTATTTAACCCCGCACCTTTTTCCTGGGAAACATACTAATTATCTGGTAAATAATATATTATAATTAAAATATATTTCCCATAACTCCGCAAAAAAAGGTGCGGGGTGAACTCCCTTAGCCGCATTCAGAAAAACCGCAGGATTTACAAACCGCGCATCCCTCTTCGAATTCCAGTGAACTTCCGCATTCCGGACAGGCACCACACTGCTTGGTAACCTTAACGGTTTTTGTGTCCTCCGGATTAAGATACATACTAATCGCTTTGGCAATAGCATCGGCACAGGAAAGTATCTTATTCTTGCCTAAACCAATCTGTTTGTGGCAGCTAATCCCCACAAGCTGACGCACCACTGCTTCCGGTTCCACACCACTGCGCCAGGCAAGACTGGTCAGACGGCCGATCGCTTCACACTGACTGGCCGCGCAGCCACCGGCCTTACCCATGGTATTAAACACCTCAAACACGCCTTCTTCATCCTGATTGATGGTTATATACAATGGACCACAACCGGTTTTCATCTGCAGGGTCTTGCCGTCAAGCACCCGCGGCCGGAATTTTTTCGCGCTTGCGGAGACAATACTTTCTTTTGCCGATTTCTTTTTCCCGGCCTCTTTTTTTGGCGCTCCGGCAGTTAACACCTGCCCCGCCCGGCTCTGATCGCGGTAAACCGTAACTCCCTTACACCCCAGTTGATAAGCCAACCGGTAAACCTCTTCCACTTCCGCTTGAGTAGCATGAGAAGGGAAATTAACTGTTTTACTAACGGCATTATCCGTATATTTCTGAAATGCCGCCTGCATCCGGATATGCGATTCCGGAGTAATATCGTGCGCGGTAACAAACAAACGTTTAACATCGGCCGGAATCTCTTTAATATCCTTAATCGACCCCTTCTCCGCGATCTTGCGCATTAACCCCTCACTATAAAATCCTCTATCTTTGGCAATTTGTTTAAAATAGGGATTAGCCTCAATCAATCTTTCCCCATCGAGGACATTGCGCCAATAACAAACGGAAAAAAGCGGCTCAATCCCGCCGGAACAATTACTGATAATACTAATACTGCCGGTTGGGGCAATTGTGGTGGTGGTGGCGTTGCGCACCTCCATTCCGTCAGCATTATCGTAAACACTTTCTTTAAAATTATCAAACACTCCGCGGGTCTTGGCCATCTCCGCTGAGGCCCGTTTTGATTCCTGCTGAATAAAACTCATTACTTCTTCCGCCACTTCCAGGGCCCTGGTGGTATCATACGGAACACCCAATTGAATAAGCAGATCAGCAAAACCCATAACCCCCAAGCCAATCTTGCGGTTAGCCTGAACCATTTTGGTAATCTCAGCCAGCGGAAACCTGCTCATATCAATAACATTATCCAGAAAATGCACAGCCGTCCAGACAGTTTCCTTCAATTTATCATAATCAATTTCTCCCTCGGTCACCATTTTAGCTAAATTGATTGACCCCAAATTACAGGCCTCAAACGGCAAAAGTGGCTGTTCCCCGCAATTTGTCAAGACAATGCCGCTGGCTATAAGTGAGTGCGACACAGGCTCTTGCAGGTCATAAACCATCTGACTATTATCCTTTTCTACTTGTAAAATTTCATCATGCCAGATATCGTCCCGATAAGAAGATACATACAATTGTTTAATCTTCCTTTCATGCTTTTCACCAATAAAACCTATTTCATTCAGAAATCTGATTAACGATTTTCGCGAGATATTCAATTCATAACAAACGCCATCAGACTTATATATCTTCTCGACACCACTTGTTGTCTTATAGCTAAAACATTCCCTGGGCAACCTAGATCTATTATATATCCTGCTCTTCATTCCCATATTTAGAAGAATAAGTTGCACATCCTGCAATAGTTTGCGGCTTTTAGAAGTTAATCTCACATAATATGTAGAATTCTTACTCTCACAGCCAACCGTCCCGTCAGCACTAAACAAACCCTGCAAAAATCCAATAACCACATCTTTAGGTGCGGCAAAAATCGCTTCCGGTACACTTTTTTCCTGGCCATCAACCGCTTTAGCTCCAAGCTGCTTAAAAAATTCCACAAAATATTTACTATGATAAGAGAGATGCCAGACACCATTTTCCCGCTGAACTTCTTTTATTCCAGAACCATACCAGCTATTTAAAACCGGCTTTAAAAGATCCAGGACCTGTTTATCATCCTGGGCAAAGGTAAAGCCCACGCGGCAATTCTTATCTCCCTCTCTCAACCAACCATCTCCCACCTGCCAGCCGAGCACCAATCCCAGCTCCCGGGACCATTGCCTGGGAAAATTATATTTATAGCGCCTGCCATTTTCCCCGATAAATTCATCTTTTACCTCAAAAGGCAAATCTCTATTTTCATTAAACTTTCCCGCCCCCGGCTGAATGAGAACATTATCTTTTCCGGAGCGCAACTGCCCTGCTTTAACCCAACCCCTGGTAGTCATTATTTTATGGTCCGGAGTTAGCACAATTTCATAACCGGAAGATGTAGTGACCTTAACTGT
>CAZIXI010000280.1:0-4286 GCA_964543115.1 uncultured bacterium
TATAGTTATTAATAATAAAAAAATTAATACTCTTTTCATGTGCACCCCCATACAAGCTAAAATAATAATTATTTCCCTACTGCTTCCAGTTGTGAAATTCTTTCTTCCAGTTGTTGCATTTTATTGTTCATTTCTTTTAATTCGTTCAGTAAGAGCACAGCCAGTAATTTGTAACGCACACCTTCCGGCTGGTCTTCCTTGTTGTAAGTGGCCAGTGACGGGATAACCTCCGCTACCTCTTCGGCGATCAGACCGAAATCGCGTTTTTCGCTATCCTTCCAGGTAAAGGATGCCGGCCGCAAATTATATGTTTCTTTAGTATTAATTTCTATGTCGGTAATCTCTTTTTTGTAACGCTCTGATGAACGACCTAGGTCTTGTTTCTGGACCTCTTCTATTGTCGGACCTCTAAAGAGTTCACCAGTATTTTTATCAATCATAACGAAATTATCATCCTTGTATACAGACCAACTTATACTCCTCTTTATAAGCCGGGGAAAACCTACCGAGCCATCCGCATGAAGTAAGAATCCCGGAGTTGTTGTGCCGATGCCGACATTGCCGCCGGCGGTTATTCTCATCTTTTCGCTTAGATCAGCGCTGCTGTTGGTATAGAATCTGAGGTAGCCAACCTGGTCGTCGCTGGCGTTCATGCCGGCGGCTATCCGGCCCATGGTGAAGTCTGTGCCGCCTGATTCGTCACTATCATAATTGTTAAGATTAATGGAGGCTATATCGTAATTATCGGCGGTATTACGGGAACCTCTGATTTTTATTGAGGCGTCGGCGGTGACATCCGTCGGTTGTTGGAATTCGGCTAGCCTGTTGTCCAGCCCGGTTCCGGTAACCTGGAAGAGGCAGGAGGGATTGGTTGTGCCGATGCCGACAGAACCATCGTGCATGATTCTCATTCTTTCTTTCATTTTGTCTGTACCTGTAATCTCTTCATTGTAGGTATAAAACCGGAGGAATCCGCTTTTTTCATCGGCGTTATACAGGCCGGAACTGATGCGGGATAGGGGAAAAACTGTTTCGGGAACTGAATTGGAGAAATTAATCGCGGCAATATCCGCGGTTGTAGCAGTATTGGCGCCGGTGATTTTGATGGAGGCGTTGGCATTGGTTTCCTGGCTCTGGCGGAATTCCGCTATTCTAAATTCATCGCCTACTCCTTCACTTTCAACCTGCAATTGGCAGTCAGGCTCGGTTGTGCCCAGGCCGGTGCGGCCCCGTTCCACAATTAAACCGTTTTTCCGCATAGTAGTATCAGTAGTATCAGTATAACTACTCTCGCTAGAAGAGTAGTAAGTATCGGTATCGGTGCTTTCGCTGCTATAGCTTCTAGTAAAGGTGGGGTTAATATGCAGACCAGTAAGGGTTTCATAATCAGAAACAGCAGTTAGGGTGGGCCGGATGAGAACAGCGATGTTTGCAGTATCAGTCATCTCCATTTCATTAGTACCGCCGATATCTAGGATAGCAGCTGGTATACGGGAGCCAATCCCTACCCGATCATTAATTAAAACCATTTGAGGGATAGTAGAATTGTAGGTACTACTATCAAAATCACATGTTTCAAAGTAGAGGGCGCCTTGCCCTGAATTAGGATAGCCGCCGCTAATACGGGCAACGGTAATTTCGTCAAGGCTATCTACATTGACCTTTTGTCGGAAACGGATAGTTGGGCCCATTGTATAGATACCGGCTTCTGTATAGAACTCCTCTGTGGTATCTTGATACAAGGTGAGCAGATCAATCGGTGTAATGCCCACGTCCTGTACAGTCAGGGATTTATAGACCCCGTAAGGTGCCGGGTAATAGGTGATCAAGCGGATCTGTTCCTCTTGCTGCGCCTGGCTAAGAATAGGAAAACATATACAGAGAGTTAATACGAACAGAAACCGGTAAGCCTTTTTCATAAATACCTCCCGTTTCAATTGCGGATTTCGGATTTCGGATTTCGGATTTCGGATTTCGGATTTCGGATTTTTTTATTTATATTTTGTAATGTTATATCTCCCAATATAATATAACATATTGATATAGTTTTACTAGTTCAAAAAAATAAAGGAAGCCATGTTTAATTTTAAGTCTCTGTCAGTTAACGACATCGCAGGCTAGCCAGTGCTGGTTGGCGATTTCACGGGTTTGTGGTACCAGTGTTTGACAACGGGCTACAGCCAGCGGGCAGCGGGGGTGAAAGGTGCAGCCGGCAGGGAGATGCAAAAGGTCTGGGACCCGGCCGGGAATTGCCGGCAGGTGTGCCTGGGTCTCATCCAGCCGGGGTATTGATTGAAGCAACCCCTGGGTATAGGGATGTCGTGGATGTTTAAACAGGGAATAAACATCTGTGTGTTCAACTATTTTCCCGGCGTACATGATGGCTACCGCATCGGCAATCTCCGCCACAATACCTAAATCGTGGGTAATTAGCAGTACGGACATCTGTAGCTGCTGAGTAAGTTCTTTTATTAATTGTAGGATTTGGGCCTGAATGGTAACATCCAGGGCGGTGGTGGGTTCATCGGCAATAAGTAATTTGGGCTGACAGGCAATGGCCATGGCGATCAGGGCCCGCTGCTGCATGCCGCCGCTCAGTTGATGAGGATAACTTTTTAGCCGGTGTTCGGCTGCCGGGATTTTTACCTGCCGCAGAAGACGGATAGTTTCTTTGTTTATATCTTTTATTTCCGGCCGGTGGATCTTAATTACCTCGCCGATCTGGTTGCCGATGGTGTAAACTGGATTAAGGGCCAGTCCTGGTTCCTGAAAAATAAGGGAGATTTCCTTGCCGCGGATTTTTTGCAGCTGTTTTTCGCTAAGGGTGAGCAGATCGCGGTTATTAAAAAGTATTTTTCCTTGGGTGATTTGTCCCGGCGGCGGCACCAACCGCAGAAGGGAAAGGGCGGTCATGGTTTTACCGCAGCCGCTTTCGCCCACCAGGGCGAGGATCCGGCCCCTGTCCAGGGTAAGGTTAATACCGTTTACTGCTGGTAATGTTCCCTGTTCCGAAGGAAAAGCGGTATGCAGATTCTCTATTTGCAGCACACTTTGTTCCTTGTTGTCCGTAGCACATTTCATAATTAATATCTTACTTGTTTTTTGTGTTTCTAGCAAGGATAAGCCTTGCGCATTCGCAAAGTACCAAACAGTTATTTAAGTTTTAGTTTACCACTGATTACAGCCCGCGGGTCAAGAAAATCGCGCAGGCCGTCACCCACGAAGTTAAAGGCCATGACGGTAATGAAAATAAAGGCGCCGGGATAGAGGATCCAGGGATGCAGCTGCAGTTCGGTAACACTCATTGCCCGCCGCAGCATATTGCCCCAGCTGGCGTAAGGTTCCATAATACCCAGCCCCAGCAGGGAAAGCGCGCTTTCCCCGAGGATATAGGCCGGAATGCTCAAGGTGGCAGCGACCAGGGCATAGGAAAATGTCTGCGGCAGCAGGTGACGGAAGAGGATGCGTGGTGTTCCGCCGCCCAGGGCGCGGGTAGCCAGAATATATTCCCGCTGTTTAAGCGATAAGGTCATGCCGCGGATTACCCGGGCCAGACCGGGCCAGCCGAGCAGGGCGAGGATGACCACGATCATTAGATAAACGGCAATACTGGAGAGGGCCAGGGGAAAGGCGGCGCGTAAGGCGAGCATTAGATAAAAACTGGGAAAGCTCATTAATAATTCTACCAGCCGCATGATAAGTGTATCTGTTTTTCCGCCGCAATAGCCGGCAAAAGCGCCGATGGTCAGGCCCAGGCTCAGGCTGATGGCCACTCCCACCAGGCCGATGGAGAGTGAGATCCGGCTGCCGTGGATAATGCGGCTCAGGATATCGCGGCCGTTCCAGTCACTGCCGAAAAGTAACAGGCGGGCCGGTTCTTCGACACCGATAAAATGAAGATTCGCCGGGATAAGGCCCCAGAATTTATAGGACCTGCCGCGGACAAAGAATTTCAGGTAGTATTTTTTTTCTATATTTGGAACATATGTTCTCTCTCCTTCTTTTAGCTCTACCCGGTAATCGTAAATAAACGGCCGCAGAGAAAAATTGCTTGCTTCGTCGAAAACGCGCAAGCGTGTAGGAGGATGATATGGTTCTTTTCTGTTTTCCTCGTCATAACCGTAAGGAGCCAGGAAGCCGGCAAACAGCGCCGTAAAGTAAAGGCCGAAGAGAATAATGCCGCCGGCAAGCGCAAGTTTATGTTTAATTAATCTTTTCATTTTATGATCTTTTAGCGATAGCGAATCCTGGGGTCGATCCAGGCCAGGAGTATATCCGCAATTAGG
>CAZIXI010000281.1:0-4275 GCA_964543115.1 uncultured bacterium
CGGCCCGCAATCCATATTTTTCCTGAAAAGAAGGAATCCGCGGACGCTTCCCATATCCCCACAACCAGATCATATTAGCCGGGTTTTCTTTAAGATCAAGTTTGACCTTATTTATCTCATGGCGGTTAAGGATTTCCGCTGATCTGCGCATTAGCTCTTTTAACTTATCGGCGCCTTTTCCCCGCGGCAGATACTTTTTAATCTTTTTCCCGCTGATATCATGCGGCGGTATACAGGTTAATTTACCCCGGCCATCCTCTAAAAAATGTTCTTTAATAATTAACAGATTACGGTAACTTACCCCGGGATAAAATTTAATTCCCTCTTGGGCCAATTCCTGATTCAAGAAGGCCATCAACTGAACGCTTTCCTCACTTTTTATATGTCCGGCGCTATAATCCTCCATGGTATCGCTAAATACCGTCACCAGATTACAGCGGAAAGCCACTTCATCTTCCGCCAGTTCTATCCCCTGACTGGCTGCCTCAAACGGCGCCCGGCCGCAATAATATTGGGCGGGATTATACCCCAGCGCGCTCAGGTTAGCCACATCACTTCCCGGCTCCATCCCTTTAGGGATATTCAGGGCCCGGCCGCCGGCTCCCTGCGCGGCAATCCAATCCATGTTCGTTGTGCGGCTGGCCTCCAGCGGCGTGCGTTTAGCTAACATCGCCACCGGTCTATCCGCCATCCCATCACCAATCAAAACCGCGTACTTCATAAATAGAAACCTCATTAAGACAAACAAAATGCTTTTTTACCACGAAGAACACGAAGTTCAATAAGATTTTTTTGTATAATTCTTCGTGCTCTTCGTGGTTCAATTTATTCTATTTAAATCCCCAATTCCTTAACCACCACAGCTAGATCCGCGGCGCAGGCGCGGGGTTGTCCGACGGTTTTTATTGCCAGTTCCGGGTCCTTTAGACCATGACCGGTCAATGTACAAACAACCGTCGCCTGCTGGTCCCCAAAATAACCTTTTTGAATATATTTAATAACGCCGGCCAGTGATGCCGCTGATGCCGGTTCGGCAAAAACACCCTCAGTAGCCGCCAGCATCTTATAGGCCGCGACAATCTCATCATCCGTAACCTTATCAATAAGCCCTTTACTCTCCGCCGCCGCTTCTACCGCCCGCTGCCAGCTGGCCGGATTACCGATTTTTATGGCCGTAGCAATTGTCTGCGGTTTCTCAACTATTTTCCCGTCAACAATCGGCGCGGACCCGGCCGCCTGAAATCCCAGCATTTTAGGTAAACCCTTAATAATCCCTGCCTGATAATATTCTTTGTACCCCATCCAATAAGCGGTAATATTACCGGCATTACCTACGGGTAAGGCATGATATACCGGCGTTCCGCCCAACACATCACAAACCTCAAAAGCGGCGCTCTTCTGGCCTTCTAGACGATAGGGATTAAGGGAATTGACAAGGACAATGGGATATTTATCCGTAATCTCCCTGACTATCTCCAGGGCCTGATCAAAATTACCTTCTACCGCCAGAACCTCCGCTCCATGCATCAGCGCCTGAGCCAGCTTGCCCAGGGCAATTGATCCTTTCGGGATCAAGACAATACAGCGCAGCTTCGCCTGGGCGGCAAAGGCCGCGGCAGAGGCAGAGGTATTTCCGGTAGAAGCACACATCACCGCTTTGGCCCCTTCTTCAACCGCCTTGGACACCGCCATTGTCATTCCCCGGTCCTTAAACGAACCGGTGGGATTTAGGCCCTCATACTTTAAATAGATCTGTAATTTCCCGCCAAGCTTTTCAGTAATATTTTTGGCAAAGACAAGCGGAGTATTCCCTTCTAATAAAGTAACCACCGGTGTTTTCTCACTTACCGGTAAATATTGTCTGTATTTATCAATCACACCTTTCCACGCCATAATTCCTCCCTAACAATTTCGGATTTATCCGTTCCGCACGTTTCACGCAAAATCCGAAATTTAATCTTCCACCCGGATTCGCATCGTTTTCTGCCGGACTTCCCGCATTTTATCTATTTCCGCTAAGGCGGCACGCACATTCTTCTCCACCGCCTTATGGGTCATCATCACCAGCGGCACGGCATTCCTTTTATCCCTCCCCTTTTGAATAACAGCGGCAATACTGATACTATTGCGCCCGAGAATACCGGAAATCTTGGCCAGAACACCGGGACGATCCATGACGCTAAAACGAAGATAATACTGACTGACCACCTCCGCCATCGGCAGGATCCTTTTGGCCTGTCTGGTAAAATGCATTACCGGCACCCGGTGACTTACCCCGGAAGAAAGATTCCTGGCCACATCAACAATATCCGCGACAACCGCGCTGGCGGTGGGCAATTGCCCCGCCCCGCGCCCGGAATACAGGGCCTTACCAAGACTGTCACCCTCAATGTATATAGCGTTATAAACACCATTCACTGAAGCCAGCTGATATTGTTTACTAATCAGGGTGGGATGAACTCTTACTTCGATACCGTGACGGTGCTCTTTACTTATCGCCAGCAGTTTAATCACAAAACCCAATTCATCCGCGTAAACAATATCCTGATGAGTAATATGGGTAATCCCTTCCGTATAAACCTTGGGCAAATCCACCCAGGTCCCGGTAGCCAGCGAAGACAAAATAACCAGTTTATGCGCCGCGTCAATACCCTCGATGTCCAGTTTCGGATTCGCCTCGGCAAATCCGCCTTCCTGCGCACTGCGCAGGGCCTCTTTAAAACTCACTCCTTCTTTACTCATCTTGGTGAGAATAAAATTTGCCGTACCATTAACAATCCCCTGCATATTCTGGATCTGGTTGGCCACTAAACCTTCTTTAAACAGTTTAATAACCGGTATACCGCCGGCCACACTGGCCTCGTAATAAATATCCGTGTTATAACGTTTCGCGGCAGCAAAAATCTCCTGTCCACATTCCGCCAATAAAGCTTTATTAGCAGTAACCACCGGCTTGCCCTGTTCCAGAGAGGCAAGAACCACCTTTTTGGCGATCTTACAACCACCAATCAATTCCACCACCACATCAATATCCGGATCGTTAATCACTTTGCGATAATCACTGGTCAAAACCCCTGCCGGCACCTTCACCCCGCGTGAACGCCTGAGATCAATATCCGCAATCCTTGCCAAATGCAGTTTTGCCCCGGTACGCGCCTGGATCAAACGGCTATTACGCTGGATAATCTTAACCACACCCGTACCCACAGTACCAAAACCAATTAATGCTATTTTAATCTTTTTCATATTTACCTACCCTTAACAATTACTGATCACTGTTCACAGTACACTATGCACGGCGAAGCCGTCCCATCCTATAAGTCCCGTAAGCGAAGCGCACGTTGAATGGGACTGAATACTGGTCGGGGGGAGCAGATTCGAACTGCCGACCTTTCGCTCCCTAAGCGAATGCGCTAAACCAGACTGCGCTACCCCCCGATAAACATCTTAAATGGGGATAATAAAATTATTATTATACCACGCTATCTACTTCTTATTCAATCAATTGTTTCTTTATTTTGCTCCTTAAAGCAGTGAGTTCCTCTCTGATTCCCTTAAGGATTCCGGTTAGTTCCTTATCCGTTGAAGCTGATTCCGGTTCCTGCTGTCTTTTTTTCGCCCCGCTACTGTCAGAATTATGCTCGGATTTCACCACTCCATTTCCTCCTTCGGTGCCCTACCCATAAGATCCTTAATCGCCTGCTGATAAGGTTTATTCTGATGCAGTACCTGATATACCTCATTAGTGATCGGCAATTCAACCTTGTACTTACTGCCCAGTTGCTGCGCTGCCACTGAGGTAGTCACACCTTCTGCAACCATTTCCGTACCAGCCAATACCTCGGCCGGTTTTTTCCCCTGGGCAATCATCTTTCCCAAGTTGAGATTACGGCCATACTTACTTATACAGGTAACAATAATATCACCTATGCCCGCCAAACCGGCAAACGTTTCCCGGCGGCCGCCCATGGCCACACCCAGCCGGGCAATTTCAGCCATACCCCTGGTCATTAACGCCGCCTTGGCATTATCTCCCAGTCCCAGCCCGTCACAAATCCCCACGGCAATAGCAATCACATTCTTTAGGCCACCGCCCACTTCCACACCAATCAGATCCCGGCTGGTATAAACCCGGAATTTATTACTCATAAAAACACCCTGCAGATACCTGGCTAAATTAGAATCGCCGTGAGCGGAAGGAGCCGCGCGAGCTCCGCCGGCCATAAAACCCCCCCCCGGCATACCAACGGGCCCCGCCCCCGCATGACGGGGGCC
>CAZIXI010000282.1:0-4260 GCA_964543115.1 uncultured bacterium
GCAAGCTGCAGTATTGACACTTCCTCGGAACTGCCAATGTTGTAGACTTCACCGGGTTCTCCTTTCTCGATTAATGTGGCAATGGCCCGGCAATGATCAGTTACATAGAGCCAATCGCGTACTTGCAGGCCGTCTCCGTAAACGGGCAGTGGTTGATCTTCCAGGGCATTGGTGATAAATAGGGGAATCATTTTTTCCGGATATTGGTACGGGCCGTAATTGTTGGAGGCCCGACCGATAATTATGGGGATTTTGTATGTTGCCCAGTAGGAATAGCAGAGGCGGTCCGCGCCGGCCTTACTGGCTGAATAGGGATTGGTGGGTTTCAGGGGGGCCTCTTCATTAACGCTGCCTTCCGGGATGCTGCCATAGACTTCATCAGTGGATACCTGGACGAAACGTTCAATGCCGTGTTGTCTGGCTGCTTCCAGCAGGGTGTAGGTGCCGAAGATATCGGTTTTAATGAAATCATCCGGTTGGCTGATGGAACGGTCGACATGGGTTTCAGCGGCAAAATTAATAAGATAGTCCGGCTTCTTTTGAAAGATTTTTGCTACCGTGTCTTGATCGGCAATGTCTCCCTGGATAAAGTTGTAGCGGGGATTGTTTTCGATATCTTTGAGATTGTCCAGATTGCCGCAATAGGTCAGTTTGTCCAGATTAAGTACCTGGCACTGGTGGTCGATGTTTAGGATGTGCCGAATGAAATTGGAGCCGATAAAGCCGGCTCCGCCAGTAACAAGATAGGTCTTCATGCTTCTTCTAATGTTGGGGTGTATTTTTCTCTTACCAGCTCATTTGCCCGGTAAAGGCTTTCAAAGGTGCCGGCGTCGGTCCACCAGCCGGGAAGGGCGTTATAGGTCAGATTTTTCTGTTGGATATAAGCGTTATTTACGTCGGTAATCTCTAGCTCTCCCCGGGCGGAGGGTTTTAATGTGCGAACGATATCAAAAACCGAATGGTCATACATATAGATTCCGGTAACGGCATAGGGGGAAGAAGGGAATTGTGGTTTTTCTTCTATGTTAACTATCTGGTTATTCTTAAAAACAGGTACCCCGAAACGGTTGGGTTTGGGGACTTGCTTCAGGATGATTTTGGCGCCGGCAGGCTGAGCCTGGAATTCTTCAATAAAAGGTTTTATATTGTCTTCCAGAATATTGTCGCCGAGGATAACGATTATCTTATCGTTATCGGCAAAGTGTTCGGCAAGTGCCAGGGCAGCGGCAATTCCGCCTTCTCCCTGTTGGTAGGTATAGTTGAGATGTTTAAGGCCGAAGGCAGCTCCGTTTCCCAAAAGGCGCAAGAAATCACCGGCATTATTACCGCCCGTTACCAGCAGGATGTCTTTTACCCCGGCATTGATTAACGTTTCCAGTGGATAGTAAATCATCGGCCGGTCATAAATCGGGAGCAAATGTTTATTGGTGATTTTTGTTAAGGGATAAAGGCGTTTGCCTAATCCACCCGCGAGTATTATTCCTTTCACCCCGCCCCTCCTGTAATAAAATATTTCATGTTTTTAATCATCCTTTATGGAATTTACTAATAGTTTTTTTTAGAGTTAATACAAGGAGGGGCGGGGTTCATCCGTCCTTCCTTGTCCACTGATAGGGAATCTCCTTAGAATGCGGATCCAGCCGGTATTCATCGGGATTTTCCCGGTTATAAGGTTCCGTAGGACAGTTAAACATGATTGCCTCTGTTTCACTGATGCACTTGAATCCATGGAATACTAGTTTAGGGATTTGAACGACAATGGCGTTATGTTCTCCGATAAAGAATTCATTTATTTCTTTATATGTCGGGGAATCTTTCCGGCTGTCGTAAAGCACCAGTTTAATCATTCCTTTAACGGCTGTAATGTTGTCTGTCTGTATTTTATGGTAGTGCCAGCCTTTGACTACTCCGGGATAGGCGGTAGTGATGTAAGCCTGTCCAAATTTAATAAAATCTTGATCATCAGAACGGACTATCTCCATTAACCGGCCGCGCTCATCCGGAATGGTTTTTAGTTGTTTTATTTTTACACCCTTAATCATAATTAACCTATGTGTTCTAAGAGTTTGACAATGTTGGCAGCAAAGGCGCTGGCCGATGCCGGGCCGTCTGCGGTAATTATTAAGCCGTCTGATTCTACTGCCGCGCCCGTATAATTTACCCCTTCTTTTTTCAAATTTTCAACATCTCCCGGGTAGACTGTAGCTCTCTTCCCGGTTAACAATCCGGCCCGGGCCAGGGTTACCGGAGCGCTGCAGATAGCGGCAACGATTTTTTTGGTAGCCATGGCCTGTTTGGCCAGTTTATGCGCCAGCGGATCATCCCAATATTGTTTACAGCCAGGTCCGCCAATGTAAATTATAGCCCGGAATTGGCTAATGTCAACATCTTTTAGGGCAATGTCCACTTTGGCCCTCAGGCCCAGTTTGCCGTGCGCAGTGCCTGTCTGGGTGCTGCCCACAATCACTTCAATGGCATTTTCTTCCAGGATTTTTCGCGGTTCAATATATTCTTCATCCCGGAATCCCTCTAAGGCAATAACGAAAAGTGCTTTTTTGGTCATTTGAGCTCCGTAGTGCTTTTTTATATTTTTACCAGTTGATAATCTTTTGTTCCCAGGCCGAGGTTTTCGCTGTAGTCGAGCAGATGCTGCCAGTTGATCTTTGGCCAGAGTGCGCGAATGTTATCATTTCCTGCCGGGCGCTCCTTTGCCAAAGCGGTATTCTTTAAACCTGGCTGGGCGTTTACCAGATCCGCGGATGCCTGATCGACAGCCACTGGATCAAGTGAGGCGGTGATGCCGATATCCTGCACGAAGGGCGCGTCGCTGTAGGGAAAGCAGTCACAATCAGGGGTAATATTGATTAAATAATTTATAAAAATCATTTTACCCTTTTTTGTCTTGATAACGCCGGCAGCGTATTCAGCCATCTTTTCCATGATCAGCTCTTCCGGGCTGTCCCAGTGGAAGGAAATCGCCCGTTGAGGACAGTGGCGGTCGCAGCGCATACAGCCGATGCAGATTTCCGTATCAATCTGCGCTTTTTTGTTTTCTATTTTAATTGCGGCGACCGGGCAGCAGGGGATGCATACTTGGCAGCCGTTACAGGTTTTTGTTTTAATAAAAGGTTTGGTATCGGAATGCATTGCCAATTTACCGGCGCGGCAGGCCAGGCCCATGGAAATGGTTTTTAGGGCGGCGCCGAAACCCGTGCCGCAGTGGCCGGTAAGATGGCTCAGGCAGACAATTGAGTCCATATGTTGAAGATCGGCGGCTAGCTTAACCTCGGTAAAGTGTTTGCCGTCAACAGTGATGGGGAAATGATTGTGACCGGACAGTCCGTCGGCAATAATAATCGGCGCGCCGGTAGTAACGGGAGAAAAACCATTGCTTAGGGCCGTGTTTACATGGTCAACGGCATTGGCCCGGCTGCCGGAAAGGTAGAGGGTTGCCGTATCAAAGAGGAAGGGAGAGGCCTTTCTTCCCTTTACCTTATTAACAATTGTCCGGGCAAAAACAGGCGATAAAAAGGTGCTTAATCCGAGTTCCCCGAAGTGAACTTTGATTCCCGTAAGATCCTGCGGCTGGATAAAAGCGCATTCCTGATAGAGCCGGTCAAAGAGCTTTTTCGTCTTTGCTATCAGGCTGTTGTCCTGCCCTGTTGTCCGCGTGTCCGCAAAATAAACATTTGATTTTATACTGTCCATTAGTGATTACTGATCGAGCTTAGCTCGTGGTTACTGATTCTTGCTGATTGCCAAGCGATATTTGATTGCGCCACCAATCTAGGGTATCCGCTAAGGTCTGTTCGATAGGAATCTCCGGCTGCCAGCCAGTCTGGCTGCGAAATTTCTGACTGTTTCCTTTTTTTCTGTGGATATCGACAATCCGTATTTTAGCGGGATCAGTTTCTATTTTTATTTGGCGATTGCTGAAGGATAAGAGTTTTTGCAGGAGATCGTTGATTGACCATTCGTTCTGGGAGGAAATGTTATAAACTTCTCCTGCCCGGCCTTTTTCCAGGGCCAGCCAGTAAGCGCGCGCCGTATCGCGGACATCTGTAAAATCACGTTTTCCCGCTAAATTGCCCACCTTGATTACTGGTGGCTGCAGCTGCTTTTCGATTAGGGCAATCTGGCGGCTGAAATCTGAAACCGCGAATTGCGGTGATTGCCGGGGTCCGATATGGGGGAATGGCCGGACACGGACCAGCTGGAGTTTATAGTAATTGGCGAGTTGTCCGCTGGTTAAATCCGAGC
>CAZIXI010000283.1:0-143 GCA_964543115.1 uncultured bacterium
TTCTTAGCTTCTTAGCTTCTTAGCTTCTTAGCTTCTTAGCTTCTTAGCTTCTTAGGTTTTTTTATACTTTGAAATGGAATTTTATTACGTCGCCGTCCTGGACTACGTATTCTTTTCCTTCTATCTTCAGTTCGCCGTGTTCT
>CAZIXI010000283.1:153-4260 GCA_964543115.1 uncultured bacterium
TGTGGGGATCTTTCCATTTCATTAAGGAATTATAGGGCACTACCTCGGCTTTAATAAATCCTTTTTCCATATCCGTATGTATCTTACCGGCGGCCTGGGGGGCTTTTGCTCCTTTAACCACGGTCCAGGCGCGTACTTCAGCACTTTCCGTACTAAAAAAGGTTACCAGCCCCATTACAGCATAACTTGTTTTGACTAATTTATCCAGGCCCAGTTCCTGTACGCCGGCATCTGTCATAAACTCTTTTCTGGTTTCAGCATCTAAACCTTTTAATTCCGCTTCCCATTCGCCGCAAATGAAAACAATCTCTTCTTCTCTAACCAATCCCCGCAGTTTTTCTAGTTCTGCTGCCGGCTGTTTCATTACGCTTTCATCCACGTTGGCAACATAGATCATGGATTTTGAGGTTAATAAACCATATTCTCTGGCCAGGGCCCGCTGTTCTTTTTTCAGGCCAGCATTTTTGAGCATCTTTCCCTGCTGCAGCTGCTCTCTCATGACCAGCAGTGTTTCATAGGCTTCCTGCAGGGTTTTATCGTTCAGCCGGGCCTTTTCTTTTACCTTGATATTCTTCTCAACTATCTCTAAATCAGCTAAAATTAATTCTGTATTGATTATTTCTATATCCCGCCGGGGATCCAGATCTCCGTAACTATGAGCCACATCTTCGTGATGAAAAAAACGTACTACATGCACTATCGCCTCTACGGGCCGGATATTGCTCAGGAACTGGTTGCCTAACCCTTCTCCCTGGCTGGCACCTTTTACTAACCCGGCTATGTCCTGGAAATCTATTGTGGTTGTAACGACCCGTTGCGGTTTGTAAACTGCGGCTACATCCTGCAGGCGCTGATCGGGTACGTGGACGGAGCCGACGTTGGGTTCGATTGTGGTAAAGGGATAATTCTCTACCTTCCCGTGCGCGCCGGAAAGGGCATTGAATATTGTGGTTTTCCCGGCATTGGGTAATCCAATAATCCCGATTTTCATACTAGTGGCAGTTTGTTTCGACGGGGGTTTTGCCCTGGCGTTGGGCGAAAAGTTTGGTGAGTTCGGGGACGATCTGGAACAGGTCGCCGACGATTCCATAGGTAGCAATCTTAAAGATCGGGGCGTCCGGATCTTTGTTTATGGCAATTATGATTTCTGAAGACTGCATGCCTACCAGGTGCTGGATGGCGCCGCTTATGCCGCAGGCGATATAGACTTTGGGGCAAACGGTTTTACCGGTCTGGCCCACTTGATGCGAATAAGGTATCCAGCCGCTGTCTACGGCGGCGCGGCTGGCGCCAACGGCGCCGCCAATTGTTTTGGCGAGTTCTCTGATCAGGTGATAGTTTTCCGGGCCCCGCATGCCCCGGCCGCCAGAAACGATGATATCGGCTTCGGTTAAATTGACTGTTTCTTCTATTTCCTCAACAAAATTGACGATTTTTGTGCGGGAGTAAAAGTCTGTTTTGGAATAGTCTGCTTTTATGATTTCACCCGCGCGGCCTTCTTCGGGAACTGCTTCTTTCATTACTTTGTGTCTGACGGTGGCCATCTGCGGACGGTGACGTTCGCATTTGATGGTGGCCATGATGTTGCCGCCAAAGGCGGGCCGGGTCTGTAACAGTAACCCGGTACCTTCTTCTATGTCCAGGCCGGTACAGTCGGCGGTCAAGCCCGTACCAATCTGTACCGCTACCCGCGGGATCAATGAACGGCCGATGGTGGTTGCACCGCAAAGTACTATTTCAGGTTTATATTTGGCAATTAATTTGGTGACGATTCTTGAGTATGGTTCGTCTCTAAAACTGGCTAATTCCGGGGAATCCACAACAAAGACTTTGTCGGCTCCGTGCTTTATCAGTTCCTGCGCCTGTTCTCCGACATTCTCTCCCAGCAGTACGGCGCCTAAATATTCTTTCCGTCTGTCGGCCAGCCGCCTGCCCGCACCCAATAGTTCATAGGTTACCCGCTGGATCTCGCCTTTTTTCTGTTCGGCAAATACCCAGATGCCCTGATAACTGCCCAGGTCCACTGCGGGTTTCTCTTCCTTAATTATCGCCAAGGCCTTAACGGGACAGACCGGCACGCAGGCGCCGCAAAGTGTGCAGTTATCTAAAATAATCGCCTTTTTATCGACAATTTCAATTGCGGCGTAAGGACAGGCTTTGACACAGAGGGTACAACCGGTACAGGTATCTAAATTTACTTTTAACATCACTACCCCTAAACTATCTGTTTGGCCAGCAATTCATCTGCCAGCTGCTGGGCAACTTCTTTCGGTTCCCCGGTTAAGGTTTTTCCACCGGTACGTTTTGGCGGGGAAAATATCTTGTTAACCACTGTGGGTGAACCGGTCAGGCCGAGGCGGTCCTTATCAGCATCGATTTCTCCGGCGTTCCAGACGGTTATATCCATTTTTTTCGCGCGGATTTTGCCTTTCAGGGAAGGCAGGCGCGGTTCGTTTATTTCTTTTACTACGGTGATCATGGCGGGCAGGCTGGATTCTATTACTTCGTAGCCTTCTTCCAGCAGCCGTTCCGCGCGGATATAGCCTGTACGCATTTCTTCTATCTTACGCACGTAGGTTATCTGCGGCAGATCTAAATGCACGGCTATCCCAGGGCCCACTTGCGCGGTATCGCCGTCACTGGCCTGTTTGCCGCAAATTATCAAATCGTAAGGCGCAAGTTTCCTGATAGCGGCGGCCAGGGTATAAGATGTGGCAAGTGTGTCACTGCCGGCAAAGGCGCGGTCGCTTAATAATACCGGTTCGTCCGCTCCCAGTGAGACGGCTTCCCGTAAGGCGTTCTCTGCCTGTAACGGGCCCATACTGATGACGGTTACTTTTCCCTGATATTTTTCTTTCAGCCGGATGGCTTCTTCGATGGCGTACATGTCAAAGGGATTAATAATACTCTCTACCCCTTCTCTGATCAGGGTGTTGGTACTTGGGTCTATCCGCACGTCAGCGGTGTTCGGAACTTGTTTTATACAGACTATTATGTGCATGGATTATTTCTTCTTCCTGGTTGCTTCTTTGATCAGGGCCTGCGCGATCATGTTGCGCTGGACCTGGTTGGTGCCTTCATAGATCTGGGTTATCTTGGCGTCACGCATCATTTTCTCTACCGGATATTCTTTCATGTAACCGTAACCGCCAAACACCTGGACGGCATCTACGGTTACTTTCATGGCTACGTCTGATGCGAATAGTTTGGCCATGGCCGCTTCTTTGGAAAAGTTCTTTACACCGCCGTCTATCGATCTGGCGGTGGCATAAATCAGGGCGCGGGCGGCTTCTATCTGGGTGGCCATATCCGCTAAGATGTGCTGGATGGCCTGGATTCCGGAAATGGCTCCGCCAAATTGTTCCCGCTGCCGTGAATATTCCAGGGCGGCGTCAAACGCTCCCTGGGCGATTCCCACTGCCTGGGCGCCGACGCCCGGCCGGGAGTGATTGAAGTTGTTTAACGTAATAATAAATCCCGTTCCTTTACGGCCCAGCAGGTTTGCTTTCGGAACCCGGCAATCTTCAAAAATCAGTTCTCGGGTCATTGAACCGCGGATGCCCATTTTGTCTTCTTTTTTGCCGAAGGTAAAGCCGGGGGTGTCTTTCTCAACAATAAACGCACTGGCGCCGCGCGGGCCCTTGGATTTATCGGTCATGGCAATGACGGTGTAGACTTGGGCTTCCCCGCCGTTACTGATCCATTGTTTGGTGCCGTTAAGTATATAACTGTCGCCGTCTTCGGCGGCGGTTGTCTGCAGGCCGGTAATGTCACTGCCGGCGCCGGATTCGGTTACGGCAAAGGCGCCGATGGTTTTTCCAGCGGCTACTCCGGGCAGGTATTTCTGTTTCTGTTCATCTGTTCCGGCAAGGATTATCGGATAGATCCCCAGTGCGGTGGCTGCTATGGCCAGGGCGATACCGCCGCAGGCCCGGCTAAGTTCTTCGGTAAGTATACAGAGATCCATTACGCCGCCGCCTAAGCCGCCGTATTTCTCGTCTATATAAACTCCGCAAAGATCGGATTGGGCAAGTACCTCGACTATATCCCAGGGAAAGGTTTCTTCTTCATCATACTTTGCCCTGACGGGAACAATCTTTTCTTGCG
>CAZIXI010000284.1:0-4204 GCA_964543115.1 uncultured bacterium
CTTAGCCAGTGTGGTCACTACCTTAATCTTTTCATAACTGCCATCGCCGAGTGAATCCCAAAGAGTATCCAAATCCAAATCAGATTGATAGGCCCCAATCATCATCCTGCAGATAGCCGCCAGTTCCAGCCTTTCCGTTTCCGGCATCGTTTTATCAGCCAGAATAGCCTGTTCCGCGTCCCTTAGTTTCGCTATCCGGCCCTGTAAAGCCACACGCTGCTTATATTTGCGTTTGGCGCTAAAAGTAACTTTGTCAGACATTATATCTTTAGTTGCACTATCTTTCGCCTGGGCCAGCTTCATATCCGTTACAGTCTTTAGCTTAAACACTTTATCTTCCACTCCTTCCTGGATCATCGCTTCCAGCACCGAATGGATCTGCTGAGCGGCATGGGCGCCTTTACCCCTGACAAACGTATTCATATCGCCCTGTTCCACCTTGGCTTCATATACCGTATTGGTCAGGGCCACTATCAATCTCTTGGTGTGACCCTTAAGCGCGTCGTTTCCATACCCCAAAACCAGCATCTGCGCCGTCTGGAAATATTCCGCGGTCATGGGCACCTCTACCAGTTTTCCATCAGGCGTATTAATCTTTCCGCTGGCAATATAGGCCACAATCTGTCCCAACTTAGAATCAGGATTCTTCCGCACAGCCTCTTGCAACTCGGGATTCTGCGCTATATATGAAAGAAGAAGAAGTTTAAAGGTATCCTGCCGCGCGTCATGCTTTTCTGTCGCATCTTGGGAGGCCATTCTCCGGGCCAGCTGTTCGACTGTCACTAATCCCTCTTCTTCACCAACCAAGGCCGCTATCTCTTCATCGCTCACATTCATACCCTTAAGCATCGCCCTTAACGCTTCCGCTT
The DNA here is from genome assembly GCA_964543115.1 of uncultured bacterium. Taxonomy (GTDB): domain Bacteria; phylum Auribacterota; class CAZIXI01; order CAZIXI01; family CAZIXI01; genus CAZIXI01. The sequence goes on from CAZIXI010000284.1 coordinate 870, forward strand.
TTAGTTCACCGGCCGCGCCCCGGGAAACCGCTTCCGCCACCACTTCCGCGCCCCGGATACCGTCTTCGGCCACCTGCACCTTATAGCGGGCCACATTCATCTCATTCACTAAATCCTTATACTTAGCCATCGCCTCGGGATTTTCAGCCAGTCTTGTCTCCATCGCCTTTATCTCTTCCGGGCTCATTCCGGCAAGCTTGGTTACATCAATACCATTTTCCTGTAAGAATGACTGGAACTGTTCACTCAGGCCTTTTAGTTCCTGGCTGGCACTCTTCAGGACGGCGGAAGAATCATTAAGATTCTTTATCAGATTTCCAGCGGCTGTTTCACTAACAACACCCTCAACAACACCGGCCCAGACCTTATAACTGCCCAAGGCCACCCGGGCTCCGGCAATATTGCCTTTGTTATATTCATCCATCGCGTTCTTATAGCCCAACACCGCTTGCTGCGCGGACCCGTCACCGGCACCGGCCTTGGTAATCATTGCCGCCAGCTTATTCTCACCCGCGCCATCTGTTTCATTAGCCACTTTAAGCAGGTTATACCCCAGCTTAATATTCTCCGCATCAGACTTCATTTCATCAGCAACCTGGGCGATATATTCCACGACAAGTTCCTTGAGCACACTGTCTTTACCGATGGTGTTTAAGGCATCTCGGGCAGCATTCAGTTTGCCTAATTGTTCCTTCATCTTGGACTCGGCACCCATTATCTGCCCCACCACATTGTCCCTTAAGTCATTCATTGACGTGGTAAAAGTTATCAAGGCCTTAGCAAGAGCGCTATTCGGATCAATATCATTATCGGTCAGCGCATTAACCACCGCGTCATCAACCTGTTTCATGGTTGTAGTCATAAAACCAACCAGCTGCGCTGACGCCAAGTAGGAATAGTTTAATCTTTCTGCTGTGGCCTGCATAATTCCGGCAGCTGAGTCCGCTAATTTACTATCAGCAAACTTAACCGCCAGCCCGAATAGGTCCGCTGAGGTATCCAGCAGGCGGCCCGCCTGCTCATCTAAGCCGTCAAGCGCCGCCATATAATCCGCCTGGGCCACACCAAATACATTCTGGAACTCTTCCGCGCTGAGCTTATTAAGTTGATCCCTGACCCCTTGCCTCATTGCCGCGGTTCTGCCCACACTTAACATTGTTTCCAACATGGCGATTCCCTTCTGACTCAAATCAAGCTTCTGCATGGTACTCATATTACCGTCAACAATACTCAGCATCGCGTCCACAATCTTATTGAATACCGCCATCAAGTCCGTACTACCCAGCTTTTTGCCGTCAAGAACACCATATGCCTCCCGCAGAAGATCGGTTACATAAATAAGGTCCCGGCCCAGACGCATAAGATCCTTGGCTTCATCAAATTTGCCTTCTTTAATCTTCTGTTCTATCTGACCCTTAAGATTATTAAAGGCCTTACGGAACTTGGCCGCGTCTTCCGCTTTTAATCCCACCAGCGCCTTATCAAAATCATCAGTTAATTTGCCAAGATCAGCATTAAGCGCTGTTAGCTCAGCTTCTATTTTTTCCGCTCGCACCCTGATAAACCTCTCCTTTACATCGCCACTGAGTTTTTCACTGATCTCCTCTAGCTTCTGTTTGGCTTCATTGAGCCTATTCAGAGCGCCTGCTTCACCGTTCTGGAGATCTTCATAAGCAAGCTGTAGTTCTACAAGTTCATCAGTAAATTCCTCTTTAAGCTCATCACTGACATCTTCCGCCCCTTGCACAAAAGCATAAAGCTCTGTCAAATTATCCGTAAACGAAGCAAATTCACCCATAAATTCTTCTTCAGACGCGGGTTCCTCCATAAATGTCTGTTGCTCTAATTCCAGATCGGCAAAAGTTGCCGTGCCATTCTGTATTTTCTCCACCAGCTCCGGACTAAGCGCTTCGGAAATAGACATTAATGTAGATAACGCCCCTTCGGCGTCACCGTTAATAATTTGTTGTCGAGCCAACTCCAGTACATTGACTACCTCTTCTTTCTCTGCATTGGACATCTCACTCACCGTTAATGCCCATTGGAACTGGGGCGCAAAATTTGCCACTATCGCGTCAACCTGCTCACCGGCTTGCTCTATCTGGCTGCCGCCAAAATATCCATCTCTTGCATGCAATTGTGAAGGAAGCTGCCCCGCCAGGGCCAGTAAAGTATCACGCTTCCAACCCAAACACCTCTCAGCCAGAGCACCACCAGAACCATAAACATCCTTTAACGCCCCAGCTATCGCCCCTTCAAATTCCGTGCCGGCCAGGGCCTGCACACCAAATTGTTCTACTTTTTGCGCTAATTCAATTTGTCCTTTTTCTCGCAGGATCAGCGCAACCGCCTCTTTTTCCGGCTGCTGCATGGTTTTTAATACCTTAAGCGCATGACCCAACCGATCAGAGCCGCCAGTAAGCGCGGTCATTAGACCACCCAGCAGGAACATCCCGCCGCCGCGGGCATTAACCGCATTAAACGTAGCAATAAACTCTAATTGCGCTCTTTCCACGAGCTGTTTATCAGGTAGTGATTTTATATCCGAAGACATGATCCGCTTGGCATAATCCGTTAACTCACCATTCTCTTTAAATAATTTATTTCCAGTTTTTTGTTTATCGGCATTTCTTATATTATCTGCTTCTTCTTCCGCGTTCATATGGGCATCTATCCCATTTAGCCATTTATTCTGCAACGTACTGAACGCAGATACCATCTGGTTATACAGCACATTATCCAGATAAACACCGCTGTCCAGCAGGATCTGCTGTCTTTCCGCTTCACTTACCTCCACATCAACATAATCCTTACCCTCTCGATGCAGCCGCTCTTTCTTTTTATCTACATAATCCTGCACCGCTTCCTCACCCGCCTCTTTATACCATTCACTAATCGCGTGCTGGATCAGCATATTAAGCGGCAAAAACACGCACAGCTTTAATAATGTTTTTTGCAAGAAAGCATTAAGTTTCGGACTGGCTTTTGCCGGCTGCTCAGCTATATTTTGTTTAGTGGAAAAATCTCCGCTAACCGCGCCCTTGACACTCATCACAACTGTTGAGACAGCAGCTTCCACCAGCATCGTCCATACACTATCTTCATCAATCGCCCCGGCCTCATCCAATGCCCGCAAGAGAAAGGGCATGGCAGTGCTTAAGGCTAGCTGTGTCCAGCCGCCCATAGCGGAAAAATTACCTGCGAAAGTTTCACCGCCACCAATAACTCCGGTACTGGTAGTCCAAGTAATACTAGCCGTTAAACCCTGCAACGCACCAGCTAGCGCGCCTTTACCCATGGCACTAACCGCCATATCCAGGTCACCGGTAATCATC
>CAZIXI010000285.1:0-4172 GCA_964543115.1 uncultured bacterium
ACGCCGGTACCGCTGGTGGATTTAACAGCGGAAACTCCTTATTGGCAAAAAACGCGCTTTCGCCTGTACCACCATGAGTGAGGGCGTGAATTTCTAACGTTTCCCTGAATTTTCCGTAACACAGCGCCCCGTCTTGATCGAAATATACCCCATATTGCAAAAACACCCGCCAACTGCCGTCAGTACATTGTTGAGTATAAAGGTTGTCTTCTGTGGGCAAAAAACATATATAATTTGCCAAATCCTTCCCCTCAATCCCCAGAAACTCATGCCCATCTGTTCCGATACCAATTGGCACACCGATATTCGGCCCCCGCGGCAGCGGCAGGTCTTCTGGGGCAATCAAACCGCAATCACCCTTTCCTTTTATGTGAAAATCATAGCTGCGCAATGTTTCCAATATATTGTCGTATGCTATTTCAGCATCATGTAGCAACTTAAGATCGCGTTCCTTTATTGCACGAATCAAAAATAAGGTATTCGGACATTCTTTGGCCTCGGTTTCTGTTAGTTCTATTAACTCTTTTCCGCGGCCATGTTCGTAAAGAGAAACATCCGTTACCTTGAAGCCGTTTCCGGTTAATGATTCAATAATATCTTTGCGTTCTCGATAACCATAATAAAAACAATCATTTATTGGATCACTAATCTCATAACTGGTAATAATAACCTCTCCCTTAGGCTCCAGCACCCGGTTGGCATTGGCAAAAACCCTAGCTAAATCCATTCCGCCGATTGATTCTAAGAATAATACTTTACTCTTACTGCTTGGGGCAACCGGCCAAGGTTCAGCTGCATCTGCCTCAATTATATCCACTCCGCGCCGCCGCGCCAGAGCGGCAAAAGAAGCTGCCCGTTCTAAACCGATAACAGAGCCGCTGCCGCCGTTTTTCTGCCAGCGTTCATTAAGTATACTTTCAAAGAACCCATCGCTGCAGCCAATAGAGATTACCTGATCATCTTCCTGGATGAAGTCCGCTAGCATTTCCCGTAATCCCTTATCGGCTCTCGTGGCGGTATTAAAACGGTCAAAAATCATTCCCTCTTCAACCTGAAAACGGCAAAAATCATCAGTTCCTCTTCTGATATATTCAGCTACCTGCTTTATCCTTTCCGCTTCTGAAACACTCTTTTCCATGATTAAATCCAGCGCCTGCGGAAACAGAATGAAAAAACTGGGAATATCCGTGGCCACAGCTTTGAAAATAGTTAACAATGACTGCCAGTGAGCCTCTTCTTCAGAGGCGCTCCATTTATTCAGCTGTCTCTTTTCTCTGAAGTAGTCAATAATGATGTCCAGGCCAGCACAGATATTCTTCTCCGTGCGACACTCTTTTTTCTTTAGCCGGGACAGCCAAACCTGCAGCTCATTAACATTGCGCACAGATTTACAAAGCAAAAAGAGACCGACATAATACTTGTGATTTATTCCATCTTTCTCATTTCCATATCCTTTCTCTTCTGCTTCTCGGACCATGCTGAAAGAAGATGCTAGTTCATTGATAAACTCTATTTGCACCATTGTGCTATCTTCCCGCTCAACTAATTCCTTTAAAGGTAACGCTAATAAATACAAAAGCGAGAGATTGTACGTTTCCGGCCGAGTAGCAAAGAAGTTTAATATTCTAACAAAGTTATAAATGGATATTCTTTGTCCGCTAAACCTTCCCTGAAATAAATCACTTTGCAAAAATTCTTCAATTTTAAAAATATGTTCTGAGACCATCATCGCCGCATAGGGATGAATATCATCTTCAATAAGCATTCTCAGAGCTGAATCGGTTCTTAGCTCAACACGCCGCTTTAGCGGGCTATTGTGGTAGATAAGGCATACAGTCATTAAGGCAATGGCGGCACTGGTAATATCTGCAAATTTTAAGTAAAATTCTTTTTCTAGCATCTCTGCTGCCAAAGGGACAGAGAGAGAAAGTGTTTTCAGCTTCTCCAGATCCTTTGATAGGTCAATTTGCGGCGGCACTTCCTCTTCTTCATCCGCTGAAGCAAAAACACTAGCTAATCCCCCCCAGAAAAGTCCCTCATTTCTGATTGGTAATCCTGTAAAACCACGTACATATCTAGTCAAAACGTCAATTTCAGCCGCGGAGAAGCCTGCCGCTGCCAGCAGCCGCCGGCCATATGAGCTGAGAATGGTTTTCTCAATATGCCCCGCAAAGGCTACTGCTTCCTGCCTTTTTGCCGGTGAAATTGCTTTTCCCAAACCAAGCACCCTTTTCAACAGCCTCTTTTCCGGTGAACTTCCCTTTTGTGACTTTTTCTTTGGAGGTTTCTTTTTCTTTCTCTTGCCCCGGCCTTTGCCCTTGAGATTCATTGCCGGCATGCCTGTGTCTGGATTACCAACAATTATTCCGTGCTGAGCTGTACTTAAATCCATTCTAATTTCCTGGTTGATGAAATTATCCAAAAGCGCCTGTTTGACAGCATTTCTTCCTTGGAAGCTCTGCACTTCACCTTCAGCATTGTATGCCTGCAGGAATAGCTTGTTTCTGCTCTTACCTAAAACTAAATCCGGCAGGGGTGCTGCTAAGTCTGCTTTTGCTTCTCGATAACTTTCCAAATCTTCCGGAGAAGGTTCCGGTAAATATCCAAATCCCTTTGTGTGTGTATGTAAATTTATAGTTATTGAGGGAAACATTTCACCAAAAAAAGTAGAGATTGAACCCTGGTCTCCTTTAGATAAAACAAAACATGATTTATTGTTATAGTGGATTTTTGTCACGCCGATTTCATATGGCAGACGGGCACAATCAAGAATGAAATTCACTAATTTTCGGTCACTCATCGGCGGAAGCATAAAATGCGCACCATCATCGGCAACAGACAATTCCTTTCGGTAGGTCTGCTTAACTTCCGTTGAAAGCATACACAGGCAAGAGAAAAGTATGTCCAATAATTCAGCAGTTAACTGTGGCTGGGAGAGTATGAGATTGTATAGTTTCTCGCGAAATTCCAGAAGCATATCCTGAAAAGCTACTTCCGGTACACTGGCAAAGATTTGCTCACAGATCAGCTGCAGATTTTCTTTAAGGCGACAAAACGCTTCCGGCTTTGTTCTGGCTAATCGTAATTGCTGGCAAAGATCTTGAAATAGGCTTTCCAAAGCTATTTCATCATCTTTAAACTGACTGAGCGGAGCCAGGGTGTTTCTTGCCAGAGAACTCTGTGCCCAGAGAAGATTTTGGCTAAGGAAAGATATAATAACAGCAAAAATCAGCAGTGTTTTTAGGTGTTTTGCTAAGTTCATGTCCCCCATGCCCTTATATGAAACTGTAGACAAACTACTCCCTAAGAAAAATATGCCTGATAAATAGTGGTTTGTCAATGGTGAGAGGAAGATTTTCTTAGGCAGGCTGTTGCTTTACTAGTTGCCTAACTTATTTAACCTGGCAAAGACTTTCTTATATACAATTGCATCCTTACGGATACCAACTTTGATTATCAAGACCTCAATTCTGTCTTTTCTTATCCGGTAAATAATTCTATATTTTCCGGTACGCAATCTCCAATATCCCTTAAGATTGCCGCTTAACGGTTTGCCGAATTTTTGCGGTTCTAAAGCCAATTTCTTACGGATTGCCCTGACAATCAGCTTCTGGGCGTGTACTGAAATTTGCTTGAAATCTTCCTTAATAACCAAAGGGTGAATTGATATTTTCCACTGCATATCTATTTTAATCCAAGTTGTTTTTCTATCTTTTCTAATGGGATATATTTAGCCCTCTTCTTTCCTTTCTCCCTGTCCTTAGCTAAATATCCTAAGGCCGTATCCTCGAGTGTCTCCAATATGTCTTGAAAGCGCTTGTATTTCTCTATCGGCATAAGGATAGCCACAGGATTGTTCCTCTTTTCAATCATGACCGTAAACTCTTTCATCGCCTGCAAAACTTTTTCTGTATTTGTTCTTAGTTCAGAAATGCCTACCAAAGCAGTATTTTCTTTTACAATAATCATAAACGCCTCCTTTTTTTCCTACTATAATATAGCACAGTAATAGTATTGTGTCAACCATTATTACATTTATTATTATATTAAATGTAACAATCAATATCATACAACCTTAAATTATAAGGAAGCATCAACCGCATGGACATCTTGCAATTTGACTGCCCCTTCACTCATTGTTGCATAATACACCAATACTCGTTGCTTAAGAG
>CAZIXI010000286.1:0-4097 GCA_964543115.1 uncultured bacterium
TGCCGCGCGCGGCTGCGCAGGTCCTCGGTAGTAAGCAGTATCTGGGCCACTAAAAACCCTTTCTTTTTCAGGGCAGCCGCGTAAGTATGCATTAACTCGCTCTGGCCAACCGCCGCGCACCCCTGGAGCTGAGAAAGATTCTGCGGCCGCCGCGCCAATCCCAGCTGGGCCATACCGGCGCCAATCGCCCCGGAAGTAACAATAACAACCTGCCGGTTCTGCTGGCGCAGCGCCGCTACCTGAGCGGTAAGTTTTTCAATCTGCTCCGGATCCAGCGTGCCGTCATGATGGGTAATCACCCTGGTACCCACCTTGATCACAATCCGTTTGGCTTTGCTAAGCAGCTCTTTTCTCTTCATTTAATCTCCTTAACTCAGAAAGTAACGTTTCTATCCCGCTGCCGGTCAGGGCGGAAACAGGAAATATTTTTTTACGGGAAACCTTGGCTTCCTTAACAAACTGCCGCAGATTTTTTTCACTAACCGCAAGATCCATCTTATTAGCGGCAATAAGATAGGTTTTTTTCAACAGTGACTGTTTATATTGACTGAGTTCATTAATTAACATCTGGTAATCCGCTACTGGTTTATCCGCCATATCCAGCAGAAAAACCAGTGATTGACTGCGTTCAATATGACGAAGAAAAAGATCCCCCAATCCCCTGCCCTGATAGGCCCCCTCGATTAAACCGGGCAGATCAGCCACAACCAGGCGGCGATCATCAGCCAGATCAACTACCCCTAAAACCGGGGTAAGCGTGGTAAAAGGATACCCTGCCGTCTTGGACCGGGCGGTGGAAATATAATTAATTACGGTTGATTTTCCGGCATTGGGCGCGCCCACCAAACCCAGATCGGCAAATATCTTTAATTCTAACTGTAAGTTTTTCTCCTCACCCAGCTCGCCCGGCTCCACCCGCCGCGGAGCCTGGTTAGTAGAAGTGGTAAACTGCTTGTTGCCACGGCCGCCGCGGCCGCCGCGCGCCACCACCAGCCGCTCGCCGGCAGAAAGTATTTCTCCCAGTTGTTTACCCGTAGCCAGATCAGTAACAATCGTTCCCAAAGGCACCCGGGCCGTCTTATCATCTCCGGCCCGGCCGTTACAATCCTTACCCCGGCCATGCCCGCCCCGGCCGGCTTTCAAATGCGGCTGATACTTAAAATCCAGTAGGGTCAACAGGCCGCTGTCACCTTCCAGAACAATACTGCCGCCCCGCCCGCCGTCACCACCGTCCGGACCGCCGCGGGGAACAAACTTCTCCCGACGGAAACTTACACAGCCCCGGCCGCCATCCCCGGCCTTAACATAGATTTTTACCTGATCAATAAATTTAGACACAATAATAAAATAAGTGACAAAGTAACAAAGTAACAAAGTAATTAATTAAATGAAATTATATATTTATAGAATATATATATATTAGAGGGATTTTAGTGGATTTGGCAAGTGCCGTCAAGGGAAGAATTTAAACGAAAATATTATGCAGGTGTAGGAAAACCCGGGGGGTCAATAAACCAGCTCCCGTCCCATAACTCTGTATTGGTATACGGCCAATATCGGTAGTAAATTCGTTTTGATTGATATGTTCCACCATTTCTGGTTGCATACAAATGAACAGGATTAGATGCATCAATAGTATACGCATTATTGACTTCAAAATCAAAACTGGTCTCTTCTATGTGGATGTTTAGGGCATTATTTATCTGGGCAGTAGAAACAGTTTGCCAACCAGAAGTAGTCGGCCAGTAAGTCCCGTATTTGGAATTATATATCTTCTCTGCCGCTATAATCATCTCAATATTCTGGATACACATCTCCCCCTTTTTCTTCTCGATAGCGTCGGTGTAAATGGGGATGGCGATGGCGGCCAGGATGCCGAGAATGATCAGCACAACCGCCAGTTCCATTAAGGTGAAGGCTTTGGTGGAAATAGGATGAAATTTCATAATTTTTGAAACACAAAAACGCAACGAGCGCAAAAACGCAAAAAATATTTAATTAATTTTGCGCCTTTGCGGATTTAGCGATTTTGTGTTTTAAGCGGGATAGACACTGATGCGCTGGCGGGTGGTGCCGGTGCCTTCAAAGCGCACTACACCGGCAGCCAAAGCAAACAGACTGTCATCCCGGGCCCTAGCCACATTTAATCCCGGCCGAAACACTGTGCCCCGCTGGCGAATAAGGATATTGCCGGCTTTTACCTGCTGACCGCCGTAACGTTTCACACCCAACCGCTGCCCCTGACTGTCCCTGCCGTTTCTTGAACTGCCTAATCCTTTTTTATGTGCCATAATGTTCCTCCTATTACGGGAGGCCCCTTTGGGGCTGACTCCTGGCTATTTAAACATTGTATCTTTAAACCACAGAGATCACAGAATTCACAGAGATTATATTATTTTTTCTCCGTGTACTCTGTGGTTCAAAAACATTTACAATTTCTTTTAAATCCCTAAACATTAAAACATTAAATTATTATATCAGGCTAATTCGATTTTCTCAATCTGTAATCTGCTCATCTGCTGACGGTGACCAATCTTCCGACGCATCTTCTTGCGGCGCTTAAACTTAAATACTGTGATCTTCGGCCCCTTTTCCTGGGTCAGGAGTTTTGCGGTAATTTTTGCCTTTTTTACTTCCGGCTGTCCTACACTAACCTCTTTGCCGTCAATGACTAACAGTACCCGGTCTACCTTTACCTTCCCGCCTTCTTTCCCCTGCAGTTTTTCAACCAGTAATTCATCTCCTTCATTAACCAAATATTGTTTGCTCCCGCTTTCAATAACAGCTAACATTTTAGCCTCCTGTAATATACGATTTTTAGGACTTCTGCAAAATAGAGTAAAAAAGTTCAAATGTCATCCCGCGGCGAGCGAAGCTCGACCGCGGGATCCAGTAGTGTTTGCGATGTAATTAGTTCTGGATACCGCGGTCAAGCCGCGGTATGACAAAAGACTATTTTGCAGAAATCTTTTACAAATTTTAGTTAATCGACGGGTATTTTAGTCAAAACCCCTGAACTCGTCAAGGTATTTATTAATTATATTTATACTCCTCTATATGCAGTGTTTTGTCCTCTTTCAACTCTATCCGTGCCCCTAAGGGCCGGCGCCAACGTTCAAGTAATCTCTCATCCCGTAGATAGCTGGCCACATCCGGATGAACCGTCAATTCCAACCGCCGCGCACGGCGGCTGCGCAATGATTCCTGCATTTTGCGTTTAATTTCAATACACAAGGTATCCACCGCTTTTACCCGCCCCCGGCCCTGACAATATGGACAGGGCTGAAATACCTCCCGGGCAATAGTGTCTTTAATCCGCTGGCGGGTAAGTTCAACCAACCCAAGTTTGGAAAAAGGATAGATATGTATCTTGGCCTTATCCTGTTTTGTGGACTCTTTGAGTTCTTTCTGCACATGCCGTTGATTGGCCCGGTTCTCCATATCAATAAAATCAATCACCACTATCCCGCCGATATTGCGCAGGCGCAACTGCCGGCCAACTTCCCGGGCAGCCTCCAGATTTGTTTTATAGGCCGTTTGCTCAATATCCTTAGTCTTTACGTAACGGCCGCTGTTAACGTCAATTATCACCAGTGCCTCGGTGGATTCAATTATCAGGTAGCCGCCGCTTTTCAACCAGACCTTACGTCCCAACGAACGGTTAATATCCCGTTCAATATTGTGTTTATCAAATAAGGGTTTTTTATCATGGTAAAATTCCACAAAGGTTTTAAACTTAGGCAGGAATATCTTAATAAACTTGGTTATTCTTTTGTATTCCCGTCTGGAATCAACAATCACCTTGCTTATCTGCTCGTTTAAGGCATCCCGCACGGTACGTAAAACAAGATCTAACTCTGAATGAACACAGGCCGGTGTTTTAGTGATCTTTATCCGGCGCTGTACCCTTTTCCAGCTGGAAAGAAGAAACTTAAGTTCACGGTTAAGACTCTTAATATGAATCCCGGCAGCCGCGGTACGCACAATCACCCCCATATCCTTGGGCAGGCGCGATTGCTGCAGCAGTTTTTTTATCCGGCCCCTTTCCTGCCGGTCAACGATCTTACGGGAAATGCCCCGCAATTTGGCATTGGGCA
>CAZIXI010000287.1:0-4095 GCA_964543115.1 uncultured bacterium
GACGTCAACGTAAGGTCTGTTCCACCTAAATTATGAAAATCGTTAGACACCAGAGTCTGCAGCTTCGTGAGGTCTACCGTAGGATCTGACTCTGTATATGAAGTCAAGTATCCCGCGAGAGCATGATTGCCCCATCCATAGGCAGTGTTCCAATTACTAATTTCACCGCTGGTTATCCCAAATGCGGCACTATCAGTAAAAATGGGATCTGTCTCTGAGTATGAACTCAAGTATCCTGCCCCAGCATGGTCTCCCCAGCCGTAGGCCGCGTTCAATCGCGTCCTCTCAGCTGCCGTTATTATCGCTCCGCTGCCGGCATCGGTTACATCCATAAGCTCAGTCACGTTGTGATCCGCAAGGTCAATCGCTCCCGATCCTTCAGCTACCTCGCTCCAGTCAGTGCTACCGGTTACTTCGGAATCAGCAGGATCCGGATCTATGACTTCATCTACCGGTTTATTCAATCTAAACATTTTGCCTTGCTTGCCGTCTGCGGCTGAATCAGCATCGATTACCCAGACCGACATTCCCTCCTCAAGCCGGGCCAGAGGAATTTCATACATGGCGGTCAAAGTGGAAACCGTATGAAATCCACCGCGCACCTGGCCGGAGACAACAACAGGGTAATCACCTGTAGAGATAATTGTATCTCCCAGCTCGATTCCGGCAAAAGAGCCGTGGCTCAACAAAAGCACTAAGCCAAAGCTGAACATCATAATGAGTGTTTTTACAAATACATGTTTCATGATACACCTCCCTTTGTGGGAGAGCGCAAGGCCCTCCCCTACTTAAAATAGACACTAAGATTATTATTATATTTATTCGGCGTTACATAGAGATAATAGTTTGTTGTTCCACCGAATTCGTTTTCAAACTGGATAATTACCGGGCTAAGGGGCACAAAGACATTACCTCCGCTTGTGCTCACTCCTTCGCTTAACTCACCAAAACTTGCTGGATAAAGGTAGTAAATATATTGGTCCTCAGGACTCAATGATATTCCTCCCTTGATCCTGGACTGCACTAAATCGCTGCCAATAGTATCAGCCGCATCTTGGAACATGGCGTAATTCATTCCCGCACCTCCTCCAGGCCAATCTTCCTGCATATTCTTAGTGAGGCCCCAGTAGCGCTTAAACCTGAAAGCAACGGTTGTGGAGACCATTACAGATTTCACTCCTCCGTCCGGTTCCGTATCCTCTATGGTTAGATTGTATACCTTATCGCCAGACCACTGGTCGTCAACCTGATACTGATAACTCTTTTGACCCTCAGCAAGCGGGATAATCTGACCATCAATTGACTGACTGTCTATTGTTGATTTTGACAACGTCCACTGAAGATTTGTTGTGGTGACAATTTCGCCCGCTTCAAATACGGTAGTACTAGCGGTCTGTGGGCCACTAGTGCCAGCACTAGTGTTAGTAAATCCCGTTACCCCCGGTGCTGTATACAACAAAGCATCCAGGACGGCAGCAACAGTGGGATAATCAGATTCTTCATTATTGTAACCTATATTTAAAGCTGATATCCTCTCCCCATTAATTTTATATTCACCGGTAATATCGACATAATCGTTAACCTGCAGCCAACCCACATTGGAAAGGAATTGGCCGCCGATATCACCTGCCGGACCCGGCGGGCCCTGGGGGCCTTCGCCACCGGGCAGGCCAGCAGCGCCATCACCACCAGGCGCACCTGGCGCGCCGGGCGCACCCGGGGCACCGGGCGGACCGGGCGGACCGGCTGGTCCCTGCGGGCCTTCTGCCCCGTCATCTCCCACTAATAAACCATGAAAATTTTCACCATCATTGGAAACCTGCCATTCTTTTTCATCCTCATCAAACCTTATTTCAGGATTGCCGATCACTATTGTATCCGCGACCAATCTTCCGGCATGGTCACTGCTTTCAGCGTAATTACTATTCAGGGCATAGGCAGTACTGATTATTTTCCTGTCTTCAGGCACCTTTTCATAACCGCTGCCGAAATCAATCCAAGTCCTTAAATATATGGGCCCCCGGTTGAATACATATTCATCTAAGGCCTGCATATTACTCCCCAGAATAATATGAAAAAATCCATTAGTGACAGTTACTTGTATCCCGGCATCAGGTTCACCGCCAAAAACAGAAGTACCATCATTGGACCAATTTGTCGTATCGCCACTTTCATTTACTATGACAAATTTAACGGATACTTTACCGTCAACCGGCTTACCATCCCTCGTGATCGCTCCATGGTAGTCTATCTCCCAAGGCGCATCTTCCGCACAGAGAACAGCAGGAATCAAGAAAACAGAAAAAATGTAGAGCCCTAAAGTTAAGCCGATCATCTTATACTTTTTCATTTTATGCCTCCCGATATTACGTTGATTCAATCTGGCTCCGAGCATAAAGTTCATAATCATTTTTTATCTTATTTTCGCGCAGCGTACCGCAAAATTAATTCAGCGCACGCGCAATTCAATTCCCAGAAACAACCCCCACAGAATCATGTCCGCCGACCCAGCTTATTCCCCCGCTGTCCCAATACATCGCCCGTTCAACTATGATCGGCACTTCGTTTATTGATTCCACTGTTGTGGAAACATCTTTATCCGGCAGATAATCATTTATCAAAATAGTGCTTCTGCTGTACGCTTCAAGAATGGTGTTCTCGGGATCTGTTTCTGTGGTCACTTCTACGGTATTACCGTCTTGATCCATGAAAGTCACTTTTATCTGTGCTTCATTATCACTCGGATTCTGGATCAGGATCCAGGAATCAAAACCCCTGGTACACCCCTCGGCCAGATACCAAGTGGTGCCCGCGGAAGTGACTCCCATACAATCATGTCCCCCAATCCACTCTATGCCGCTCCTGCTCCAGTACATTGCCCGTTCAACAATTACTGATTCCCCATTAGCCGATGTTACCGTAGTGGAAACATCTTTGTCCGGCATGTGATTATTCACATGAATAGTATTTCTGCTATACGGTTGCAGAATTGTACTTCCCGGATCATTATCCGGCGTTAATTCCACCGTATTACCATACTGATCCATGAACGTCACATTCACCCGGGCCTCATTACCGCCCGGATTTTGAATTAACACCCACTCATCAAAATCCCTGGTGCAGCCTTCCGCCAGATACCAGGTAGCGGCGGCAGAACTAACCGCAATAGAATTGTGCCCGCCAATCCATTCTATTTCAACACTATCCCCCCCCCGCTAACGCAGCTTGGCTGCTCCAATACATTGCCCGCTCCACTATTATCGGCTCTCCATTTGTACTCTCTACCTTAGTGGATACATCTCTACCCGGCATGTGGTTATTAACATATATTGTGCCGCGGCTATGCGCCTCAAGTACAGTATTCTCAGGATCTACATCCGGAGTTACTTCCACCGTCTCTCCAAACTGGTCCATAAACGTTACCTTTACCCGGGCCTCATTGGCTCCCGGATTCTGGATCAGGATCCAGGAATCAAAACCCCTGGTACAGCCTTCCGCCAGATACCAGGTGGTAGCGGGTGAAGTAACGGCAATTGAATTGTGTCCGCCAATCCATTCTATTCCTCGGCGATTCCAATACATTGCCCGCTCCACTATTACTTGCTCTCCGTTTATTGATTCTACTGTCGTGGATACATCTTTATCCGGCATAAAATCATTTACATATATTGTGCTTCGGCTATGTGCTTCGAGAGTAGTAAGCTCAGGATCTGTTTCTGTGGTAACTTCTACAGTGTTACCATATTGATCCATGAAAGTAACTTTTACCTGGGCCTCATTATCTCCCGGATTCTGGATCAGGATCCAGGTGTCAAAACCTCTGGTACACCCTTCGGCCATGTACCAGGTAAGAAAATCATTCTCCGTATCTTGATCAATTGAATATGGCAAGGCAAATATCCCGCTAAGACCACCGGCAATCACGTCATTTGTAACATATCCGCCGGAAAGGCTATTTACTAGGCCACCACTGCTGAAAGCATTATATATAATTACTTCTTCCGAGGGAGGCAGTGTCATTTTTACTATAGCGAAGGATAAAATTATAAAAACAAAAGCTATCGCAGCCAAAATAAACGGTATCTTCGGTATTTT
>CAZIXI010000288.1:0-4083 GCA_964543115.1 uncultured bacterium
GTTTATCTGGAAATAGATGAGGATACCAGCGTTAGCAGTATGCGGATAAAAACAAGCGCTAAAGGTAAAGTAGCGGTGCAGGCGGTAATTTTTAATCGTTTGGGGGAAAAGCAGCTCTTGCCGGTTAGTGTCCGGCTGTTTCCGGCCAAAGTAACAGAAGACAATATACTTGACCTGCGGGCAGAGTCAATTATTGACTCCGCAAGTGAGCTTATTTATCAGGGTGCCGCCGACAAAAAGGTAGAATTCAAAAAGGGAGAAAAAGTAAAGGTTATTGATTTTAAATTTGAGCTGGCCGAACCTCTGTTCTGGTCTCCGGCACAGCCTAACCTGTATGTCTGCCGCCTTAGCTGCGGTAAAAGCAATTATTACGCGCAATTTGGCGTGAGACAACTACGAATAGATAAACGGGTCTGCCGGCTGTTTCTTAATAACAAACCGGTGCTGCTGCGTGGTGTGGCCCGGCACGAACATTTTGGCCGGCCTCTTTCTCTGAGAGAACTATCTGCCGATCTGGAATTGATCAGGGAAACAAACGCGAATTTTATCCGATCGGGGCATTACCCGAACCGCCAGGAGCTGTATTTGATTGCCGACCGGCTGGGTTTGGCTGCCTGGGAAGAGATTCCGGTGTGCTGGTTTGATAAAGAGGGCTTCAGAGTTCAGGATGAACGAAAGATTGCCAGGCAAATGTGGCTGGAAATGATCTACCGTGATTTTAACCGGCCCAGTATATTCTTCTGGGGCACATGCAATGAATGTTCCAGCCAGAAGGAAAGGGTAGAATATATTCGCAATCAATATCAGTTGGCAGCTAAGATTGATGGCACGCGCCTTGTTGCCCAATCCGCTGTCGGCAGTGATCCGCTGGATAAAAGTCATGCGCCCTGTGATGTAGTGGGTGTAACCATGTATTATGGGGTCTTTTATGGCAAAGACTACTATAATGATACGCTTCGGGCGCTGGACATGATGCATGCCGCCTTTCCTGGTAAACCGCTGATTGTTACCGAATACGGTGTTTGGTCCAATATTGATAAATCGCAGGTAGAAAAACAGGTGCTCTTGGCTAAAGAAACATTCAGGGCCTGTGTTGAAAAATCTTTTGTTGCCGGTCTTGTGTGGTGGGCGATGTTTGACTGGTCCACCATGATCAGTTACTCGCAGACAATGGGTACGATAACCAAAGACAGGCAGGACAAAAAACCAATATTTTACAGCCTGCAAGAGCTTCATGGGCGCGAAATCGGGGATTTACAGGTAGCGATTAAAAAACCACCGGAACATCTGCCGGTTGCCGGCAAAATCAGGGTGGTTAATAGTATTGAAACGAGCAGTGGTAAAAAGCCGCTTGCGGTGACCCTGGCCATCGACGGAGAAGAGCAGGAACTAGCTGATGATTCTACCTATTCTTGGGATACAACCGGATTTAGTGAAGGCGTGCACCGGTTAGAGTTAAGGGTTGTAGGTCCAGCCGGACAAAGGCAGACGGTATTCAGGGATGTATTTGTTGATAATGTGGATGAGCCGCCGGCAATAACCGTTAATCTTAAAGACGGCGATCATCTTATGCGAAAAGAGGAGTTGCTCTTAACCGTTAAGGATGACCGCACGCTGCCCAAAGATATCACGGTTGTCCTCCTTATTGACGGCAAGGAACAGCAACTGGAATACCGGCCGCCATTGGAGCATTCTTTCAACTGGGACCTGTCCGCTTATAAAGACGGCACTACCCATCAGCTTACCATCTTGGCAAAAGATAAAAACGGCAATGAAAGCAGGGAGGAGCTTACGGTAACCGTTGACCGGAAACCGGGCGTATATGTTAAGCTTCCTTTTAATGACGACTGGATCTCCTGGGACAAAAACCGCAGTGATGGTACCGGCTTCGATTTTCCCGCGGAACAATTACCGGAATCTGCTGAAGGTTTTATTTATAATGGTCAAGAGAGGGTAAAGTTTCAATTTGGCGAGAAGGCGGACGGTAAGCTGAATGTGGTTTCCTGCCGGGGGCAGCATCTGTTGGTAAAACCGGATCATTACAGCCGGGTATTTATTCTGGCAGCGGCAAATCAGGGCAGCGCCGGCGGAGAATGTATCTTTTCTTACACTGACGGGACAAGCAGCAAGGAAACGCTGAATTTTTCTGATTGGTGGGGAGCGTTGCCGATGTTTGGCGAGGAACTGGTAATTAAGGCGCCCCATAACCATCAGCGCAATGACCGGGACAATCAGCCGCCGGTGGGAATTTATCTTAATAGTGTTAATTTAGCTGCGGATAAGGAATTAGTGGCTATTGTGCTGCCCGAACAGCCTAAGTTGAAGATTTTCGCGATTACTTTAACGAGGAGGTAAGATGAAAATATTATTTATTACGCTGGTCTTTATTTCATTAATCTTTAATGTTTTTGCCGAAGAAAAATATGTGACCGGGCACAAGGTCAATGTAATGGATAAGCGGATTACCGACTGGCTGGGTGAAGCGCCCAAAAAGGATAATACCGGGGTGATCAGTAACGGAGAATATATCTGGAAAGACGCGGCGGGAGACGATACCGGTAACGGTAAATATGAGCCGCCAACACATAAGGACCTGCAGAGGGCAACTGACCTGTTGGAGTTCCGGGTGACCCATGATAATAAGAATGTCTATTTCCTCATCAGGTGTTCGACGCCCAACATCTGGTGGGCTCCTTACCGGATTATTGCCATTGATAAAGATGGGGCCCAAGGCGGCAAAAAGGGCAGTGTGGTATTGGCCCAGGGCAACCCTTATGAAATAAATAACTACAATGGCACCTACGCGGAATTGAGAACTTCGCCGGACCTGGCCTGCGAATATGTGATTGCCCTCAGCAGTACCTATAAGGGCAGGATCTGGAACAGTCAGGGTAAATTGATCGCCAAACGCGATGGGGAACCTACTGATACCAAGGGTTTTGATATCGCTGACCCGATGTGGCCGATTTTGGAAATAGCCGTACCTAAAAAAATAATCGGTGATCCCAGTGGACAGACCTGGCGTTTTATTGTGGCTATCGGCACCCAGGACAATGATTTTGCCCGGGAGGTATTTGCCAAGGTCAGTGAATGGCACGGCGGGGGAGGGGAAGGCAAGTCCGGAGAAACCGGCCCGGACCCGGATGTATATGACCTAGCCAGCCCCAATCAGCTGATCCAGGAAAAGGAACTGGGCAGTTACAAACAGCACGGTGAACCCGGCGAAACCAGCGCCTACGTTACTATCTCCAAATCATATCTTACCGTAAAGTTTTAACTATTAGGGAACAATAGGCAGCTTTTATACGGAAAAATCTACTGCTCCTTTATCTGGATAACCTATTGTTGTTTGCTGCCCGTTTGATTTTTGGATATATTGTTCAAATATGGCAAAGCGCTTCAGCCATTGTTTTGGTAGTCGATCAAGTTGATAGCCAAGGCTGTGGGCCAGGCGGTGGGGGCCATAGACAATATAGTCAGCAAACATGCCGGCCAAAAAACTAATTATTTCATTCATCATGCCTGATTCTGTCAATTCTCTGCCTTGGTACTTGTAGGCGGGTTGTGTTCTGCTTAAGATATCGTGCCAGAGCCAGCTGGCGATGCCGTGGGTAACGGCAGAGACGGTTTGGGCGCGGGTTCTAAATTTGCCGGTCAGGGAAATATACAGTGTCTGGTTGCTGTAGTCATACCAGACCAGTTGTCGTTGGTACATGTCTCCAGCAGTTACGGGGACAAAATTTATTGTCAGCGGCTGAGGATCGATTTGTGTGATGGCAACATTTTCAAGAAAAGCAGTGACGGTTTCTAATACGTATAATATATAATTTTGTGTTTGAGGCGGAAGCAAGACGCGGTTTATAAATTCTCTGTTGCCAATTTCTACGGTAATTCGATGCCTGGCGCGCCAGAGATCATGTTCACGGAAAAAATGGGGTTTTGGTCCTGGAGCAGCAGGAAAAGCAAATCGTTTTTGTAATGCCGCATATAGAACGCTGTATAAGAAGACATCCTCTGTCAAAACAAACCTGTGCCGCGGATCCTGGAGTGATTTAAGGCCATCGGTAATGATCTGCATGAATA
>CAZIXI010000289.1:0-4064 GCA_964543115.1 uncultured bacterium
CGGATACCTTGTTTCGTCTGCCGAACGGTTTCGCGGTCAATATCCTGCCGATATTTTTAATTGCCACTTTTTTTGTTCAACAGAGAATGACTACTATGCCGGCTACAACCCCGCAGCAGCAGCAACAACAGAAAATGATGGCTACATTTATGCCCTTTTTTCTGGGATTCATTTTCTATCGTATGCCTTCCGGACTGGTCCTTTACTTTACTCTCAGTACCTTAATCGGTGTTTTTGACCAGTATCGGATCAAGCGGTCAACGAAATAGATGAGACAAATCCTCTTTGCCTTTTTGGATATCCTGGCCTTTTTATCTCTGCTTGTTATTGTTTTTATTCTGCTTACCGGCGGCCTGCGGATAGACTGCCTGAATTTTGATATCGTTTCACTCCAGCGTCCACTCATCGTTCTATTGTTATCTTTAGGGTTCCGGCAGGTTCTGCTCAGGGTAATGAAGAGAGAGGATAAATTTGCGAAAAGATTTTTCCACGCCTTAAACTCTTATCCATTGCCGAAGTTAAAACTGTTTATTTTTCTTTTTACATTGACGCTTATGCTGTTAATTTCATCCCGCATGCAGCCGTTCATTTCACCCACCGGTGATGAGCCGCATTATCTTATGATTACTCAGAGCCTGGCCAGGGACGGAGACGTCAATCTGCTTGATAATTTCCAGCGACGGGATTATCTGGAATTCTATTCCGCTCCCCTGCGGCCGCATGCCCGCGTGCATACCGCCAGCCGGATGTATTCCGGTCACGGTCTTGGAGCGCCGCTCTTGCTGCTGCCCGGTTATTTTTGTGCGGGAATATATGGCGCCTATTTAATGATGAATCTCTGCGGGGCATTGTTGACGGTAGTTTTATTTTCTCTGCTATATAGTTTGACCGAAAATAAAATTATCGCTTTAGCGTTAGCGGTGTTATCCGGCTTTACGGCACCGCTTGTTTTTTACGCTAATCAACTGTACCCGGAATTACCCGCGGCGCTTATTGTTGCCTATCTTTTTTTGCAGGCGGTTGGCAGCAGAGGGCAGTCCCCCGATAGAATCGGGGGAAAGTCGCCATCTCTGGCGAGAATATATTTTTTGGCGGTGCTATTAGTCTTTTTGCCGTGGCTGCATGTTAAGTATTTTATGTTTTCAATTATCTTTATCGGTTATTTCTTTTTTTATTGGCCGAGGCGCGATGCGTTCAGGTTGGCCTTGGTATTTGTTCCTTTATTATTGTTATTTCTTGGCTTTGTCTATTATTTTTATCGGGCACCATCTTTAGTTACCCAATATTTAAAGATGTCACCGGACCCTGTTTCTCTCGCTATAGGAGTTATCGGCAATTTGATTGACCGTAACTATGGGCTGTTTGTATATTCACCTTATTTTTTATTGCTTGGAGCGGGAACGTATTTATTTTTCAAGCGGGATAATAAAGTATTTTATTTCTGGCTTTTACTTATTTTGCCATTTTATTGCTGTATTTCTGTCTATTATCATTGGTACGGAGGATATTGTCCTCCGCTGCGCTATCTTACTCCGATAGTGCCTTTATTGATAGTTCCCTTAGCTTACTTATTGCTGTTGCGCCATACTTGGCCGACATATAGTTTAATAATTATCTGCGGATGGTATAGTCTGTACGTTAAAAATATTCTTATAGAAAATCCACTCTGGCTTTATCAGCATCCTGGTGAAACTAATATACTCTTGGGTTATCTGAAGGAAAAAGGACTAAATCTTAATTATTTATTCCCTTCTTTCTCAACTCCGGTAAGCAGGGATTGGTTGCTGGCGGTTTATTGGGTGGTTTTTTTGGCGGTAATTAATGTAATTATTATTTACTGGCAGAAAAAAAGAGAAGATGTTTTAACCAAGCAGGCGATCAATGGTTAGCGGCATCCAGGAGGCAAAGGCCCTTACCTCCAGGCGAAAATTTTCTTCGGAAATAAGTTGTGCGACATCGTTAATTAGAGGCGTGTATCTTACCGGGAAAACCTTACCGTACTTATTTACGTAGACTAAAAATTCCACAGATTGTCCCTGTCGCGTAACGGTATTGGCTACCACATAGGCGTTTATTCCCAAATCTTCAAATACCCTGTTCATCTTGGTAACGATTTCCGCATCGGCAGTGACTGCGGGTGTAGATAGAAGAGGGGCTAATTGGGTAATAAAATATTTTTTGGGATTGGTGGCCGCAAGAACTGTTTTGCTGCCGTTGTTCTCTTTAGTGACCCGGCGCGTATCTTGAATTGCTAATAGGCATTGGGCCAGCAGCAGAATTCCCAAAAAGCTAAGAAAAAGTCTAGTTTTACTGAATTTAATAGTATGCATTATCGACTCTCCGCAATATAACTATTTGCTATGCAACAGCTTGCAATGCATGGCCTGGTTGTTAGGTATTGGATATACAAAGGCTTTAATACTATACCATAATTTTGAGTTCAGGTCAATAGTAAAAGTCCTGGGAAGTTACCAGTAGTAGTTTCATGGATTTCCACGAAAACAGTTAAAAAAATGTTGCGAAGCTGAGACGGCCGTGATAGTTTAATTATATTATGAAGCAGGATACAATTGTGGCTTTGGCCACCCCAGAAGGAGAAGGTGCCTTGGGCTTGATCAGGATGAGCGGTCTGGAGGCAATAACCATTGCCGGAAAGGTTTTTTGTGCTTGCCCGTCTGTGGATTTAACAGCAGTACCCTCGCATACCATTCATTATGGATATGTTGTTGATGGAGAGAAAGATAAAATCACTGATGAAGTTTTATTATTCCTGCTGCGCTCACCCAGGACATATACAGGTGAAGACACTATCGAAATCAGTGGTCATGGCAACCCATTTGTTTTGCAGAAAATTATTGCGGAATTATTACACAAGGGAGCAAGGCTGGCCGAACCGGGAGAATTTACTAAACGGGCTTTTCTTAACGGTAGAATTGATCTCAGCCAGGCAGAAGCAGTGGCTGATTTAATTCAAGCCAGATCTGAGCAATCCTCAGAATTTGCAATTCGGCAAATTAAGGGCAGTGTATCAGAAGAAATTAAGCAGATACAATCATCTCTGAAAGAGGAGCTTGTAGCCATAGAGGCAGAAATAGATTTTAGTGATGATGTTGGATCAGGTAATAATAGGGAACATCTGGAAGAAAAATTGACAGACATATTCGCAAAAATGCAAAGACTTATTCTTGGTTATAATGATAATGTCCTGATAAACAAGGGTATCAAACTTGCTCTTATTGGAAAAGCCAATGTGGGTAAATCCAGTCTGTTTAATTTACTTGTCAATGATTCGCAGCGGGCACTAGTTACTCCGATTCCAGGAACAACCAGGGATATCCTGGCTGAAGAAATATACATTCAGGGAAGAATGTTTCGCCTGTTGGATACAGCAGGAATAAAGAGACCCAGGGGACGTTTGGAGGCACAGAGTGTAGCTCTAACCAAGTCAACGGTACAGAGTGCTGATTCTTTTTTATTGGTGCTGGATAATAGCAAATATTTTGGCAAAAATGATCTAAACCAGTTTAAGCAGTCTATACCCATTCCTCTAAAGCAGTCCCGCAAAGCGGGACAGTTTTTAATCAAGCCCACATTAGTAGTAATTAATAAGATAGACCTACCAGGAAGGTTATCAGAAGCAAAAATAGGGCAGATTTTACCTGATTCAGTGATTATCAAAATATCCTGTAAGACAGGGGCCGGCTTGGAAGAGTTAAAGCAAGCTATTGCTAAGCTGATTCTGCCTAATTCAACTTTAAATAAAGGCAAAGAGGCCATAGTAACCAACCTGCGGCATAAAGAGAATCTGGAGAAATCCAGTATATTAATAAATCATGCCATCTCCGCACTCCAAGACAACCTTTCTCAGGAATTTATTGCCGCGGATATTCGCCATACGCTGGAAACGTTGCAGCAAATTACCGGTGAAACCGTCACCGATGATCTCCTAGATGAGATATTTGACAAATTCTGTATTGGTAAATAGAATTTTCTTGACCATTAGATAGTGTTTTTGTATAATGTTCCCTGAGGAGCAATTTCTTATTAGTTTTTTACTTTTTCCA
>CAZIXI010000290.1:0-4044 GCA_964543115.1 uncultured bacterium
GCAACCGGCCAGACAAAAAGTAAGCAACTCTACCGGCCGGCGGAAAACACTGTGTACCCCATAATAGTTGCGGCAAACATCCTTCAGCGCCTGCACGGCCTGTTCCTCTCCCTCAGCCAGTGCCGCTTCCAGAATAGCCACCACATCAGGCAGGGCCTTGGGAATATTTTCGGCATTTTCGGAAAAATGCGCCCACAACCTCTTGCCGCTGATCTTCAGAATAGAGATAAAATCTTCTACCGGCAAGGCCTGCTCTTCCAAAATTAACTGTTCAAATAATTTATGCGCGAAAACCGATTCGCCGGAGGCAATCCGGTGTTCCCGCGTGCCCTGCCCTTTAAGCTCATCAGGTGAAATAAACATTCCTCTATGCACAACCGCACTCAAACTTTGCTGACTGAATACCGTGGACTGCCTTAACAGAGGATTCTGCACCATCTCCAGCGCAATCACAGCAAAAGGATTTATCCCGGTTATCCCGCTGGCTGTGCCAGTTTGCTCTTCCCTAACTTCAAAAGTGAAAAAATCTCCCGGATTCAACACACGGGCAATTAATCCTCCCGGTATTTGTCTGAGCATTCTTACCCGGCGGGCCACCAGGGCGCGAAACTCCGTAGCAAGTTCTCCTGTTACCCGCCGGATAACAAGGTTTATTCGCATCTGCCGCAGATAAAGAATATCTTCCTGAAATACCCGCAAATTCCTGATCCATTCCACAATAAACTGATCACCAAACAGTGAGACAAAGGCAAAATAATTAGCTTTATAGGGCTGATCACGCAATTCCTCAGCCAATTCTTTTCTCGCCCGAATAAACTCTTTCCGCAACCAGGCCTGCCAACCATCCTTGGATAAATCAACTTCATAATTTAACCGCCGGATAACGTTCTCCATCTCCTTGCTATAGACCGCAAATTCCTCATCTTCGGATAATTTAAGCGCCACCTTCGTGCCCGCCTCCTCTGCCCGCGATTGGGCAACACTAAAGAACCTCCCTGGCTGACAGAGAACACTGCCATTACGGGATTTGAGATCTTCAAAGGCAATCTTTATTCTGGCTTCTTTAATATTATTTACCGTCAAACGAATATGCCTTACGGAAGCCAACTGGTTAGTTGCCGGCAGGACAATATCCTTACCTTGAGCACTTCCCCCGCCTTGATTACGGCCAATAACCAAAACAGCATTTTCCGTGAGCTTGAATTCAATTGTTGCCGCGTTCATATCATAGAGACTGGAGACAAGAAAAGTCAGCGCCCCACCGCTTTTAATCATCCTGATCAATTGATTGCCGATCACCAGATCCAGCGGGTGATCCTCATCCAGGTAACGATTCGCTACTCGCCGTCTCCGTTTATTCTGAATCCTTGTGGGTTCTTCATTTTGGAACTGATAACCGTTAGTCTTATCTTTTTCCAATTGCTTCAACTCTCTATACACTGCCCCGCCGGGATCAATACCATTGTCATTCTCCGGCTTCAAATGATCCAGCAACCTGCGCATTTCCTTGAGACTGAGAGTATAGAAATATTTCCGGTCGTTTTGCCGCACCCGCCATTCATCTTCTTCTTCGTTGATTTCTTCTCCCGGCGCACAAACCAGCCAGGCATGATCAAGTTCATGGCGCAGGCCGTATTCCAGCAGGGGCTGCGACAAAAGAGCCCGGGTATGTAATTCCACTCCCCGCTGCACGTGATCAGTATAAAAACCGGGAATGCGGCCCAACTTATTGTCCATTATCCGCTGCAGTAACCTGATTCTAATTTCCTGTTCTCCCTCCCCTTGCTCTTTCGCCTCTTGTTCTTCCGCCCCTAATGGAGGCAGTAAATTCTCTCTGCCCAACAGATTTTTTAAAGCTGCCTGGACCTGTTTCTGAACAAACTGCCTCAAAGCGGCCCGCTGCCTGTCTGTTCTGGCCAAAGCGGGAACAACATCCACTTTTTCAACAACCACCTCTTTTACCTGCCCATTCACAATTCTGGCCTTTACCCGCGCATCCCGAATAGCTCTTATTTTACCCACAACGGATCCCCTATCCCGTCCTGTTCGAAACTTCCGGGGATCAGGATCAATCTCAATTTCATGCAGGGCCTGAACAATCTCTTCAGCCAAACCCCTTTGCCTGCCTTGCGGACTAAAAGCAAGCAGCGGTTGAATATTTCCCGTTCCCAGCTCCAACAGCATTTGTGCCGGATTCACCCGCTTATCTAGCATCCGCGCCAAATACAGTTCCCGGCTGTTTTTCTGTATTTCTGTTATCAACGGAGAAATAGTAACAGCAGAAACATTTCTGGCTGCAAGCATATCCTTAATACCCTGCACGTGAAATCCGCCGCAGACAAGCACCGCCTGCTTTTTTCTCTGTTCTTTCATCACTGCCAGCAAATTAGTAACCAACGCCTCTTCCCTGGCCATGGCCAACTGATAAAACTGTGTCGCTAAGCTAATAGTATTCCCAGGCCATTCTAACCCCGACTCCTCCGCCAATATTTTAAGCTTTTCTAATCCCCGCTGATTAGTCAGGTCATTCCGCTTAGCCTGCAATGACAACAATCGCGCCAGGGCAGATTGACTCTGATCATAAAGATAAATTAATTTTGCGCCTTCATCCGGACAAAGACTCAAGTACGTTTCCTCAATCAGTTCCGCCAACTCCGCCAGCATTTTTCGCATACTGATCTTATCCCGCAACTTAACCAGGCGTAAATATAACATTAATTGCCTGTAGGCCCTTGCATTTTCCGGACTTTTTATTAACATCTCCTTTTCTTTCTCTACCTGTCCATAATCTATTTTTTCTTCTAAGTGAATTAATTTCCGCATAGCCCTTAAAGAAGGATATTCTCTACCTAAACCATACTCGCCATATAAAAAGTTAATTACTTCCTGCAGCTGAACACTTCCGTTTTGATATCCCTTTACCATTTTATCCAGGGCCAGCAGTTCTGCAGAATAGGACTTACGCTTCATTTCCGCGATAACGCCTGCCAATAAGGCAGCTAGTTTTTTTCCTTGAGCAGCAGTCTCAACCACTTGCCTGAACAGTCGATAATCTTCAAGATAAAGTTTAAGATCCTCCACGCCCCAAATAGTAAAACCGGGATTTTTACCTTTAATTAAAGACAAAGCTTCCGCCGCGGTAAGTAATCCGGAACGAAGAAACTTATCCGCTACCAGAATGCGCAAATCTCTGGCAGGATTTTGGGAAAGCACAGTTGCTGTATCAACCAGGCCGGCAGCTCCCTCGACACAAACTAAATCAATCCCATTATTCTTAACAAGCTGCTCCAGTATATTACTGATATTCTTCTGCGCCTCATAAACGCAATGCGCGTCTTCAATCAAAATCACCTCAGGCTGGCTGCTATGAAGAGGATCATCAATTCTCCCATATTCTTGAGAAATACGGATATTTTGATTGCGGATGGGAATCGCCAAGGAGACATTCTGGCAAAGAAAGGAGATCAATACTATTATATAAATAGAATAGTTCAGAAATGCAGTTATACTATGCCTTTGTCGGATTATTTTCATGCTCTATTCCTGCGAAAAAACAACTAGTGAAGTCCAAAAGTTGCAATAATATATGCAATTATCATACCATTTCAGCGAAAACGCACACTTGCATAAAACCCTACTACACATTGCCTTATGCTTGTGTGCTGACAAAGTCATTAACAACTTATCCCCAATCGTTGACAAATCATCATATTTTTATGATGAAAACAGCCTCTTTATTCAATGACTATCACTTAATACAATCCTGTCCAACTGCTAATTAGTCATATTTTGTCAACAGAAGGACCCACCTTTAATAAAGGCAAGGGGGTCAAACCTTCATTCTGCACCTTGACGAATTTACAAGCCAAAAACGTAGAGAACGACCTCTGTGTCGTCCAGCATCAGGAAAAGATCGCTGCTCAGTATTATGTTCAGCTGTGAGGCCTTAATTATCCATACTGGTTTAATCTTGAATAATTTAAGTAATTTTAATAAAATAATTGGAATTAATAATTGGGGGGGACAAATCCTAGCAACTTAATT
>CAZIXI010000291.1:0-4043 GCA_964543115.1 uncultured bacterium
TGCCGGAAACTAGCGACCCTATTGTACCTACTTCTGCTAATATTGATTCTAACCTGGTTCGCTTTTCCTCACTTAACTCTTCGCCTCTAACACTTGCCTCAAATTCCAATCTTTGTGTTTCCTCTATTTCTTGTACGAGATCATCATATTGCAGATTCAGCTCCACCTCTCTTCTTCTCATATATCTATAGCTTTTGCCCAGTCTGAGCATTAACTCTAAATCCTTTAACGGTTGTTTATGCGTTAATAAAGGGGTAAACAACCAGGTAAATGGTATGCCAATATAAAACAATGACCAGACCATGACAGCCAGACTGGGTGTAAAAAAGATACTTATTCCCAGAACTCCCAGCATTGCCAAAAAACCGCCTAGTGAGAGCCTTTTCCAATAACGTTCATTGCCGTAATATCCTTTGAAACTGCCCAGAAACCACAGTGCCAGACCAGCAACAAACGGCAGCCAGAACCACCAGGCAAGCAGCGGTGTCCAGGTTTTAAATCCACAAATAACAAAAACCAGCATCTGAATGCCCAGATAATATTGCAGTCTTAGGGGATAACGAAAACCAAATTTGTAGGGAATAACCTCTTCTTTCAGCCTGCGTAATGCCTGGGGAATTCCGCGGTATAAATCCACATTCAGTTTTTTCAAAATAAAAGTAATCAGTGATAACAGGGTAACCGCCAGCACGATAACAGCTCCCGGTAAAAACGGCATCCAGGTGGCCAGGGTTAATGTTAGGGGTGAGGCAATAGTTGGCAAATAGAGAAAGCCGGCAATGGCAACAATAGATAGGGCAATTTCCGTAAAAAGAAATTTTCTCCCTTCCCCCCAAATGGCCCGGCTGGTAAACCTTGTATGTCCCAGGTTCCAGCCTTTGGCGCTTACGGGAAATTTGGCCTGACCGCGCCAGCCGGGAAAATGCCCCTGCGCGTAAGCGGATGGAATAATGGCGGTGAAAATAGAATATAATTTTGGGAAATCAGTGATGAATTTATATACTGCCTTGGGCCAGCTCATTTTTTCTATTAGCGATAAAAATCCCTGGGTGTTGATTGCCTGATTTAGGAATATACCAATTAAACCGAAAACAAACGGCAGCGGAAATCCCAGAAATGCACTTACCCCAAGAAAAACGATCCAGCCCAGATAGATAAAATTTACAATGGGAATCGGCGTCTTTTTAAAGAAGAAAGACAGGGCCTCGATCAATAGTACTTTTTGTCCCACATGAATATCGGGATTGGCCAATGTACGGGGGATAAATCTTCCCACCACCATCTCTACTGCCCCCTGCGTCCACTTACTCAGCGGTGTGAGCGAGGCATTGTAGCCGGATTCCCGCCCTTTACCCAATTCCACATATTCCTTATGGGAGGTGTGAAAACCCAGCTGCCAGAGCATAATGGCCAGCATCAGGTCTTCAGATACATAATCAATGGGAAAACCGCCGGTATTTTTAATGGCTTCTGTATCCACAATGGCGCTGTGTCCGTAAAAGCCGCTGGCGCCAAACATGTTTAATGCCCGCTGGGTAACTGATGTCCAGGCCTCTTCACCAAAGGCGTAACATTCTGCCTGCCAGCCGTAATTTCCCGTCATAATGGATTCTGAAAATAATAATAATTTTAATTTGGGATCCTGTTTAAATTCGCCAAACGCACAAGGCAGTTTTATTACTTCTTCAATACGCACAGCCGCGTTACAATCGAAAAACAACACCTTCTCTCCCCTGATAAACGGTATCTCAAAATTTTGGCCCACGGGTTTACCAATTTTAATTTCCTCGCCCTCTATGCCAACTGTCCGGCTGCATTCTTCTACCCTGCCTGTGTCCGGATCTGCCTTCCACAACTTATGAGCGCCAAAAACATTCAAATTAGGATTAGCGATTAGTAATTCATCCAATACCTGGTTGCTTCCCGGACCGCGATAAGCGGCATAATAAAGATAGATCTGTACCTTTTCGTCAACAATCTTATAAATACGCTCTCTATATGATTCGTCCGTTTCGCCGGGGGCGGGAATAAATAACAATCTAGCGTAAATTGCGTAGGCTTCTCTAATTCTGTTCATTTCATAAAGTGCTTTATAGATGGGCTGAAACCGCAAATTTGCCCAATCGGCAATCTCACGTTCAATTCCGGAAACACCGCTTAATGTCGTTAGTCCATCTTCACTAATCGCCGTAAGATGTGCTAGTAGGATATCCCGGTAGTGAGCTGGCTGGCGATTGGCAAATTCCCGCCATTCATCCTGATTAACCATTATCAGATGATTCAGCCTGGTTATTGTGCCTCCGGGATCGGTTTGGTTGAGGTTGGCAAAGTTATAATAAAATGTTTCAAATCCCGCTGTAGATACCGCAGAAAATGCCGGCAGTTCATCCCAGTCCAGGGCCTGCGGCATTTCCATTAACCAGCTGTTAACAAATCTGACAATCCTTCTCTCAGCTTCTTTATTTTGCGGTCTGCACCCGGCTCTCAGGCCCCGGAGCAAACTGTCCCTTTCAGTTCTGCTTAGTTTATATTCGGTATATAATTCATCAATAAAACACTGCCAAATTTCATTCCAAGCCTGGTCGCTATTCATTAGCATATTGCAGCGTGTTCTGGATTCTCTTAGTCTGGCCAACGCTCCTTCCCAATCCACCACCTGCCCCACTCCTTCTCTCCTGCCCTGGTATAGGGAATATAATGATTTATAAGCCACACCGATGGACCATAAACTGAGCACGATAACAGCCAAGGTAAAAACAGCTAATATCACAGCGGAAAGCGCGTTAACACCGCCGATCTGCCATAAATTAATAATGGCGGCAAAGATCCATGATGACATAATAAGATTAAAGAATACCCAGGTGCTTTTGATTATGTAGAATGATCCCCAGAACCTCTTTATCTGTTTTCGCGCCACCTTCCTGGAGGTCGGATCGGCAACCTTTTTCAGATTGAAGTTATTCAGCCGGCTTAATTTTAAATAAACGGTGCTGACAATAATCCCCAGCAAACCGATCAGAAAACCGAGCAGAAACTTTTCCACTAACGTTAAGGAGAGGATATTCAGCAGCAGACTGCCGGCTATCACCGCAATCAGACCGGGAACAAAAATCATGATTACCGGCCAGAGGGCCTTAAAGAACGTGAACATTCCCGGTTTATCTTTAAACATCTTTAACTCCGCTCCTCTGCTTCTTAAATAACCTGCTTTTTCTGCTCTTGTGCTGCCATTTAGCCCGTCAAAATCCCTGATAAAATTTAACGATTTCTCATTGTTACCTTTATATAAATCTCTTAGGTCTTCTGTGGTCACAATGTCCTGCTTTATTTTGATATCATAAGGCACTCTCACTCCCGGAAAACCGGCGTAGGATCCGTCATTCCACATATCAAACACATCCCGCCAGGCATTTACATCATCCCTTACTTCCTGGATGATTGTTGATAGAGGCAGACCGCTGTTGTGCATAGAGATAGCCTTGTCTATTTCGTAATACCTGAACTCCGGCGAGATGGCGCGAAATTCTGAAAATAATTCAAAAACTATTTCTGCCAGCACCAGATCCAGGGTTTCATTACCTGTGCTGTTTTGTGTGCCTCGCACCCTTTCCTGCCATTCCCGAAAATATTGGGCATCATCAGGATATATTTTGCTATAAGCAAGATATTCTGTGCTTCTGTCCAGATTTTCCCTGTTCAATATTAGTGTGGTCAGCCGCATAATAATATTATCCAGCTGTACCCTTTCCATTTCATCAACGCCGCTATTATAACTATCAACCTCTCGTTGCACCCTGGACATAACCGTTCGCAAATCTCTTTCAATATCTCTTTTCTTTGTCTCTACTTCCCGTTCTTTTTGCTGCGATGATATCGGAGCAGAAGACACTCTTTGCACCTGCCTTCTTAAGGCTGCCGCTAAATCTATTTTCCCCTTCCTGCTTAGGGAAACCACCAGCACCACTACTAATACCGCGGCAATGATAATGCCCAGCCAAATATTTGTCTGCAAATACATAATCAGCGGACTGAGCATGCTTTCC
>CAZIXI010000292.1:0-4009 GCA_964543115.1 uncultured bacterium
CTGGGCGCAGGGTCCGGCAATTCATTCCCCGGTTCAAACCAGCCAGCCATTAGATAAGCTTGATCTTCTGGCCAAAGGATTTAAGCTTCCAGATGTCAGCAAGCTGAATATCCCGGAAAAGTTCGGCCGAGTGGAAGAGCGTTACCTGGGATTCAACGATAAGCTGGTGATTCACATCCGTGATTCTCATGCCCATTATGAAGCACAGAATAATTATGCGGCGGTTCTCAGACATTTGACGGAGCTGAATCTTAATGGCAGTAAAAAATTATTGGCTGTTGAAGGGGCAGAGGGGGTGCTGTCAATCGACTGGTTGAAAACGGTTCCGGAAGAGAAGGCGAAAAAGGCGGTTGTGGATCATTACCTGCAGGCCGGGCTGTTGAGCGGAGCAGAATATTACGCGATTTTTGCCCCGGAAAATCTCGTGCTTTACGGTGTTGAAGATATTGATATATACAAGAAGAACCTGAGTGTTTTTCAGCAGGCACAGACAGATAAAGAAGGTATATTGCAGGTAGTTAACCTATTGCGGGAAAAATTGAGTGAATTATTGAGCGAGGTATTCCCCTCGGAATTGGCTGAGCTGGAAAAAACCAGCTTGGCCTATCGGCAGGGAAAGATAGACTACTCTGTCTATCTTAAGAAAATGCTTACTTATGGCAGGCAGGCGGGAATCAAGGCAATTGAGTTTCCGGCAATTGTGGCGGTGGCCCACTGCCTGAAGCTTGAGGAAAAAATGTCGTTAAAGCAGGTGGAGCGGCAAAGAGAGAAATTGATTAAAAAATTGAGCGCGGTTATGGTGGAAGAAGAGAAACGAGAATTGGTGCGTAAGGTGCTGGAATTCCGGATAGGAAAGCAAAATGCCCTTTATTTCTATATTTATCTCTGGTCGTTAATTAAGGATTACGAACTGCCTGCGGATGAATATGAGGATCTATTCAGTTATGTTCAGTTGCTGGAGATGTACGCGGCGATTGAAACAGTAGAATTGTTTACTGAAACCGAGCAGTTGGAAAAAGCAATTAAGGAGAAGCTCTTTATTGCCGAGGATCAGAAGTTCTTGGATGAACTTTTAAGTCAGCTGATTGTTGTTGAGCACCTGGCTCAACTGCGTTTGAACAGAAAAGAATTAGCTGAATATCGAGATGACAAAATACAGCTGGAAAAAATCGTCGGCAAGGCCAAAAGTTTAATAACAAAGTATGAAGGCCAGGAATGGGGAGCTGATGCATTGCTGGCTGATGACGCTTCTCTGCGGATATTTGAGCGGTTTTATGAGTTGGCGGTAAAAAGAGATGCGCTTTTATGCGCTAATTTGTTCAAAAAAATGGATAGAGATAATCTCCAGGTGGCCTTTCTGGTAACCGGTGGTTTTCACACATCGGCGATTATTGAAGAACTGAAAAAGAAAGACATTTCTCATCTAGTAGTTTCTCCGCGAATAACTAAAATTGAGCCGGGTCTGGAGAAGAAATACCTGGACCTGATGATGGGAGTGAAAACGCCGCTGG
This sequence comes from uncultured bacterium, assembly GCA_964543115.1. Lineage (GTDB taxonomy): Bacteria > Auribacterota > CAZIXI01 > CAZIXI01 > CAZIXI01 > CAZIXI01. The sequence goes on from CAZIXI010000292.1 coordinate 1,512, forward strand.
AAAGATTGCTGGCAGAGGCTGGGCAGCGGCTAGCTAATCCTGCGATTATTTCTAATCCGCGAGATATAACGGGCAGGAGAGAACACTTGTTGCGTCAATTTATGGAGTTGGTATCTTCGCATTTCATCTTTAGTCAAAGGCATCTTGGCCGCAACAAGGTAATTGATGGCTATATCAGGTTTCTGCAGGAGTGGATAGAAGAAGTGGCAAAAACAGACGGAACAGAAAGAGATAAAATTATTGAGCAGTTAAAACAGGAATTGACCGGAGCAGAGATTGAAGATGCGGTAAATGTTTCACGCGATAAACAGGCCTTTTATCATCATTTTACAGTAAATAAGAAAGAATATGCAGCAGTAGTAGCGGATTCAGCAGAAAAGCGGCGGCAATTAGAGAGCTGTTTGCGGTCTGAAAAAGGACAGTTAAGAGAGGTTACGCTAACGGTTGCTGAAGGCAAGACAATTCAAGTTGTCTTTGTAAAGAAAGACCTGTTAGATCATATCTGGCCGGTATTGTCTGGGAGGAAGGAAGGGAAGAAACCGGTGAAAAAGAAAATTGTCCGCCAAGTTGAAAGAAAACATTATCGGGCGGAAGTAGAAGAGAGTCCGGCAGCAAGCAGAGAAGGAGCTCCTATAGTAGTGGATAGAGACATTGATCAGCAACTCGGATCTATTAAATCGCTGATTGATTGGATTGTTGATAATTCCTGGACATTTCAATTGGCTGTTCTTGTAATTGTTACTACCCTTGTAAGTCTAATCGGTTTTGATGTTAGTGGATTGATCGGAGTAGATAGGGCTGCGGGGTGGTATGGTGTTTTGTTGGGAGGAGTGCCTCTGCTAGTTGGTCTGCCGGCAAGGTTTGTGTTAAGTGACGATGGGGCTTTATTTCGTTTTGAACAGCAGGAGCCGGGAGATGAAATAGCGCCGCCAGCAGCGGCTGAAGCAGGGGAGCCGGAAGAAAAAGATGAAGAAGAAGATGATGGATTGTCGCAGTTGTTGCAGGAAGCGTTAGATATTTTGTCAACAGAGAAGAGACGAATAAAAATGTTTAAAGAAAAAATGTAAGAAGCGTTGTCTGAAGAAAATTCTCTGGCTCTAAGGATAAAAGCGTTAATCATGGCAAAAGTGGTTTTAGAAATAATCAATGAAGTATCTCAGCTAGAGCAGAGAAGTAAAGAAAGTTTAAGTCAGGAATGGGAAGAGGCGGTGGCTGCCCTGGGAACATTAGCGGAAAACTTGCAGAGGCTTAAAAGAGAGGCAGAGCCGGAAGATGTTGTCGAAGTGGTTGTTTTCTTGGCGCGGCAGGATCCGGAGGCCTTTATTGCACTATTAGAGGCAGATGAGGAGCTTTATGGTCAGGTGGTATATCAGCAGGCTGGAACATTAACTCCAGAGACGCGGGCCAGGCTTTTCCGCTTGTATCAGTTGAGTGTTTTTGGTGAGGATTTCTGGTTTAGTGAGGTTGTGCCGTTAGTTGAGGCAATGGAGAATAATGAACATGATTTGCGTCAAGGATTGGGTGAGCTTGTTAATAAGATTCAGGCAGCGGAAAAAGAGGGACAGATTATTCCGGCGCCGGAGTTAAGGGTTTTAATTCACCAGCTGAATATTTTATTAGCGGGTGAGGAATTCAATCAGGCGAGGGCGCGGCAATTATTGGGATTACTTAAAAAGTATGCTGAGCGGGCAGAGCGGAGCGCGGAAGTATTTGGAAATATTGCACTGGGACTGTATCAGTTTACCGCGGGAACTAATGCCCAACGGGCAACAGTTATTAAAGATCTTCGGACAATAGCGGAAAGGCAGCCGTTTATTTTTCAGGCGGTTGTTAATAGGTTAGGAGGATCGGCGGTGGCTACGCTGCAGCAGCGGCGTAATCTGGCGCGCGGCGGGGCAATGGCCTTTAAGGATGCCAAGAGTGGTGTTGGCCGTTTTTCACAGGCGGTAACTATGGGTATGGCAGCGGAGGAGCGCTTGTGTCGCAGCATCCAGCTTTATGGAATACGGGATGTGGCCTATCCTGATCTGAAAAATTTAGCGGCAGCACTTTGCTGGCCGGCACAGGCTGAGGTATTTCTTGAAGGTTTTGACGCACTGGAAGCAGACTATATTGGTGACGTAAATGATTTAATAAATGTTTTTGCTGGCGTAGAACAGAAATTAGATAGAGAAATTTCCGCGGCTATTTCATCTCCGGAAGACAGCCCGGTTAGTGGAATGATGTTTGTCCTGAAAACGGTAGCGGGAGTACTTCTGCTGGCGATTGCAATTGTAATCCTGCCACATCTTAGTATGTTGGATGTATTTAGCTGGCTCTTTTTGGCGGATGCGGTTCGGGAAGGATTGCCGATTGTTGGCGGGCTTGTTGGAATATTTTTGGGTCTCTTTGCTTTGTTTCGGGCAGTTTCCTTGCTGGTAGAAAAGATTACTGCGGATCGTTTGCCGGCAGGGGAAGAAGCGGAAGAACAGGCATTGGTGCAGGCCTACAGCAGGAGG
>CAZIXI010000293.1:0-4005 GCA_964543115.1 uncultured bacterium
GGTACGTCATTAAAAGTAGGCGGTCCGGCCAGACTCTGGTTTGAACCGCGGAATGTTGACCAGTTAAAAGATCTGGTGAGGAATTTGCCCGATTACCGGATTATCGGTAACGGCAGCAATCTGCTGGTTGCCGATGCGGGAGTGAGTGTGCCGGTAATTAAACTTAGTCAGTTTAATACATTGGCAGTTTCCGGGAGAATCATTACTGCCGGGGCGGGAGCGGGCCTGGGTGCTCTGACAAGTTTTTCTCTTATTCAGGGACTTAGTGGTTTAGAATTTCTCAGTGGTATTCCAGGTACTGTGGGCGGGGCGGTAAAGACCAATAGCGGGGCCTGGAACAGGGAGACAGCTGATGTTTTAACGGAAATTGAGATTATGAACAGCAAAGGGGAGATAGAAATTATTTCCCGGGAAAACCTGCGATTTGATTATCGTTCTTCGGGGATAGATGAACGGGCGATTGTTGTAGCGGCCCGCTTTAAGCTGACGCCTGCCGCTGCCGCGGAAATTGAAAATAAGCAGAAAGAGTACCGGCAGGCCCGGCAGATGAAAATACCGCAGCAGCCCAGTGCCGGGTCGGTATTTAAAAATCCGGGGAAGATACCCAGTGGTCAGATTATTGACCGGCTTGGGTTAAAGGGAACGAAAATAGGCAGGGCAATGGTCAGCCCTCAGCATGCTAATATAATCGTTAATCTTGGCGGGGCCCGGGCTGAGGATGTGTGGTTATTAATTGAATATATAAAAAAAGAAGTATTAGAGCGAACGGGTATTAAATTAGAGTTAGAACTAGAGTGTTGGGGTGGTTTTGCGAGTGACGACATAAATAATCGTTTCTCGTCCCTCGTCCCTCGTCCATCGTTGGTTCCCTAGCGAGGCGATATATGAATTACGGTAAAATCGGAGTTATTCTTGGTGGCCGGTCCGCGGAACGGGAAATATCCCTGTCTTCCGGGCGGGCAATCTATCAGGCCCTGGCTGAGCGCGGCCATCGGGTAGTTAAGATTGGTGAAGACGGACCGATAGAGGATACTCTGCTGGCCGCTAAAATTGATGTTGCCTTTATTGCCCTGCATGGGCGTTATGGAGAAGACGGCACATTTCAGCGGTTTCTGGAAGATAAACAGATTCCCTATACGGGCAGCCGGCCCCTGGCCAGTAAACAGGCCCTGGATAAAGCGGCGGCCAAAGAGATATTTAAGGAAAAAGGCATTCCAACACCCGAGTACCTGTTAGTAGATTTAGGGATAAGCGCAATTGAACATTTAGAGAAGGAATTATCGGGGAAGATTAATTTCCCGGTGGTGCTTAAACCGGTGGATGAAGGATCCAGTATTGGCCTAAGTATCGTGCGCACGCTAACAGAACTGAAGCCGGCAGTGGAACGGGCTCTCGGGTACAGCTCCCGGTTACTGATTGAGAAATATATTTCCGGCAGGGAAATTACCGTCGGGATTCTTGCCGGTGCCCCCTTACCGGTAGTGGAAATTATTCCCCGGCAGGGACATTATAGTTTTCAGGCTAAGTATACTAAGGGGATGAGCGATTATTTTGTTCCGGCTGATTTATCGCCGGCTGTTTACCGGGAAGTACAGCTTATTGCCCTGAAGGCCCATCAGGCCCTTGGCTGCAGTGATTTTTCCCGGGTGGATCTAAGGGTTGATCCGGATAACCGGCCCTGGGTGCTGGAGGTTAATACGATTCCCGGTTTTACCCCTACCAGTTTGCTGCCCAAAGCGGCTCAGGCTGTGGGGATTGGGTTCGGGGATCTCTGTGAACAGATCCTGGCCCTGGCCAGGCGGAGATTTTCCGGAGCAGAGCTAATATTTTAATTGAGGTTAAAGATGGTTGGCAGTATTTGGGATTATGATGATCGGTCACACCGGGTAATATTGAAGGCCGATACCTATCGTTCCGGACGCAGACGGAAAAAGCGCAAGGAATCAATTGGCCTGTCTTTACTAAACCGGCCGCGGTTAGTGGTTTTGAGTGTTGTCTTGTGTGTGCTTGTTCTCTTGTTTTTGCGGGAGGCGCGTTATGTTTTGGCTAATAATGAACAATTCAGAATAGAGAACCTGGTGATTACTAATCTTAACCTTATTGATCAGGCGACAATAATCAGTTTATTAGACCTGAAGCAGACGGATACACTTTTTACCTATTCTGCCCGGGAGCTTTCCCGCAGGCTGGAAGCTGATCCCGATATAAAAGGGGTTTTTCTGGAAAAACAATTCCCCGACACGATCAAGGTTGCTGTCACCGAACGCCGCCCATATGCGGCTATTCGGATAGACGGTAAGACACGATTGATCGATTCGCAGGGAGTGGTACTGGCGCGTAACGCTCATAATAGGGAGGTGCCCGTCATTACCGGTTTACGTGCGGCCAGCGTTACTCCGGGAGAGGTTTGTACTGATCCGCGCTTGAAATTGGCTTTGCGTACGCTTTCCCGCGGCCAGTGTCTTGGCTGGGATAATTATATTGCGGTTCGCTGGCTGGATGTTACGGATTTTAATAAGCTAAGGCTGAAGTCCAGGGAGCGGATTCTTATTGTGATGAAGCGTGATAATCTGGAGGAGCAGCTGAATAAATTGCTGCATGTGTTGAAAGATGTCCAAAACCGCGGGAAAATTATCAAGAAAATAGATTTACGATACGAAGATGTTTATGTAAAATAGTTTTAAAATAAAGGATGGGTCTATGGCGAATAAAAGTGTGGTAGTTGGTTTGGATATCGGGACAACCAAGATCTGTACCGTTGTCGCTGAACGGAGCGCCGATGGCGCTACGAGGATAATCGGGGTAGGGATGGTACCTTCTTACGGTTTGCGTAAAGGAGTGGTGGTTAATCTGGAAAGCACAATAGATTCCGTTGCTAAGGCGATTGAAGCAGCTGAGGATATGGCCCATATGGATATCGAGTCTGTTTTTGCCGGTATTGCCGGCGGGCATATAAAAAGCTTTAACAGCCGGGGAACTATACCCATTACTCATAAAGATAATGAAATTGTTAATGAAGATGTTAACCGGGTGATTGGTATGGCCAAGGCTGTGTCTATTCCGATTGACCGTGAGGTGATCCATACAATTCCGCAGCAGTTCATTGTTGACGGGCAGGGGGGAATTAATGACCCCCGGGGGATGGCTGGTGTTCGTCTGGAAGCGGAGGTACATATGGTTACCGGGGCGATTACCAGTGCCCAGAATATTGTGAAAAGTATTCGCCGCGCTGGTTTTGAGGTAGAGGATATTGTTCTCCAACCCCTGGCCTCATCGATTGCCACTTTGCTTAAGGAAGAGAAAGATTCCGGGGTTATCCTGATTGATATCGGCGGGGGGACAACCGATGTCGTCCTTTATATTGACGGCAGTGTCCGTCACACCCATGTCTTGTCGCTGGGCGGTGATCATATCACCAATGATATTGCTATTGGACTTAAAGTTCCTATTGGTAAAGCGGAAGAGATAAAGAAAAGATTTGGTTGTGCCCGGCGGGATATGGTTGATGCGGATGAAGAATTTCTTCTTCCCGGGGTCATCGGGCGGGCGGCCACGCATATGAAGAGAAAACATCTGGTTGAAATTATTGAATTTAGAATTGAAGAAATTCTGGAGTTGGTTAAGCAGGATATTGAACTTACCGGTTATGGGGAATTGGTCAGTTCCGGCGTGGTGTTGACGGGCGGCTCCTCGCTTTTAAGCGGCCTTCCCAAAATGGCCGAGGATATTTTTGGTGTTCCTGTACGTCTGGGTACCCCCAGAGGAGTAACCGGGTTGGTGGAGGTGTTGAACAGCCCGATTTATTCTACCGGCGTTGGTCTGGCCCAGTATGGATTGCGTTACCGTAATCGCGGTAAACCGTCCCGTTTTAAAGGACGGAATCTTTTTGCTAAGATCATGAATCGAATGACCGAATGGGTGGGGGAATATTTTTGAGGCGGAGAATATGATTAATTTTGTTAATGAAGAGGCGCGTTCGGCCAGAATACTGGTTGTGGGGATTGG
>CAZIXI010000294.1:0-3992 GCA_964543115.1 uncultured bacterium
TAAGGGAAAGACAATCCGCACCCGTCTCCTTCTCCCCGATCAGCACTACCTGCCGCAGCCATTTAAGCTCCGGCAGTATTTCCTTAATCAGCGGGTAAAACTCTGCCGAGGTAAAAAGCACTTTCGCGTCACTTTGATTAATTATGTATTTTAATTCATCACCTTTAAGAAAAGTGTTCAGGGGAACAACAACCCCGCCGGCGTTCAACACAGAAAAAAAGACCTGCGGATAGTAGAGAGAATTATTCAACAGCAGGGCCACCTTTTCCCCAGGGGCCACCCCTGCTTTAGCACTCAGGCCATTAGCCAAACGGGTAACCTCTTTGCGAAAACGGCCGTATCTTACCGTGCCCTCAGCGGCCATGACCGCCTTGCGCCACCAGTAACGGCGGCAACTAGCTTCCAGCATCTCAATTAAATTCTGCAAACAATTACCTCCATGTTATAGAACAACTTTCATGACGCTTTTTAGCCACAGATTACACAGCGCAGCTCCGCCGCAACCAAAATAAAAATGACAATCAATATGTTTTTTTACCACGAAGAACACGAAGATCACTAAGAATTTTTATAGTTTAATTCTTCGTGGCCTTCGTGCTCTTCGTGGTTTAGAAACTCTTAGTAATTGCCTAAAGTCTAAAGACTTATATATTGTTATGTCAATTTTATGACTACTCACTAGTCTCGACTACCAGCTCATCTTCCGAATAGTCTCTCCCCTCACCTTCCATGGCCAGCCAGGTAGCTGATCTCTTTACGGCCATTTCCCGGCCGTTATAAAGAATAACTACCCTCCACCTGTCCACCTTTCCCTCTTTATAGTAACTAGCGCCGACGTTCGCCAATGTCCAGGCATAACCTCCGCCCTTCATTGTCGGCCAGGTGTATTCAGCCAGATGCATCTTCTCCTGCCTTTTCTGCAAGCGGTAAAAAAACTGCAGTGTGACCGGCGCGGTTAATTCCTCACCGCGGTAACGCAGCGAAACAATATAGTCCTCACCGCGTTTTTCCGGCGGCAGCAGCCGGCCATAATTAAATTTCTGCAAACCCCGGCTGCCGATAAAATTCCTGTGATCAGAAGGTATAACATGCTCTTTTTTTACACGATTAACCTTGGTAATGGTAAACTTAGCCGGCTCCCGGACCTCATCTTCCGCCCGGGAAATAAGGGGTAAGAAAAGCATTAGCAAAACAACAATAATAATCGGATATAATTTCATAATGACATATTATACATTTAATAGGTTGTAACGTACATACTATTTTTGGAGCCAAGATCTAGTCAATTACCCGCGGGCAATCAGGCAATGACCGCCAGAATTTCTTTCCATAGCTACGGGTCAAGATCCGGTTATCCATGATCACAATTATCCCCCGGTCACTGCGGCTGCGGATCAGCCGCCCTACTCCCTGACGGAGCTTAATAATCGCCTGCGGCAGACTATAATCACGAAAGGCATCCCCGCCCTCTTCTTCAATATAGTCAATGCGCGCCTTAACCAGGGGATGATCGGGCACCGCAAAGGGCAGCCGGGTAATAATCACGTTACTTAACGTTTCCCCCTCTACATCCACTCCGGTCCAGAAACTATCCGTACCAAAAAGAACAGAATTGGTATCCTCCCGGAACTGCTTGAGCATAACATGCCGGGGCAATCCGCCGCCCTGAATAAAACACTTAATTCCCTTTTGCTCCAATTTGAGGGAAATTTCGGCATAAACCTCCCTCATCAATTTATAACTGGTAAACAGAACAAAGGCCTTCCCCTCTGTAGAATTAATGTATTTTTCAATTTCCCCAATCAGTGCCTGCCGGTAATCAACCTCTTCCTGGGGAGACGGTATCATTCGGGGAACACAAATCTTCATCTGCCGCGAAAGATCAAAACTTGATCCCAGCCTGACCTCTATCCCGTCCTCCAATCCCAGGCGGGACTTAAAAAAAGCAAAAGAATTATCCACACTGATCGTCGCCCCGGTAAGAATTACCGTATTCACATTTTCAAAAAGAAGCGTTCTCAATAGATTACTGACGACAATGGGAAATGCCCGCAGCACTATACGGTGATAACGGCCGCCGGCCAGCTCCAACCAATATACATATCCGGGCAGGGCCTGGGTCCGGAATATCTCCAAATGATCACGCAGTTCCTTCGCCCGACGAATATAACGTCCCAACTCTAACCGCAGATCTTCACTTTTAAGATCATCCCGGACATACCGCAGTTCCTGCTCCAGCGCCCCTAACCGCTCTTCCAGCATATCCGGAACCAGGTTCGGCAAGTTAAGCCGCACTATTTTACTCTCCGCCTGCTGAAATTCCTTGTCTAAAAGAGCAAAAAACTCCTTATTTAACCGGTGCAGTTCCTTAACCAGCTCAAACGCCTTCTCCTGCCGCAGGTACACCAAAATACCTTTCCTGTTCCGGGGATTATAAAGCTTATTCAGAAGATATCTAACCGCCAGATTGCTGATTTCAAATCCTAGGTGCTGAGTGGCTACCTCTTCCACGAAATGCGCCTCATCCAGGATCACCGCGTCATAATCAGGCAAAATACTCCTAGCTGCCTGCCGCAGACCAAGATCAGCAAAAAACAGGTGGTGATTAACCACCAGCAAATCCGCCTTATACATCCGGGCCCGGGCCCGGAGAAAAAAACAATTCTGGTAAAAAGGGCACTTTTTACCCAGACAATTATCCATTTCACAGCAAACCTCATCCCAAATCGGTGGCGGCGGCACAGCCGCCAGATCGGCCAGACTGCCGTCCTTAGTAGTGGTTACCCAATCCCGTAAGGGCTCTAGCTTTTTTCTTTCTTCCGTGGAAACAATGCTTAACTTTTCATCCTGCCAAACCCGCCAAAAACGGCGCAGACAAATATAATTACTTCGTCCTTTAACCAGCACCGCCCGGAAAGAAACAGGCAGTATCTTCTCTAATAACGGCAGATCTTTATAAACCAGCTGTTCTTGCAGATTAATTGTATTAGTGGAAATCACTATTTTCTTTTTATTCTTTACCGCCCAAAGCAGACTGGGGACCAGATAGGCCAGGCTTTTACCCACACCGGTATCCGCCTCCACCATCAGGTGTTTTTCTTCCCGCAGGGCAATATCCACCACCGCCGCCATTTCCATTTGCGTCGGCCGATGTTCATACCGGGGCATTTGCCCGGACAAAGGACCGCCGGGCGCAAAGATATCAACTGGATTAATTTCTACCGCAGACATAATTTTGTTTTGTTAATCAACCAACAATAATCACTTTTAACCTGATTCAGACAACTTACGCCAAAACCGCCCAGGGTTAATTCTGGCGAAACAAACACAAGCAGCAATCCTAAAATAAACAGATTAAGGGCAATAATTATTACCAGAGAAAACACCACTCCGGAATAACGGATATCCGGTTGATTCTGCCGGAGGATATGCTGCGTCATCCAGAGATGAAAACCCCAACTCAAACCCAGAAAAAATACCAGCAAATTATAATAACGGTCTAAATTCCAGATAAGAGAAAGAATCATATACAGAGCCAGAATACTAATAGTATAGATAGGAAAGAAATAGGGCAATAAACGAATCCAGAGATTTGATTTATCCGCCTTAACCATTCCGCCCTTAGCGCCGGCCTTAAATCCGTGAATCCTGCCCCGGGCCAGCCAGATCCCCAACACATGGGTCAATTCATGCCCCCAGACATAACTACTTAAGGGTTTACGCAAAACCGGATAAAGCATCGTATAACAAAATAATCCGCTAAGAAAGAAAAAGCAGGATGCCCATTCCTGCCGCAGATTGGCCCACACCGCCTGCCCGATTCCTAAGGCCCCCGGCAACAAAACAAGCCCCAGCAACAACCTGCTCCAATAGATATTGATATTGACGATTTTTCGCATAGGATGTATAAATATAGACTATATCTAATTCATTGTAAATATTAGACTTCGGCAAAATAGAGCAAAAAAAATTCAAGTGTCATCCCGCGGCTT
>CAZIXI010000295.1:0-3982 GCA_964543115.1 uncultured bacterium
TAATAATATAGCCCTGGGTGAACAGGCTTTGTATACTGCCACCACCGTCAGTAATAATATAGCCATAGGCAAGCAGGTTTTATACAGCAATACTAGCGGGCATAGCAATCAGGGTTTAGGTAATGCTACCTTGTATTCAAATACAACCGGTTGTTATAACGTGGCAATCGGACAATATTCAATGTACGATAATACTATTGGAGAAAGAAATTGTACGCTGGGCTATCATTCGATGCAGAATAATACAGAAGGTGATTATAACGTTGCTTTGGGGTACATCGCCTTACAAGATAATACAACTGGGTCAAGTAACATTGGTATTGGTTGTTATGCCGGTGGAACAAATGAAACAGGAACCGGTCTGACCTTGATCGGATCAAATGCCGATGTTGCCTCTGATGGCTTAGATAATGCCGCGGCGATCGGTTACAATGCCGAAGTAGGGGCCAGTGATTCATTGATCCTGGGCGGTACGGGAGATGACGCGGTGAGTGTGGGTATTGGGACTACTACCCCTGACCGGACATTTGAGATCGAGATGAGTTCCACTGGTGATGTGAGTACCGTCGACGTGGAGATCGGGCAGGGCGTTACCGATCCGGACGTGACCTTTATAAAACTCCGCAGTCCGGATGGCAGCGAATGGTACGTGTTTCCCAACAACGCCGGAACTTTAGTCTGTACCACCACAGAACCGTAATCTATTAGTTAGATTAGTTAGGGACAGCCCTCAGGGGCTGTCCCTAACTATTATGCTCTGCTGGTGATTTCGATCAGATGGTAGCCGAATTGTGTCTGGATCGGCCCGTGCACCTTGCCGACTTCTTCATTGAAGACAACCTGGTCGAACTCCTTAACCATCTGGCCGGGAGAGAATTCGCCCAAGTCACCGCCCTGCTGGCCGGAAGGGCATTTAGAATTATTTTTGGCTATTTCAGCAAAATCCGCCCCGTTTTCAATCTGTTTTTTTAAATCTTCACAATCAGCCTGCGTTTCCACCAGTATATGACGCGCTCTGGCTTTGGTCATAATTGCCTCCTATTTTATGATTAATCATGATAAATAAAAATCAAGGAATTGTCAATACCTGATAATTGAGGTGTATCTTTAAACGTAGAAATGCAGATATGTCAAGAAGGAGAGAATAGGTAGAAAAAATTTGGAGTTTATTCCTGGAAATGCTAAAAAAACCTCTTAAAAAGTTTATTTTACACGCCTGTAACGTCATACTGTGCAAAAACATGTAGTTATTGCGGTAATTTTTTCCTGTTGGCATAACTATTGCATTAATAAACCTGTTACTTCGTTAAAGGCAAAACCTGAGTAATTGGGTGACGCAAAGCTACGGATCCCGACTTGTCGGGAAGGCCGGGCTGCCGAAGAAATTAAATCTTCTTCAGCAGCTCGTTTTTTTTCAGTCTATAACCATTCCAGTAATGGCAGTCCCAAGCGAAGCTTGGGATTGGATAAGTTGGGGGATTAAAGATGAGTTCAGAAAGAATACATTGCACTTGTACAAAAAGTATACATTTTCTGGCAGTCAAATTTAATATATTTATAAGATACATAATACTAATTACTTATAATTTAATATTTATAGATTTATGTTGGTATAAAAGTTGCTATTAAATAACCTGGTAGGGGGTAAGAATGACTAATCTGCTTAATATTACTTGGATGAGATTGCTATGTAAGGCAATTTCCATTCTTTGTAGTTTCACCTTGGTTTACGGTAATGTATACGCCGTGGGCCTGGGTGAATTGCTGCTTCTCAAAAACATGCCTGTTAAGAACCAACCAGAAATACTTTCCTTTGCTGATGGAAACGTCGAAGAACAAGATCAGCCCAAGGCCAGAATGGATTTTGGCAGTCAAGAGGGTAAATCCCGGGCCGGTAAGCCGGAATTTCGTGGTGGCCGCTCATTGGAGGAAATGAAGCAGAGAGAAGCCAAAGAGAAGTTCATGATCAAGAAACTCAAAGAAATCGAAAATGCCCGGAAGCGTAAACCAACAAAACCAATCCAGGATGGGGGCGCGCGTGCGGAGAAAGAGGCGCGTGACCTTAACCGCCAGATTGAGCAGAACCAGGCCAAGCGCATGCGGGATATCCGGTTCATGAACCAATACGCGCAGAAAGTGAAAAAATGGGCGGGACTGGGCACCAGATATATTATCAGCAAGGCAAAAAATGGCCTGCGTAACGTTACCTGGTTAAAGGGCGGCGATACAATAGCACGGCTCACCAAGAGTAAGGACCGCCGGGGAAAGGTCACTACCAGCATCACCTTTGATATGAAATATGACAAAGAGAGCCAGGAAGGCGAATCACTGCTTACCCAGTATAAAACTTTAACAGAGAAGGTAGTGGACGGCAAGGCTGTCTGGACGTTGAATTCGGTTGACGATATAAATTATTATACTGATGGTGACCAGAAGCTTAATAAAAATATGCTTTCCGGGGAAATGAAAGACTATCATGAGAGTACCTTAAGTGTAGAAGCAGCGGCGCAGTTTGCCGATTGGGAGAATTTTACCAACCGTGACCAGCAATCGCTGGTTTATAATTCCATTGAGCCTGATTTTAATAATTACAAGAATACCGATACCTTAATAACCGATACCTGGCACGAGAAGATTCTTTACGGTTCAGAGGAAGACGGCATCGCCTATGGGGAAAAGGTATCCGAAGAGATGAAGGTAACAGACACCACCGGGCGTGAGGAAACCATTAAACGGGAAGACATAGAATACGAGGAAATAGAGAAGCTGGAATGGGAAAAGGATGAGAAGAGCGAATATGAGCATCATAAACTGCTGAAAGACTGGGAGAATCCGGATGTTTATAAGCTGCAGAAACAGTATCATGAAACCCGGGAGAGTATGGGAGTGGTTGATGACACCTATGTCTGGGGCATAGAGTATAACGAATATCTGGAAGTGAGTGAGAAACAGACCCTGACCAAAAGCGGTGAGTACCAGATAAGATACGAGCACATGAAAAACACGGAATACGATGAATACGGCCGGATGACCTATTACGAAACAGAGAGCAATACTAACGGCGTACCCAGCAGCAGCCAGAAATGGATCGAGCAATATGATATCTTCGGGCGCGTAGTTAGTTCCTATGAAATCACCGATAGCAGTAATATCCTTACCAAGATCCGCACCCACAAAATCGAATACAATAACCTCTGGCAGGCAGTTTATACCGGTAAAACCATCGATGAAGACGGGCTGCTCACTGATGTGGAAGAATGGCTGACCTATAACGATATCGGGCTAATGGCCAGCAGCCTGTCAGTATCCACCTCAGAAGGAGTAACCACCACCACACAAACCTCATATCTCTATAACGAAAATGGCCTGGTAAATGATATGACCCAGCTCACACTTAAAGAAGGCAGCTTTGTTGATGATTCCGGCACACGTAAAGATGTGCGGGAACAGATCTATCTACACAAGACAAATATGATCTATGATGCCGGCTTCCGCCTGATCAGTTATGACCAGATAAGCTTTTCACTGGAAGGTGAAGGCGAATTGCCTATTGGCCAGCTGCAGGGCATGGAGACAATGTTATTGGACAGCCTGGAATATGAAGGCGGACTGGAGTATAACGGAAAAGACATTGATTTAGAGGGATTGGAAGACCTGATTATTGATATTGTGAAGAAACGCAACATTCAGTACGGCGCCATTCCGGATATCAGAAACGGCGCGCATGCCCAGGAATACAAGATTGGTCCGGGCATGGGGCAGGAGATTGCCTATGACCAGGCCTCCCGCAGTGTTGGCCGCTACTGGGGCGCGGAACCGGTGCTGGATGATAATGGTGAGCACCAGTTTGATGAATTGGGTGATCTGATCACGGAAGAAAAATGGATCGAGATGGATAAAATCAACATTTCGCAGGTAGAGATCCTGGCCTTTAACGCTGATGGTACGGCGGCCAGTGAGAAACGCAAAGAAACCTCTAATG
>CAZIXI010000296.1:0-3948 GCA_964543115.1 uncultured bacterium
ATGTATCAAGCCAAGATGGCCAATAGGCAATTTAAAATGCAGGAAATGATTAGCCATCCCGGCCGCCACCTGGTAAAGGCCATAAAGAATCTGTGCTACGCCGACATAGACTAAAAGATTAAAGGTCTTAACAAATATTTTTCTCGTTGTTACCAGGTTAATAATAAGGTAATATAAAAGGACAAGAGAAAGCAGCAAGCTGGCAATCTTCATGCTCCGCTGAGGCCAGAGGGCATTTATAATCGCCAGAATATTTATTCCCAGATAACTCCAAAGGAGTACATCTAAGGGTGTTCTTTTAAGACGAATTTTACCCATTAGCAGCCAAATAACCATAAAACAAAGAGCAGCAACTTCAACAATAGAAACGATCCTGACCCTCACCCCCCCCATGAAGACCGAGAAAATATATCCCTCAAAATATAAAGCAAGGATAATTGCGTAAAGCACCCAATTTTTATTAATCAGAAGCAAAATCAGTCCCAGGCACCCCACCAAGGCATAAGCATAAATAATATCTTTCGAGACAAAAATAGCCAGCGCGAAAGACAGCCCCGCCAACAACACACATCCTAAAAGCCTGCTGACACCGAGCTTCAGCACAGCTGCTTTTGTCCGGAAATCGGCCATTTTACGCCTCCTCCTTCACAACCTTGAACTGGAATTCAATATTTCCCGCGGGAAAAATAAAGGCAAAATATCGCTCATATCTCTCCTGGTTACGGTTAATGATATGCTCTAAAAACTTATAAAGTTTGCCGAACTTAATACTTATTGAAACTTTTTTGAATTTAATATTCACATAATGCCTGTATCGCGGATTATCATAAATAAGAAAATCCAGCGCCTGAGAGCTAAAGGAATGTTTGTGAGTCACATCTCCGAAAGCCGTTGCACTGCTAAAATGAGGCACCCTTATTCGGACAAGAGCCCCTGATTTACCTATTCTGTGTATCTCGCGCATGCCGGCAATAATGTCATCCAGATGTTCCAGAATATCATTACAAATAATTTCATCAAATTCATTATCTTTCAAAGGCCAGGGTAACTTATTAAGATCATGAATGATATCAGCCTGGGCATCTGGAGAAATGTCTATTCCCAGCGCACCTTTTGTTTTGTCATTTCCACAACCTATATCAACAATTTTCATGTTAGTAATCCTTTATTTATTAGTCATTTTGACAAATGCTTAAATTTTCTGCCCAGTACAACAGTCCGATTGACAATCCAGACCAAAAATCTCGGGGCAAACAAAGCCGGCACACATACAAACCAGAAAAACCAGTATTTTTTGTAGTACGGAAGCAATAGAGTAAAAATACCCCGCAAAGATTTTCCTTCCCTCTTACTGAAAGAAATATGATGAATTACATAGTCCTTAAGTATCTCATGTTTTGCCTGATAAACGGAGTCCCGGGAAAATCCCCTATCTCGTAATGTCTCCATCAACAAAGAACCTCCAACGGCAAAGTTCCGATACCAAATAAAGGGATCCTGATACTCCTTGGAATTAGAGCCCCGGTAACACACTAAAGGCCGGGCCACACAGCAGGCATTACATTCAGGATTAACGGCATTATAAACAGCATAGGTAAAGGAATTGCCGTATTTCATAAAGGCCTCAAAATCGGCTTTTGGAAGCCGTAAAAATAAATCCTTCCTAATGATTACGGCAGAGGTAAAGCCAATTTTAATGCCCAACATCTTCATCAATTCATCCGGATCTTTAATCTCCTGGTCCTGCTCAAAGGGAAGGAAGCGTTCCTCATAGCTAACGGAAAAATCCTGTGACCAGGTGGAATAATTAGTTATCATTACATCGTGCCCCGTTTTTATCTTCTGCAGAATAGCCGGAATCGCATTAATTTGCACTTTATCATCATCGCCAAATATCCACAAATATTTTCCGCTGGCGAAATTCGCCAAAAAATAGAAATTTTGTTCAGCGCCAATATTTTTCTCATGTCTGTGATAACGCAGCCGCGGATAAACCTTCTTAAACCTACTAATAACATCCTCCGTATCGTCCAAGCAACCATTATTGGACACAATAATTTCCAGCTCATTTTCATACCCCTTGGCTGAAAGCTTAATGCTATCCAAACATTCCTTCAGGTATTTTGCCCGATTAAATGTCGATATCGCTATTGATAACTTTATCATATTAACCATAAACGGTATTTCTTAATTGCTTTCTCAGTCTATTTACTTTCTTTAATACACAAAAAAACCATTTTACGACAGGACATCTTGCTAAAACAAGCAACGGCTTACTGATTAAATAGTACTTCTTTTTATTCCCAAAGTAAGAAGATAATTCCTTTGTTATTACAATAAGTTCGTGATTACTTATCCGGGGACCATCAGCCACTATCGCTCTTGGCAGTCTGGCTAATACCAGCTTGGCCCGGTACTCTAAATCGTCAGCATTAATGATCCCTTCTTGATGATAACCTATAAAATCGCGATAATATTCAAGGCATTGATGCCTTAATGAATCATAACCAACTGCAACCGGCATTCTCCCGGCAAGCCTGCGCTTACCAATAAAATAGGCGGGTAATTTAGAATTCGCCGTTGCCCGAATGGCAGTCTGGGATATTATACCACGTTGTTTTTCCAATATTTCATGATTGCCCTTTGCCAAAATAGCATTCAAAGTTTCTTTAGCCACACTGGCATTAAATATATATCCTGAAAAATGCCCGACAGAGGGATAATTCATGATATCATAAGCCCTGGCAAAAAAAACATCTTCTTCAGGGGCAAAGACCCCGTGAACCTTATTAATTTCCTTAATAAAACTATAATAATTTAGATAAACAAGGACATAATTCCTCCCTGTTATAGCTTTTAAAATCGCGTTCACCTGACCTTCAAGATAGACATCATCGTCACAAAGGATGGCAATATAATCACCGCGAGCATGCTCAAAGCACTTAATCTGGTTGCCGACATAACCCAAATTCCTGGGATTTTTAAAATATCTAATATTATCATATTGCCCTAAATAGCCTTTGACTATGGATTCTGTATCATCAGCCGAAAAATTATCACAAACAACAAGCTCTACGTTTCTCTTGTCAGCAAGTTGCGGCAACAGATGGGTAAGGCACCCCTGCAGCATTTTAGCCCGATTATAAGTTGGAATACAGATAGATAGTCTAATATTCATAAATCAATAAAAATTTACATATATACTTTAGATCTTCACAATTGATGCCACTGTCTCTTCTTCTTAATCAAAATATAAACTATCGTAGGCATTTTCACAAGTAAAAGCACAACAACATAGAAGGCAACCATTACCTCGGCAGTAAAATACCTGGCGGACAGAAAACAGCCGGCGGCTACAAGAAACGCCGTTATGACCGATATAACCATCAGCGGCTCCTCCTTATGCGCTCGCAGATAACCAGCCATCGCCGCCATAACCACTGTAAGTAAATTCGCCAGGCAAAGAGCGGCTACGATATATCCGGATAACACCCTATTAGCATATTTCGGGAAATAGTCTTTTAGTACTACAATACACAACATAATAGTTATAGATAATAAACAGCCGACCAAAACAGCCTGAAGAGAACTCTTTTTTGCCAATCTATCGAGCTCCCGGTAATTCTTTTTCTTGACAAGGGCGCCAAAAAGGGGAAGCCGGGTATTGACCCAGGCCATACTCACCATAAAAATCATACTAGTCAACTTAAGACTCATCCCCATTTTCCCCGCTACAACACTACCCCGGAAGGCAAACAGCAAAGGAACAAACAGGAAATCAGTGAAATAGACGGCTATCCAAGTAACCGCAACCCGCCATTGCATCGGGAAAATTTCCCGCCACCAAGAAATTGCCACTTCCGAAATTAAATTATGCTCCCAAATCTGCCTTAACAACCCTCTGTAATTATAGAGGAGCCAAAACAAAATAACTAAGCAATATGCAAT
>CAZIXI010000297.1:0-3943 GCA_964543115.1 uncultured bacterium
TTGCAGAGACAGATAGCAATTCCTTATCTGCAATTTATGGTGATTCAGATAGCTCCATAGGTGTTCGAGGTGATGGCGGGTTAAGGGGTGTTTACGGAAAATGTACAAAACATTCCGGGACTGGTGTTTATGGTCATGCTCCGTATAGCAATGGCACTGGTGTTTTGGGTTATGGTGTAGGATATGGTGTTCAAGGTATTTGTTCTGGTTCATATGGCACTGGTGTTTATGGTAAAGGGAAATATGGCTTTAAGGCTTATGGAACCACGCGTGACTTTTATGCTACTGGGCCAGGTACAAATTTTTATCCTTTCACAGGGGCGCATGCGGTTAAACTCGGTTCTGATATAATAGATGTTGTGCCAGGTATGATAGTAGTTAGTACCGGACAGACAGAAATATGGGATGAGTCTGTTTCTTCAACCTTGGTATCAGTAGAATTAGCTGCCCAGTCAATGGATAAACGGGTATTTGGTGTTTTTGTTGATGGAGAAGATTTGCCGGAAGATCATTGGTATCTGCCCGAAGAAGGAGAGAAATTTGGGGCAGTGAATGCCTTAGGGGAAGGTTTGGTGTGGATTACTGATATTAATGGACCAATTGAAAATGGAGATTATGTTACTACTTCTCCTATTGCCGGTTATGGCCAGAAGCAGGATGATGACCTGCAGCATTCTTATACGGTAGGTAAGGTATTAGAAGATATAGATTGGGATCGGGTAATGGATACGATTGAATATAACGGTAGAACCTTTAAAAAATGTCTGGTTGCCGTTACTTATCATTGTGGATAAGGGAGGTTTATTATGCGGTTTTTAAATTTGGCACTCGTTATTGTTTTTATTTTTGTTAATACAATTTGTGCGCAGGTGCTGCCTCCCGGTGAAGAGAATACTAGAGAACAAGAGCAGATAAAAAGGGACGAAGAGGTGATGAGGAAGGAACGGGAGAAAATGAGAAAGGAAGACGAAAAGATGAGAAAAGAGATGGAAGAGATGCAGAAAAATGAGTTGGAAATGCTAAAGAAAACAGATCCTGAGGCCTATCAGGAGAGAGTAGATGCAATAGAAAGAAACAATAAGATAATGGAAATTGTCTCGTTGTATAATCAGGAGCAGATCTCAGAGAGATCCGCTTCTACACAACTGTATCCCTTGGTAGAGAAAGAAATGGAAGCACAGCTGGAGTCCATCGATGAACAGATAGAGCGTTTAGAGAAAAAGATTAATTATTTAAAAAACTGTAAGGATAATCCCTCAGAGCTCATAAATAAACGGATAAACAGCTACCTTGGTAAAGCATCGTCTGCGTCTGAAGAAGAGTTTATCTGGTAGATTGCGAAAAAGGTTATACTTGTTTAATAGCTTGTCTGCAGTTGTCTAATTTTATATAATATTTCACGCCTGGTAATATCGTACATCAATCATGCCTCATTTCCCACGGAAGGTTATGATAGGTTCTCTAAAATAAAAAAAGGCTTGATTTATTCTATCTATGGATTTAAACAAAAAAGCAACATTACTCATTACCTGTGGCCGGGGAATAGTGCCTTATTTGACGGAAGAAGTAGAAGCCTTGGGCTATGAGGTGCAGTCTTCCCACGATACTGGCGTAGAGATAAAAGGGTCTTTCGCTGACGCGATGAAGCTTAATCTTTCTCTGCGTACCGCCTTCAACGTTCTTTATCTGCTGAAGGAATTTCTTTGTGAAAGTCCGGATGAGCTTTATCTGGAACTCTCCGTGCTGCCCTGGGAAGATTTAATCAC
The DNA here is from genome assembly GCA_964543115.1 of uncultured bacterium. Classification (GTDB taxonomy): domain Bacteria; phylum Auribacterota; class CAZIXI01; order CAZIXI01; family CAZIXI01; genus CAZIXI01. Next base: position 1,767 of record CAZIXI010000297.1, read on the forward strand.
ACCTTCAGGATATTTGAGTGTTGTCTCCCGCGTGAATACCGCTACTATTAATAATTCTGTTTTTGCCAGCCAGAAGGTTAAGGATGCAATTGTTGATCGGATAGCGAAACACTGCGGCCGCCGCCCTTCGGCAGGACCGGAAAGGGATAATGTTGTTATTAATTTATATTGGCAGGAAGAGCGGTGCTGGATTTATCTTAATACCTCAGGGAAGAAGTTGTCTGACCGGGGTTATCGAAAGATTCCTCATAAAGCTCCCCTGCAGGAGACATTAGCAGCTGCAATGCTGCGGGCGGCGGGTTATAATGGCACACAGCCGTTGGTTAATCCTATGTGTGGCAGCGGTACGCTGGCTATTGAAGCGGCGTTGATTGCCTTAAACCGTGCTCCCGGCCTGTTGCGGAGCAATTATGGATTGAAACACATAAAGGGAGTGGATTTGGAGAAATGGAGTAGTTTACGCAACGAAGTGCGTAAGGAAGGGCAGAAGCAGTTGCCTTGCCGGATTATTGCTACGGATATTGATAGGAAGGCTATTGCGGCGGCAAAGAAAAATGCTCAAACTGCCGGGGTGGACCAGCTGATAGAGTTTCATGTCTGTGATTATACTAAAACCCCGATCCCTGAAGAGAAAGGTATCGTGATTCTTAATCCTGAATACGGTTTTCGGTTAGGGGATGTGAAGGTGCTGGAAGGCACATATAAAGGCATTGGTGATTTCTTTAAAAATGAATGTGCCGGCTATACGGGTTATATCTTTACCGGCAACATGGCGCTGGCCAAAAAAGTGGGGCTGCGCACCAGCCGCCGGCTGATATTTTTTAACGCTAAAATTGAATGCCGTCTCTTGGAATACCCTCTGTATGCCGGCAGTAAATAGAGCAAATGAGTGATCCCTGCTGTTAAAGGAGGAACAATGAGATATCTTGCAGTTTTTCTGCTAGCGGTTTTTCTTTTTATCGGCACCGCCTGTGATGTTAAGAAAAAGGGAGAGGATCCCTATGCGTTGCTGAAACAAAAAAATATTGCCTATAACGATAGTGCCTTTATTGAAAAAGTAAGGGAAGTGGACGCGGAGGCAGTAGAGCTTTTCTTAAAGGCCGGTAAATCGCCTGAGCTGGAGATTAGAGAACCCGGTCCGTTAAAGTTTACGATGGATTCATCACCCAGCGGCAAGAATAACCGCACTATCTTGATGGAGGCGGCCGGCAAGGGTCACGCGGAAATTGTAAAAATCCTTATTGCTGCCGGCGCCGATGTAAACGCCCGTTATCGCGGCTGGACAGCGCTGATGAATGCCGTTCATAAAGGGCAGTTGGAAACAGTGCGGATTTTAATCAAAGCCGGTGCTGATATTAACATAAGGGATAATAATGATATGACCCCGTTGCTCTTAGCATGCGCCATAGGCAAGGAAAAAATTGCTGAAGAACTGGTCAAGGCCGGCGCGGATGTACGGGTAAAAGATCACGCGGGCATGACCCCGCTTATCTTTGCCTGCGGCGCCGACAGCGACGAGCTGGTTGAGCTTATTATTCAGGGTGGCGCGGACGTAAATGCCAGGGACAGTGCGGCGGGAAATTGCGCGCTGGTTGTTGCCGCCGGCGCCGGTAAGAGTAAAATGGTTGATCTTTTAATCGCTGCCGGTGCGAATGTTAATGTGTCCGGCGGTTCATTTTATAGTACACCTTTAATCGGTGCGGCTAAAGCCGGAAACCCCCAAATTATTAAGAAACTGCTTGCTGCCGGAGCTGATATAAACCGGAAAGGCAGCCGGGATTACGCCAAGGGCATGACCGCCCTGATGGTAGCAGCCAAGGAGGGAAATGCCGAATGCGTGCGTGTCTTATTGGCCGCCGGGGCGGATCCCAGTCTCAAGAATAATTCAGGCCAGGATGCCCTGGCTTTGGCGGTCGCAGAGAATCGAACAGCGGTAATAAAATTACTCAAGAAAGACACGAAGTAGATTTTTTTACAGTTGATTCTAAAACGATTTAAGAAAATAGTTGAAATTTATTTACAAGATAAGTTTGCTTAAACAGCTTGCGCGAGGGCCGCAAGAGAAGGCGGAATGTTTATCGGGAGTACTTCTGCTTCAGGCAAAAAGGGCCAAACAAAATGCCTGGATTCATCTTCGTCCCATTTGCGGTTAATTAATCTAATTGTGCCATTATGTC
>CAZIXI010000298.1:0-3882 GCA_964543115.1 uncultured bacterium
CAGTAACGATATATGTTTCTTTTCTCACCTCCGCGATCCAGCCCGGCCCCACATAGGTATTTTCAATTAATTCCACGGAAGAAACATCCCAGGTTTCCGTATCGGAATTATAGGTCATGTTTTTACGTAATGTTTCTGTGGCGCCATCCGGGCCCAGATTATTATAATCCTCTACCTTGGAAAAAGCGCTGAAACCTTCGTATTCTTCCGCAAAGACAGCGAAATCACTCTCTGACAGATCGGATTCACTGAGCTCACTTTCCGCGTTATAGTACCAGGTGGTTGATTCCCGGGCACCCAGGGAAGTGAGTTTCTGATCGGCAACAATTATCTGGGAAGCAATAAATTCACCGGTCTCATCATCCGCGTAATATGACTGCGTAACACTTTGGGCCGCGCCAAAGGTGGAAAGGGAATAATTATAGGTATCTTCCTTCATGTATGCCTGCAGGCCGCTATCTTCATAATCAGAACTGAATTTCGTTAAGGCGCCGTCCGCTTCATCCAGGGTAATGATCTCTTCATCGGCGGTGCCGTAAGTTATTTCTGTGGTGCGGGTATTACCCAGTACAGAAACTTCATTTTCCGTGGTGGTTAGTTCAATCAATTCGTAGGTCCCGTCATCTTCGTTGTACATGAATGATTGGGTTACTGTAGAGTAGGCACCGTACTGGGTCATCCCGTAATTATAGGTGCGTTCCAGAGAACTCTGGGTAAAGGAATCATAACTGTCGGCAACCGTGTCATAGGCGGTAGCCGCGTCCCAGCTGGTATATTCATAAACAACATCCGTGTCATCTGTCGGCACAAATGTTTCATAAACTGATTCTTCTACGCCCAGCACGCCGTTTTTGAATTGGCCGGTCCTGATATAGGACAGATGCGCCTGATTATCATCATCATAGCTGTAATACAGACTGACGGAGCTATTTGCCCCTAAGGTAGTCAGACCGAAATTCAGCGTGCGCTCCAGGCGGTATTTCTGCAGAGAACTGTCCATTAAGGCCTGGTAGTCAAAAGTACTGTAAAGGCTGCTGCCTTTGATATCTTCTATTCCTAACAATTCTCCAGCCGGCGTGCCCAGGGTAACGGTAAATACCTCGCTTGGTGTGCCGAAGATGGTGGGGGTCTGTTGAGTTGCTTCTAAGGCATAAAACTCATATTGGCCGTTTTCTTCATTATAGACAAACCTATTGGTCATTGTGCCGGTGGTGCCCAAAGGATTATAGCTAAGGTATTCAACGGTGTATTCTGATTTTTCCATGCTGGTATAACTATCCGCCACGCTCTGATAGGTTTCCTCAGCCAGAATGTCTGCTTCGATCAATGTTGTGCCGGCAGCCACCACAAAGGTTTCCGTCTCTACCATACCCGGACCCTGAAAGGTATAATCAGAATTAATGGTTGTGGTAATCGTTGATACATCCCAGGTGCCTTCATCATTAACATACTGGATAGACACGGATTCTTCCGCGCCAAAATAACCATTTTCGTTATAGGTAACGGTTTTACTAATTGCCTCGGTATTTTCATAGCTTTCGGCAATATAGTATTGCGAGCTCTCCAGATCACTTTCATACATAGTGCCCGCTTCGCGATCGGGAATGTGCACAACCACTTCTGAGATTAACACACCAAACGGTGTCAGGCCATAGTTGCGCGTGGTTTCTGTCTGGAAATACTGCCAGGCATTTTCACCATCATCATAGCCAAAGGTATTCTCAACGGTGTAAATGGAACCATAAGGGGTGAGGCCGTAATTGTTTTGCACTATCTTGTTAACCTTGGTCAGGCCCGTATAGTCGCTCTTATATTCCTGATAGTCCGTGCTCACATCCGCCTCCAGCACTTCTTCATCTTCTTCCGGACTGTACATGATTGTTGTCTGTTCGGCTACGCCCAGGCTGGTATTATGTTTCTCTACTGTTTCCAGGCTGACAAACACAAACGCCTCATCGGCACTGTCATAATTGTATGTCTGCTTTACCTGATAACGGGAACCATAGATCCCAAAATGATAATTATACTCCATGGTCTTCATCTGTTGTTCCAGCTGCACACTGTAATCCTGGTCCCAGGCGGTCAACTCATCCTGGAGGATGATTTCCCCTTCCGCCGCCTGCCAGGTTACGGATTCTTTGGTTTGCACGAATTTACTGTAATAACTGTAAGTGTTGGATTCCCGGTTCAGCAGATAAAGCTCACCATCATCATCCACGCCGAAACTATCGATGGCCTCATTAACCGCGTTTCCGCGCCAGTCAAAGCCGCTCCAATAGGATTTTGTTTGCTGCACCAGCGACATGCCGCTAAACCACTCATTTTCCTCCAGTTCCACATCTGTGTTCACCGCCGTTTCGTCATCATCATCTTCGGCATACACATCCTTGGTTTCTTCAATCTTGTTGCCCCGACCATCATAAACCGAATAGGTAAACTCGCGGGAGACAAAGGCCTTATCGCCTTCCTGATTGTAGTAATAGTTATCGGTAATCTGCGTGGTGGGGTTATTGTAGTAATTATAGCCAATGGTGCGGGTAACGGTTTGGGCAACAGCAACTACCCAGGTTAAATCCAGCGGCGTTACCTGGGACGCGAATACCGGTTCCAGCGCCTCAGAGACAAAGGTGGTGGCTGTTTCCACAACCACGCGGTCACGGATATCGTATTCTTTTTCCTTTGCCGTTATCTGCATAAACACCCAGTTACCGTCATCGTAAATATAATCGTAATTGGTTTCCTCCAGATTGCGGCTCTTATAATCCCAGTTACTCTTATAGCTGACGGTTTTACTCTCTTCCTGCACGGCAACCGCCTCCGTCTGCTGCAGCAGTTCCAGATTGGAATCGGCAACTTCACTGTCAAACACCACAAAATCATCCTGCAATTCGCCTTCGGCGTCAAATTCCGGTTCCGGAATAGAGGTGGTGGTTGTCTGGATCTCCAGGTACCCGGCCTCGTTATATTCGTTGGTGGTTACGGTCTTTCCCGTAAACGCGGGCAGGCCGGCAGCATCTTCTTCGTAGATATACATGTAACTGTAAGTAACTGTTTCCGCCAGCTGGCCCTTATCGTTATATTCATTCAGGGTAATATCCTTGGCATCAAGTTTAAGCGCCCCGTCATCATCTTTAAGATAGGTATCCTTGATTTCTTTGGCTATCTGGGCGCTGGCGTTATAGTGATATTCATAGCGCTGCTGGTCAACAAAATCAAAGTCTTCACCCGCGTAATTGCTCACCGTTTTACTAACAAGGTAGCCCAAATCATATTCCATGCCGCTTACGCCCTGGGCGTAGATGCCGTACATATCCGTTGTCTCGGTGAAATAGCTAAGCAGATTGCCGGTTTTATCATAACTTGTCCCGTAATACTCAATATCACTCACATCTTCCAGATTGCCCAGGTACTGGCGCGTCTCCCAGTAGGTAAGCAGATTACCGAACAGATCATAACTGCTATCCTGCCGGGTAATTATTTCCTGGTTGCCGTTGGGATCGGTTTTTTCTTTCTTGTAACTGACCAGATTGCCTTTTTCATCATAAACCGCTTCACTGAACAACTCGGTGCTGATTAACTCCCCGTTTTCAAATATCTTCTCCACATAGCTTGTTGCCAGATCCGTACTGCAATACTCAATATTTGAGCGTTCTACCCGGGTAACCAGCCCAGTGGCATCGGTGGTTTCCTGCACATAGCCGGTCATTTTACCACCTTCATAAGTTCCTTCCCAAGAAACCGTATAACTCAGATCAAGCGCCGTACCATCCTGAAAGGTGCCGTATTCATGAATGCTGTCGTTATAAGCCGCTATCCGGCCGCCGCGCCAGATCATGCCGGTGCGCACGGTTTCGGTGATCTTGCCTGGGGCTGCATTAGAGG
>CAZIXI010000299.1:0-3864 GCA_964543115.1 uncultured bacterium
TATTAACACCCTAGAAAAACCCTGTTCTTCTTAATCGCTCTTATTGAGTATATTGGAGAGTTAAGGAAGAAGAAGAGGGATTAAGAAGAACAGGGTTTTTCTAGGGTGTTAATAATTGACGGAAAATATTAAAAGAATAATAATAACTCCTTTTTATGTAATGCCGTAAAGCTTATAATGTTATCATGCAAATACGCGCGTTTTGTTTGTTAATGCTGGCGGCGTTTTCAGCTGCTTTGGGTTTGGCGGTGATAACGCCTTTTTTGCCGGAACTGGTGGGGAAACACGGGGCCAACGGTTTCTGGATCGGAATGATATTCGCGGGTTATGGCCTGTCGCGCGGTATTATTACGCCCTTAATCGGCAAGGCCTCTGATAAAGTGGGTAGAAAAATATTTGTTGTTAGTGGGCTCTTTATTTACTCTGTTGTGTCGTATTTCTATTCCATGGCAAATAATGTTTACCTGCTGACCCTGGTTCGTATGCTTCACGGACTCTCGGCCGGGATGATTTTGCCCGTGGTGATGACCTATGTCGGAGAGCTTGCCCGGCAAGGCAGGGAAGGATTGACCATCGGGGCGTTGAATACTGTTTTGTATCTGGGGATAGCGATCGGGCCGATTATTGGCGGAGAGCTTGCCGAGCGTTACGGTTTTAATGCTGTATTTTACGCGATGGCTCTTCTGGGAATGATAACGCTTGTTTTAGTCAAGTTTTTCCTGCCGGAAGTAAAGGGGCGTGCTCCGGCACAGCTGGCTGCCGGCACCGCGCCGTTTAATATATTGCTTAAATACAGCTATATAAAGGCTGTGCTGATAATGTCGCTGGTTTCCGTGGCGTTGTTTGCTGTTTTTTTGTCTTTCCTGCCCTCTATCGGCATCAAAGATTCACTGGATATGATCCACATCGGTTTTGTTATATCCGTAGCAATTTTTATTGCCGGTCTCCTGCAGATTCCTTTGGGCAGGATTACTGATCGTTTTGACCGCCTGGGGAAATTATTACAGTCTTGTCTGGGAATATCTGTTTCGATGATGGCTATATTTGTTCTCCCCTTTTGCCCGAATTTCCAGGCGCTGCTGTTGGCCGGATGTTTTTTGGGAATCGGCAACGCTATTGTCACTCCCGCTCTATCATGTATTTCTGTTGAGATAGGGCAGAAGGTCGGCATGGGGAGGTGGATGGGTATATTTTGGGCCGGGATGAGTGCCGGGCTGGTTAGCGCGCCGATAGCCGCGGGTATCATTATGGACCGTCTGGGGATTGATTCGGTATTTTATTCTTTTGCGATTTTTGCTTTTTTTGCCGTAATCCTTAGTCTATATTATATGTATAAAAAACAAGGACAAGAATTTTAAGACATTATACAGTGACTCTTATCTCTTGCCGCCTAGCGACATACGTGAATGAGTGCTTTCTCCGCTTCACGCTTGATTTAAACCGTAATTCTTCGTTTTATGCCAAGCAGGTGTTGAAAAAAAAGTTGTTTACCCGCCCTTGACAATGACTCGTTTCTCGGTTATATAGTATATAAGAATGTAAACAATTTATATTAATTTATATTATGGTTTTGCGGCGTGAGTAATCCGCGCGTTTTACGCGAAATCGAAAAGGGGGGCAACATGAAATATGCTATTTGCTGTCTATTTGTAATTACCGCTGTTATAGTTTTCTGCGCAAATCCCGCGTTAGCCCAGAGATTTGAAGATCATTATTTTGAAGAACCATACCTGCCGGAAGATCTTGAAAGTTTCTATTTTGAAGAAGAAATGGAGCTGATTGAGCAGAATGAATATATCGGTCCGGAAGATCCTGAAAATTTCTATTTTGATGAAAAAATGGAATTGCTTGAGCAGGATGAATATATTGGTTGGGAATGGGAATATGACCGTTATGGAAACAGGGCTGTTTTCTTCCATCCGGCAGCGGGAGAGGAAAGGGAACTTTTCTTTGACGGTCAGGAAGTGTTTGATGTCCGCGAGGTGGAAGGGGGAGTAGTTTTTGTCTTATTACAGCCGGAGTGGCGGGAAGAGGAAGAAATATTTTCTGTTTATAGTGCGGAAATGGATTGTTTCGTTGATGCCTGGGAGTATGTGGAAGGTTTTGCAGAGCTGCAGTGGTTGTTCCTGGATGATTACCGGTATTTGCTGGAAGAAGTCAGGGTTAATTTCTTAATGGTACTTTGTTCCGGTGGCGGCAGTGGTTTTGGCGCTACGGACTGGATCAGTAAGATAAAGGGCATCGCGCCGGCAAAAAAGATTAACTTAAATGGTTTAGGCGGCGATCAATTCAATCCCAGTGTTTGGGAAGGCAAGGTCAGTGGTGTTAAACAGATAAGGATTCTTTATCAGGAGCGAGTAAAAGGCAGCGCTGGCAGTAACTTGGTTTTGTATGATCCCCTAACCCAGAAGGCCGTGACATTGCTTAGCTCGGCAGCAGATTTCGCCTACGCTAAGATTGAGAAAGATACAATTGTTTATTTCCAGGGAGCGCTTGGCGGCGCCTGTGATGTGTATCGCTATAATATTGTGACTACCGCCAAGACAAAACTGCTCTCTGCTGTTAACGTGCATTCCCAGCCTGGGTTTGGCGGTGACTATATCGTCTACCATGACGGTAAAAATATCAGGCTCTACCAAATCTCCAAAAAAATACACCAGAAATTCAAAACAGACAGCGGCAATACTAAGTATGCGCTGGATGTGGCCACGGATGGGAAAAGTGTTGTCTATAGCCAGGGTGTTTTAAATACCTCTACCTATGAAAGGCTCTGGAATATTTATGTTTACTCGCTGGCCGCGAAAACCACGAAAAAAATCACCAAGACCTCCTTTAAGGCTTCTTCCTGCGCTTCCTATAAACTGGCAGTTGACGGGGACCTGGTTAGCGCGTTAAGGGTCTGGGGTTTTGGCCCGCAAATAGAGATTATTCAGGTTTCCACCCTGAAAAGTGTTATTTTGAAAAGTTCCGGGCAACAATACAGCAGTGCGGCCGTGTCCGGTAACAGAGTGAGTTATTTGGTTGGTGGTCAAGGAATAGTGCCCTATACTTTTTGTGTGTATGATTTTTCCAAGAAAAAAGAAGTTTACCGCCGGCAGGGAAAGCATCCTAATTATGCGGAGGTAGCTGATTTAAACAGCAATTCAGCGGCCTATGACAGGTATAACGGTAAGGATATGGATATTGCTTACAAATCACTTTTGTGTGTGGAAAATACTAATTGGCTCTATTATATGAAAAACGATATCTATCCGGCTAACAAAGGGCTGCTTTCCAGTTATGATAATGATAAGTATATGGCCTTTACTTATGATCAGGCACTGGCGGTTATTGCTTTCTGTTATATTGCCGATTATGCCGCTGCCGAAGAGGTGTTGAGCAAGCTGCAGTCCTTAGTTAAGCAGAATTGTTTGACTGTGGGCCACAGTAAATACACCAATTATCCCCTGCATTATCACCGTTATGCAGGGCCCAATGCCTGGGTGGTGCAGGCGGTAAATGTGTATACTGCTAGAACCGGCAACAAGAAATATCAGACAATGGCCAAAACATTAGTGGATTGGCTGCTCACCTTGCAGGAGGTAGAAGGCAATCTTACTGGTGGTTATACATATAATTACACTAAATCTCAATATGAAAAGGCTGCCTGGAGCAGCACGGAATATAATCTTAGCGCTTATGCCGCGGTTAAATCTTTTGCCAATACCTTTTACGGATCCAGCTCTGCTACGGGCAAGGCCTATCTTGCCAAGGCAGATAAAATAAGGAAATGGCTGGAAACAAAGATGTGGATTTATGACACCGCTGCCGGTACCAACCGTTTTATCCGCGGTCTGAAAAAGAAAGGTGTTAATGATTATGATC
>CAZIXI010000300.1:0-3822 GCA_964543115.1 uncultured bacterium
TTGGTGCCGGCAACTCCTGGAGAGCGGGCGATTGAAGGATTCGTTAAAAATCTGCAGGACAATCCGGATTTACGGCAGGACTTTTCGGAGATTTTACCGCCTTCAACCCAGACTGAGGAAAGGGGTATAAAGACGTTTACGCTTAAGTGTTACCTGGATGATAAGTATTCTTTGGCCGAAAAGGAGTGAGGGTAGGGCCGCGATGAAAATGGATAAACAACAGCTGGAAAAACTGGTGCTGGCGATAGTGGCGGGATTCATTATAGTCATTGTTCTGGTTACTCTGGTTTTTAAACCCAGGTTAAAGCGTCTCCGGACATTGAGGGCGGATATCAGAGAACAACAAGAGAAGGTGAAAGAGGCGGAAGAAACCATTTTTGGCCTGGCGCGGTTGAAGATGAACATTAAAAGATTGACAGGACAGATAGAGCTATATCAGAGTGAGATGCCGGAGATGAGCCCGGATTGGCTGCTGGGCAGGCTTAATACGCTGGCCAGCGATACGGGCCTGGATTTTAATAAGATAGAACCACAGGGAACACTTGTCCGGAAAGGACCATATTCTCTGCAGGGTGTCAGGCTGGAGTTAAATGCCGATTATCATTCATTGGGGAAGTTTATTAATCAATTGGAAAACAGCAGTGATTTTCTCCAGGTACTGGATCTGAGTATAGTCCGTAACGAGGAGAACATTAAACAGCACCGGATCGAACTTGTTATTGGCGCCTTTGTGCCGGAAGAGAAATAGTCTATGCAGAAAATATTTAGGCGGCTGATTGTGCTTCTGTTTGTGCTGGCAGTCGCGACGATTAATATTGCTCTGGCTGCGGATTTTGTTTATGATAGTCATGATCGCAAAGATCCGTTTGCCCCGCCGGTGGTTGAGGTAGAAAAAGACATTAATGCCACGGCCCTGGTGGGTGTACAGCTGGAAGGCATAATCTGGGATGAGGCGAATCCGTTAGCCGTTGTTAACGGCAAGATTGTTATGACCGGGGATATTGTCGCCGGAGTAGAAGTTATTAGGATTACCGAGAATGAGGTAATTTTTAATGTTAATGAACAGGAAGTCCCCGTTAAATTGAGAATAGAAATTGAGGAGGAGTTATGATGAAAAAGTTTTTCTGGGTGATGATCTTTATTGTTGTTTCCTCATTGCTCTGGGCGCAGCCGGAGGCAAAAACTCCTGTTGCAGACAAGGTGACGGTGGCTCAGGTTTCGGCACCGGGAATGATCACCTTCAGTTTTAAGGATGCGGATATCAGGAACGTCATGCGCCTGATTGCCGCCAAGGCCGGGGTGAATATTGTCTATGGGCCGGAGGTTACGGGGATGGTGAATATGGAATTGCGGGATGTTCCCTGGGAACAGGCCCTGAGCCTTGTCCTCGACCTTAATGGTTATGCCTATCAAAAAGAAGGAAATGTGATTAAGGTTCTGCGTAAAGATGCCCTGGCGAAAGAGCCTTTGAGTACAGAGGTCTTTATCCTCAATTATGCCCTGGCGGAAGATGCCAAGAAGGCGGTAGAACAAATGCTTACCCCGGAGAGAGGAAAAATCGAAATTGATGTCAGGAGTAATACCCTGATTGTTACCGATATCCCTTCCGCGATAAATAAAGTTGAAATTGTTCTCGCCCGGTTAGATGCCCGTACCCCGCAGGTCTTGATTGAAACCAAGGTGATTGAAATGAAGGAGAACCTGGAAAAAGATCTGGGCATAAAATGGACTTCGCTCAAGGCCTATACGATGAAGTTCCAGAGCCCTTCCCGCAGCTACAGAAGTGTGCGCCGCGGCGGTCAGGGGCAGTGGGATTCCAGTTCGACGTCCGTGGGCACTGAAGGGCGGATTACTTCTGACGTGGATACAACTACCCGGGACACTGTTTATACTCCCGATGAAGGAACGGTTAGTGATACCACTACAGGCTCGCTGGTTAATACTATTACCGACACCCTGAGCCATAGTTTGTTAAAAAGCGATATCCGCTCGGCGGTGCTTTCGGCGGATGATTTTGAGCTGGTCTTGAGCGCGCTGGAGGCGGAGACGGATGTTGATTTGATATCCAATCCCCGTATTGTTACCGCTAATAACGAAGCAGCGGAGATAAAGGTGGTGGATGAATACCCGGTGCCGGATTATGAATTTGATACCGATACTTCTCAGTGGTCGATTACCGGTTTTGATAAAGAGGAAATCGGCGTGGTTTTTAATGTTACCCCTAATATCAGTGCTGACGGCTATGTTACCCTGAAAATTTTACCCAAGGTCAGTACGCTTATTGGCACCATTCCGTTTACGGCCGGAGGGGCCACCGTAAATATTCCCTATATCGCCGTTAAACAGGCTAGTTCCAAATTAGTGATTAAGAGTGGTGATACCCTGGCCGTGGGCGGGCTGATTGATGAGGATAATACAGATGTGGTTACCAAGATTCCCGTTTTAGGTGATATCCCTGTATTGGGCCGGTTGTTCCGCCACCGGGAGAAAGATAATACGAAAAAAGATATTATATTTTTTATTACCGCTACGGTTATTAATGAGGAGACAAAGGCCTTGATCCACGAATCACAATCTGAAGCTGTCGTCCCGGCTGTTTTCAGTAAACCAGTGAAATTAGCTGAGCCGCCTCCGTCTGCATCTGCTAAAACCACCGATACCGGGAATAAGGGATATCTTGTAAAAAGCAAATGATACGGATGCGGGTGCGTTACAGTATCAGCGGGCCAATCAGGTTTATTTCTCACCTGGATTTAATGCGGGCGTTTTTTCATGCCTGCGTAAGGGGGAGAGTTCCGGTAGCCCTCTCACAAGGATTTTCGCCGCATCTGAAAATTTCTTTTGGCCCCCCTCGCGGCCTGGGTATCTCGAGCAACGAAGAATACTTAGATATTTATTTGCAGACGGCACAAAAACCAGCCGGTCTTTCTGCCTGTTTGCAGCAGGGCCTGCCTCTGGGGGTCAGGATCGAGGAGGCCTTTCTTGTTCCCCTGACGCAGGATTCGCTGGTTTCTTTGATTAAAGCGGCTGTCTATAGTGTTAGTGTACCGAAAGAGTTTCAGCAGGATTTGACTAAACGGGTAAAAGATTTTCTTAATCAGGAAAGTATTATTATTGAACGTCAGCGGCCCAAAGGGAAAAAAACCGTAGATATTCGTCAGCTGGTAGGGCAATTAAGCGGGGATAAAGAGAATTTAGAGATGCAATTGGCCCTGACGGAAAAGGGCAGTGCCCGGCCGCTGGAGGTTTTATCCTGTCTCTGGCCGGAACTGAGCCGGGAGCAGTTACGTTTGTGGTCGATGCTCAGAAAGTCATTAATTGGCGCGCCGTCCTTGGAGCATGGTTGCGTCGAAGGGAAATAGATAAGGGAGAGTTTTTTTATGAGAGAGATTTTAATTAATGTTTGTGAAGAAGAGAAACGCATAGCCTTTGTGGAAGGCGGCCGGATGGAGGAGTTCTATATCGAACGTGAATCCGGCGAACAGTTAGTAGGTAATATCTATAAAGGCCGGGTGGGTAACGTTACTCCGGCGATTCAGGCGGCCTTTGTGGATGTGGGGCTGGAAAAGAACGGATTTTTGCATGTCTCCGATATTGTTCCGGAAGTTAGCCTTTACCGGCAGATTGAGGAAGAAGAACCGAAGAACGGCCTGCCGCCGCAGTCTGCCCTGCCGCAGAAAACCGCCATTCAGGATTTACTCAAACAGGGGCAGGAGGTATTAGTGCAGGTGGTTAAGGCCCCGATCGGGACAAAAGGTGTGCGCTTAACAAGTAATATCAGTATTCCCGGCCGGCATATTGTCTTAATGCCCAATGCCAAAT
>CAZIXI010000301.1:0-3756 GCA_964543115.1 uncultured bacterium
GCTCTGAACCATGCCCACCACTATATTCAGGATCTCCTGGCCCCACGAATAAAACTACGCTTTCTGCCCCAGATACATTTTCACCTGGATAAATCAATAGCCTACAATATTCATATAGATACAGTCATTGAACGCCTTAAAAAGGAAGAAGACTGGCAGCAAACTGACAATGAAAACCGTGAAAGCGATAATCAACACCCTCAGGAAACATAAATCATTCCTCATCATCAGTCACGACAATCTCGACGGTGATGCGGCAGGATCCGCCCTGGCCCTGGCCCTGGCTTTAAAGAAGATGCGTAAACGGGTACAAATATTATTATCCGGGCCCGTACCTGAACAATTTCGTTTCCTTCCGGGCATAGACTCCCTGACCATTAAAAGAATACCTCCACAAAAATCAGACGTGTCAATCGTTTTGGACACTGCCAGTCGCGAACAAATCGTAAAATGGCGGCTTGAACAATTTCAGAGTCAAATAATTGTTAATATTGATCATCATATCGACAACAAAAAATTCGGCCGCCTTAACTGGGTACAGACAACGGCCAGCGCTGTAGGCGAACAAATACACCAGCTGCTGAAAACCATGAAGATCCCGATTACTAAAGAAATCGCCCTCTGCCTCTATACCGCGATTTCCACAGACACCGGACAATTCCGGTTCAGCAACACCACGGCCGCCACCCACCGCATTACTGCCGATTTACTAAAAAGCGGGGTCAAGCCGGCAACTGCGGTACGCCAATTATACGAAAAATTTCCTCTCTGCCGGCTGCGGCTCTTACAGTTGGCCCTGACCACTTTAAGCTCCGACTCACGTGGTGAAATTATCTGGCTGTGGCTGACAAATAATATGTTCAAACGGGCCAAAGCGAAAAGAGAATTAGCAATAGGATTTATTGATTTGCTTAAAGCTATCAGCGGCGTTAAGGTTGCCATCATCTTTAAAGACACTCCACGGAGGAGAGAAAAGCGGGAAACCTTCCGTTCCAAAGATCCCCGGATTACCGTCAACACCTTTGCCCGCCAATTTGGCGGCGGCGGCCATCCGGCAGCGGCCGGCTGCAATGTTTACGGCAACCGCCGGGAAGCAGAAAAGAAAGTATTGCGGGCAGTTAAAAAAGCACTGAAAAAATCTGGCTAAAGAAAGTACAGTATTTTTAGCCACGGATTAATCCGTGGCTAAAAATCTAAAAAAGCACATCTTATGGACGGCATACTACTAATTAATAAACCGGCTGGCCTAACCTCTCATGACGTGGTTCTCAGAATCCGCCGGAAAACACACCAGCAGAAAGTGGGTCACGCCGGCACACTGGACCCCCTGGCCACCGGTGTGCTCATTATGGTTTTAGGCAAAGCGACAAAACTGGTAAATAAACTTATTAATGATGATAAAGAATATGATGTAACCTTTACTCTGGGTGTAAAAACCGATACCGGTGATATTAGCGGGAAAATTTTAGACAAAAAGGAAATAATTGATATTAACCAGCAAAAAATAGCGGCTGCCCTGCAGAAATTCCGCGGACCCCTCTTACAAACACCACCGATGGTCTCCGCTAAAAAGTACCGGGGACGGCCTTTATACAAGTATGCCCGGCAGGGTAAAGTTATTCCGCGTGAACCAAAAAAAATTCACATTTATAAACTGGAACTAAAAGATATCGACCTGCCGCACATCTCACTTCATGTCCATTGTTCCAAAGGCACCTACATCCGCACCTTATGCGAAGATATCGGCTCAATCCTCGGCCCGGGGGGATGTGCCAGTAAAATTCATCGAACCAGAAGCGGGAAATACTCTATTGAACAGACAACATCATTAGTCGATCTCTTGAATATGACCCAGGCAGATATCGGCAAACGTCTCTTAACATCAGTATGTTAATTTTCGATCACCCATCTCAGATCAAACCCCTTGCTCTCCACCGTATTGTTTGTACCCTGGGAGTCTTTGACGGAGTGCATCTTGGTCACCAGGATATCATTCGAGCCGTGGTTCGCCGGGCCAAAAACATTAACGGAACAAGTACAGTAATTACCTTTGACCGGCATCCCCATAGTATTTTACAGTCAGGCTATCACCTGCCCCTGCTCACCACACCCGAACATAAAACACGCCTAATCGCCGACCTCGGTGTGGACATCACTATTTTAATGAAATTCAACCGGGCCACTGCCTCAATAACCGCCGAAGACTGGATCAAGGATATTCTTTGGAAACAACTGCAAATCAAGAGCATATATCTTGGCAGAGACTCCTTTTTTGGCCGGGACAGAGAAGGCAGCATCACCCTGCTGCAGGCCTGGAGCCAGAAACTGGGATTTAAGGTTAACGTCATGAAAACAATCAGGATCGAAAAGGAACCGGTAAGCAGTACCTTAATAAGAAACTATGTCCAACAAGGCAATCTGACAATGGCCGCTAAGTTCCTGGGCCGTCCCTATTCTGTTTTCGGCTCCGTAGTCACCGGCAGCGGCCGGGGCAAAAAAATCGGTTTCCCCACAGCCAACCTGGACTTAAAAGATGAGTGTCTCCCTCCTAACGGTGTCTACGCAGTCCGCATCCGGCTGGGCGAAGAAACCCTGCCGGCAGCGGCAAATGTCGGTATCCGACCAACATTTACGAAGCAGGAACAGGCCGTGGCCACGGCCGTGGCTAAAGCCACGGAAAAACCATTACTGGAAGCATATATAATTGATTTAAAACAAGATCTTTACGATAAAAAACTTGAGGTAATTTTCGTTAAAAAGTTAAGAGAAGAAAAGAAGTTTAGCAGCTCACTTACCCTGCACGAACAAATTGCCAGAGATATAGTTAGAGCAAAAAAGATCTTACACGGACGTTTTTAACCTTTTCTCTTGCATAATATTTATTATATTGATAGAATACCCCCCGGAGGTGAATTATCATGTTAACTAAAGAAGCTAAAACTAAGATCAGAAAAAAATTTCAGCTACACGAAAAGGACACCGGTTCAGCGGATGTGCAGATCGCTTTATTGACAGAACGAATAAACTCTATTACCTTTCACATGAAGAGTTTCAAAAAAGATCATGCCAGCCGCAAGGCTTTATTGAAAATGGTCGGACACCGGCGCAAATTACTCGATTATCTAAACGCAACTGACACAAAGAGATATCATGAAATCCTGAAAAAACTGGATTTAAGGAAGTAAACTTATGAAAAAACAACTTCGTATTGCAGAGAAAGACCTAATTATTGAAACCGGAAAAATGGCCAGACAGGCACATGGATCTGTTACCGTCCAATATGGCGAAACAATGGTACTGGTTACCGCTGTCAGTCCCGACCAGCCAAGAGAAGGGATAGATTTCTTCCCCTTAACGGTAGATTACCGGGAAAAAACATCTGCTGCCGGCCGTTTCCCCGGCGGTTATATAAAAAGAGAGGCCCGGCCAACAGAAAAAGAGATTCTTACCTGCCGTCTTACCGACCGGCCCCTGCGTCCACTTTTCCCTGAAGGATATATCAATGAAGTTCAGATGATGAGTTCGGTCCTCAGATCGGCCGGAGAAAGTGATCCTGACATTCTGACCCTTAACGGCGCCAGTGCCGCCTTGACAATTTCTGATATCCCCTTTGCCGGACCCGTCGGAGCAACACGGATAGGCTGGGCGGACGGAAAATATATCGTCAATCCATCTTATACAGAATTAGAAAAATGCACCTTGAATTTAACCGTTGCCGGTACCCGCAGTGGTATTTCCAAGATTGAGGGAGAAAGT
>CAZIXI010000302.1:0-3742 GCA_964543115.1 uncultured bacterium
ACCCTCCATTGCCGCTCTGAGCTCTTCGGTGGCCTGATAAATAATGTTGTAGAGGCGAAGGTCGACTTTTTCTTTGCGGCAAAGATCTCTTATTTTTGCGTGGGCCTTTACGTGAAAACCCACAATAACGGCGTTACTGGCAATGGCTAAGTTGGTGTCGCTATCTGTGATGTCCCCGACGGCGCTATGAATGATGTTGATGTTAACCTTAGGCGTACTTAGATGTTCCAGGGCGAGACTCAAGGCCTCCACTGATCCCTGTGAATCCGCCTTAACGATAAGTTTCAGTTCCTTCAATCCTTCGGAAATTTGGGCGTAAAGATCTTCCAGGGTCATCCGTTGACGGCTTTCCAGCAGACGCTGCCGGCTTTTCAATTGCCATTTAATGCTAATTTCTTTTGCTTCCCGTTCGCTTTCCGTGACATAAAAATCTGAACCGGCGTCCGGGGTGCCGGTGAACCCCAGTATCTCTATCGGGGTAGAAGGGGCGGCCTCGGTCAGTTTTTGGCCATGTTCGTTAATCAGGGCTTTTACTTTGCCCGCGTACATTCCGCAAAGAATAGGATCACCAACCTTCAATGTGCCGTTTCTTACCAGCACATTAACAATTGGTCCGCGATCTTTGCTTAGTTTGGATTCAATTACTGATCCCCAGGCCTTGCGGTTAGGATTGGCTTTGAGTTCAAGGAGTTCCGCTTCTAAAAGCAGCATTTCCAGGAAATGATCTATTCCTTCCCGGGTTTTCGCCGATACTTCACAGGCAATGATATTACCGCCCCAGCCCTCAAGTTTAAGGTCGTGTTCGACCAGTTGACGTTTTACCCGTTCTACATTGGCTGTCGGTTTATCGACTTTATTGATTGCCACGACAATGGCCACATCCGCGGCCCGGGCATGGTCGATTGCCTCTATTGTCTGGGGCATGACGCCGTCATCAGCCGCGACAACCAGTACGGCGATATCCGTTATATTGGCTCCCCGGGCCCGCATGGCGGTAAACGCTTCATGGCCCGGTGTATCCAGGAAGATAATATCTCCCGCGGGAAGGGGGACCTTATAGGCACCGATATGCTGGGTAATACCGCCGAATTCTTTTTCGACGATTTTTGATTTCTGGATGGTGTCCAGCAGTAATGTCTTTCCGTGGTCAACATGTCCCATTAAGGTAACTACCGGGGCACGGAACAGTAAATCTTTGGGTTTATCCTCTTTTTTGTATTTTTTTTCCAATGTTTCCAGAAATGATTCTTCCAGGGAAACTTCTTCCAGGAACAGGTCGTATTCCTTGAGTATTTTTTCCACGAGTTTCTTGTCGAGGTTCTGGTTAATAGAGACAAAAAAACCGAGAGAGATAAGTTTGCTGATCAGTTCATTTGGTTTCTGCCGTATACGCAGAGCCACTTCCTTGGCGGTTATCGGGAATTCTATCTTAATTATTTTTTCCGGCGGGATTTCTTCTTTTACAGGTTCGCTGGGCGGTTCTTTTTTGGTTTCTTCCTGGGCCGTAGCGGTGGCCTGTTCTGGTTTGGTTTCCGGAGCGGCAGGCGGGGCTTGGACCGTTTCTTTTTCCTGGACGGGTTTCTTTTCTGCTGCCGTTTTTGGCGCCAGTTCGTCCTTAATCAAAACAACAGTTTCTTCATCCAGCTCGTTCATATGGCTCTTTACCGGCACACCAAGTTTTTTTAGTTTACCGATAAGTTCCTTACTGGATGTATTTAACTCTTTAGCTAATTGAAATACTCTCATAGTAAAAATATGATGAAAAGGTTTTTAAACCACGGAGCACACAGAGACCACAGAGAATTTAAAATTAGTTAATATTTAAAATAAAAAGCCTCAGTGCTCTCCGTGAACTTCGTGGTTTAATTGTTTTCACGTTTTTTAATAGGCTCAAATTAACTATTTCCCCTTGGTTCTTCCTGTTTTTTTTCTGCCGGTGTTTCGGATGCCTCTTCTTGTTTTTCTGCTGCCGGTGGTTCAGGTGATTCTTCTGATGTTTGTTGCTCTTGTGCCGCTGGTGGTTCGGTTTCTGCTGCTTCTGCTTCCTCTGCAGCTTGTTCTAGTAGTTCCGCGGCTTTGGCTTTAATCGCTTTTACCTGATCTTTTTTAATTATCTCGATTTTGGCGATCTTGGACAGTTTAGCGGAAGCGATTTTTTTCAGCGAGGTTAAGCCGGCATTAAGCAGGGCTTCCGCTTCTTCAGCGGGTATTTCCATTTTAGCCGCTAATTCTTCCTGGCTGATTTTTTCTTCGGGTTCCGCCGGTTCTTCTTCCTGTACCGGTGTCTCTTCAGCGACAGGCTTTTCTTCTACTTTTTCTTCGACGGCGGTTGCCTGTGCTTTCTCTTTTTTTCCTTCAGCGGGTTCCGCTGTTTCTTCAGTTTCTTCTCCGACCTTGCGGATGTCAATACTCCAGCCCAGGAGTTTACTGGCCAGACGGACGTTTTGTCCCCGCTTGCCGATGGCCACAGAAAGTTGATCTTCATGGACCATTACCTTGATCTTCTTTTCCTCTTCGTTAATGATGATACTATCCAGTTTAGCTGGATTTAATGTATTGGATAAATAGGGCCTTAGTTCGGGTTCCCATTTGATAATATCTAATTTTTCATTTTCAAGTTCACGAACAATGTTCTTTACCCGGCTGCCGCGCATACCTACGCAGGCGCCGATCGGATCAACACGGGGATCACTGGAGGTGACGGCAATCTTTGTGCGGAACCCCGGTTCTCTGACAATTCCTTTGATCTCCACGGTGCCTTCGGCTATTTCCGGCACTTCCAGTTCGAATAGACGTTTTACCAGACCGACATTGGTGCGGGAAAGAATGATCTCAGGTCCTTTCGAAGAAAGTTTTACGTCCACGACAAAGGCGCGGATCCGGTCGCCAATGCGGTAATTCTCTCCCGGGCATTGCTCTTTGCTGGGCAGGTAGGCCTCAGTCCGGCCCAGATCAATAATAATATCTCCCCGTTCCCTCCTGCGGACATTGCCCATTGTAATGTCGCCGATCCGGTCCTTGAATTCATTGTAAACCAGATCACGTTCCGCTTCTTTTATCTTCTGGATTATTGTTTGCTTTGCTGTCTGGGCGGCGATCCTGCCAAAATTCCTTGTGGTTACTTCTACATTGATAACGTCGCCGATCTTGATATCAGGGTGTGTTTTTTTCGCGTCTTTAATTGATATTTCATCAGGGCCGACTTTTTTGTTTTTTTCAACAACAGTCACTTCTGCCAGGGCCTTAATGGCTCCTGTTTTCCGGTCAATGTGGATAGAAATGTTCTTTTTCTGGGCAATAGAATCGGCACTTTTACGGGCAGCGCTAACCAGCGAGCTTTCAACTGCCTGAATCAGCACTTCTTTGTCAATACCCTTTTCTCTTTCCAGATAATCAAGCACACTTAACAATTCTGTATTGGTATTCATACGCTGAACTCCGTTGTCTTATGTATAACATTTTAATTTACAATAACTTATTTGTTAAATACTGAATTATTGTTGTTCTTTCTACTTCTGAAGGGCAATCTGCTGTAGAAGAAAAAAAAAGTGGGTGTATCTGCTACTACCCACTTCTTCCACACATTCAAAAGTAGTTGACTAAGTATAAAACAAACAGCAATTCTCTGTCAACCAGAAAAAGAGGCAATGTTACCCACAAGTTATCCACAGTCTATAAGAATTCCTATAATGGCAGTCTATACCCATTCCAATAATAGCCGCCCCGCGAAGCGGGGCAGCCC
>CAZIXI010000303.1:0-3700 GCA_964543115.1 uncultured bacterium
CCTCTCCTCCTCCCCCATCAGGCACATTATCTACCGGGGCTTGCCAATCCGCTGTAAACGTAGATCTAACAGCTAGCTTATGTTTCTCAAGATTCATGGAGAGACATACGTTCTGAGAAAGAAAAACTATTACAATAGCCAAAGCTATTATCTTTTTAAATTTTAACCGCAAGTGCATATCAGACCACCTTTTTGCCTTTAGAAGCACTTATTTTTGCAAGAATGATGCCAATCCGGCAATGAAAGCTATAAGCATATACCTTGTAATAATTAACCTTTATTATAATTTATATATATTATTGTTAAATTAGCGACAAATGTTGACAGATCAACATATTTTTATGATTAAATTACACCTCTTTCACCCTATTGACATTTTCAGTTTAAGTGATAATGTTGGCAATAAAAGCAGGGCATTATGTCCAAGAAGAAGTGTAAGGCAGAACAAATTGTGGTGATGCTACGCGAAGTAGAGATGCAGGTAGCTAAATTTCAACCAACCAAGCACTGGTCAGCAACACTCTTAATCTTTACTTTTACTAAATCATTAACTTTCGTTTTGCCCTTAATAAGCACAGGCAGATAACTACTGGTATATCCATAACCACTTTTTTCCACTAAAACTTCCTGTACTGTCCCGACAAACCGCTGTTTTAACTCTCCGGCAACTTGGTCAGCCAATGTCTGCAGCTCTGCTGCCCGCCGCTTGATCTCCTTAGCGGAAACCTTCCCAGATAAAGCAGCGGCTGCGGTGCCCGGGCGGTTACTGTAGGGAAACACATGCACCTTGGCAAATCCAATCTTTTTTACCACCCGGCAGGAATCAGCGAACCGTTCTTCGGTTTCCCCGGGGAATCCCACAATAATATCGGTAGTAAATACGATATCAGGAACTGCCGCCCTAATATCACTTATCAATTTCAGATACTGACGGGAATTATATTTCCTGTTCATCAGCCGTAAAATATCACTATCGCCGCTTTGCAGAGGAATATGGAGATGATGACAGACCTTCTTATTGGCTTTTATTGCCTCCAGTAGTAAAGGAGTAATATCTTCCGGCTCAAGAGAACTCAATCTGATCCTCTTTAAGCCCGGGATTCCATTCAGCCGGCCCAATAATCCGGGCAAACTGGCATAATCACCTAAATGAATCCCCGTCAGTACAATCTCCTTATAGCCATTATCGGCCAGTTGATTAACCTCAGCGATTATTTCTTCTTCATTTCTGCTCCTTGATCTTCCCCGGATATACGGCAGAATACAATAACTGCAATACTGATTACAACCATCCTGAATCTTTACAAAGGCCCGGTTGTGGCTGGCAAATTCAGAGATCTGACAGTTATCCTGATTAACGGGAGGGCCATACCGGTCTGCTAAAGAAAACTTTTTTTGATTAGGCACTAACGTTACATTTGAAAAAAAATCAGGCTGGTAATCCACCGTACAGCCGGTAACAATAAATTCCGCCTGCGGATACTTGCGGCGAAAGCTGTTGAGATAATGTTTCCCCTTGGCCTGTGCCCGGCCGGTAACGCTGCAGGTATTAATAACACAAAGAGCGGGTTGCTCACCCGCCCTCGCCTCGCGCAATCCGCAGCTGGTCAACCGCTCGCGAATCACCTGCGATTCATACTGATTTACCTTACAGCCCAGGGTTTTTAAAATAAATGTATTTTTTGTTTTCACCAATATCCCAACTGATAACCCACTACACTAAGCGCGGCAACTGCCGCTGTTTCTGCCCGTAAACGGTTTTTGCCCAAACTAAACGGCTGCCAACCGTGCCTGCGGGCAGCCTCTACTTCCCGCTCACTAAACCCGCCTTCCGGACCAATTAGTAAGGCTGCCGATTTAGGCAATCCTGTCATTTTTGCAGCTTTTTCTACGTCTAATAACGTACAGACATAGCGTTGTTCAACCCAGACAAGAGAGGACAACACCTCATTATAGTTCCATACCCGCTCCAACACCGGCAATGTTGTCCGGCCGCACTGTTTTGCTGCCTCCTGAATGATTCTCTGCCATTTTATAATTTTTGCCTGCCGCTTTTTTTCATCCAGTTTGATAATCGAATTTTCTGTCACCACCGGAAAGATATGCGTTACCCCCAATTCCGTGGCCTTCTGCACAATAAAATCCATGTTTGCCGACTTTACTAATCCCTGTACCAAAATAAGCGCTCTTTTCGTCTTTTCTTCTTGGATAATTTTCTCGATTTTCACTGCTGCCTCTCTAGTTTCTCGATTAAGAGATGTTATTTTAGCGAGATATTCATTCCCTTTTCCATCAATTAAAGACACAGAGTCACCAATCTGATGACGCAATACATCCACTAAATGATGATATTCGGAAGCACCAATAACTGCTGTATCTGAGGTAATATTCTGGGGAGAAACAAAAAATCGATGTTTAGGTTTGCTAGCAGACATTTCTATTTCCAGAGAAATTTCTTTGCCTTGCGGATAAATCCCTCTACCTGGGGAAAAATACGTGTACCGCCGGCTTCGGCCAATTGTTGCAGCAATTGCTTTTCTTTACCGGAAAGATGGGTGGGTACTTCTACATGCACCCGCACGTACTGATCACCCCGGCCATAACCATGCAAACGCGCAATACCTTTTCCCCGCAGCCGGAATATCTTTCCCGGTTGCGTCCCGGCAGGGATTTTTAAATGAACCCTACCATCCAGAGTCGGCACATCCACCTGGTCCCCTAACGCGGCAACAACAAAACTTACGGGAAGCTCGGTAACAACATCGTCGCCCTGACGGGCGAATAATTCATGTTCGGCAACATGAATAACCAGATATAGGTCGCCGGATTCAGAACCCGGAGGACCGGCTTCACCGGCACCGGTCACCCGCAACCGGGAACCTGTTTCCACTCCCGCTGGGATCTTTACAGAAATCTTTTTACGTTCGGGAATCGTTCCCTTACCGCTGCAGCTATTACAAGGCTTCTTAACAATAACACCTGCCCCTCCGCAACGACTGCAGGTCTGTGAAAGACTGAAGAAACCCTGCCGGGTGTATGTCGTGCCCTGCCCCGCGCACTGAACGCAGTTCATCTGCCCCGAGCCGCCTTTTCCGCGGCAGTCCTTACAGGGCTCATTAATTGTTACCGTAATTTCTTTTTTAATTCCCAGGGCCGCCTCTTCTAAGCTTATCTGGATATCCTGACGAACATCCGCTCCCCGGCTTCTTGCTCTTGCCCCACCCATATCACCGAAAAAATTATCAAAAATACTCCGGCCATAACCGCGGCCAAACTCACCCATAAACATGCGCAGGGCCTCTTCCAGATCCACACCAAAACCGCCAAAACCACCACCGCCGCCCCCGCCCATACTGGCACCGGAGAGCCCCGCATGGCCGAACTGATCATAGGCAGCTTTTTTCTGCGGATCAATGAGCACTTCATAGGCCTCACTTACTTCCTTGAACTTTTCCTCAGCGGCCTTATCACCGGGATTGCGGTCAGGATGAAATTTCAGCGCCTGCTTGCGATAGGCCTTCTTCAGTTCATCACCGCTTATACCCTTGCTTACACCAAGTATTTCATAATAATCACGTTTAGTTGTCATAATGGAGCCCCACGGGCTGACACCCGTGGTACCTTTGTTTTCGTCCCTCCTGGACACCACTACTGCGGGATTGAGCTTTGCTCCATCCCGCAGCGCTCTCATCCCCGGGCT
>CAZIXI010000304.1:0-3700 GCA_964543115.1 uncultured bacterium
TAAGCAACGAAGACGGAGAAAAAACAGTCTATGTCAAATTTAAAAACAATCACGGAGAAGTAATAAAATCGGCCAGCATTACCCTAGACACGACCGAACCAGTGATTGAAATCACTTCTCCCGCAGACGGCTACTTAGAGAAAGAGGCAAAATCCAACGTTCAGATCCATTGTTCTTTTTCAGAAAACAATCTTAGGCAGATAAAATACCAAAACAGCTCCGGTGCCTGGCTGACAAAATATCCCACCCCCTCCGGAAGCAGCGGTGAATTCTATTTTATTTTTACGCCAGAGGAAGGGGAAAACAACATCACCATCAAGGCCATTGACAAAGCCAACAACGTAACTGAAGATGAAATAACTTTTATCTATGAACCTTTAACCGATCTCTATTTCTTGAGCGGCTCTGTATCTTATTCCTATCCCAGAATCAGCAGGAGAATCCCGCTATGCCCGCAGCCGCGTTCCGATTCCCGCCGCGATCGCCGTGATCGCCCTGCTGATTACCGGGCCGACAGCCGTTATACCGATCCAGATTGTGAAACTCAAAATAACTTCGTTGAACCGGTAGGCCACTTAATAACTGTCGTTATCAAGAATTCTCTCGACGCGGCAACTCCGGCAGGCCTGGAAATACCGGTAAAGTGTTATTTCAAGATCGGCAGCGGATGGTTTGGGGGTAAAGAATACTACTTTGGCACAAAATACATCTCTGACCTAGAACCCGGAGAGACCAAAACCTTATCCTGGTTTATGCCAATAGAATTATCCGGCCAGGCCAACAGTTTTACCGTGAAGATCGATCCGGGCAATATCCTGGAAGAGAAAAACGAATACAACAATTCGAAGAAAATATATAAATAGGCAGGTGCTGCTTAAAGGGTTTCCGCCAGCTGGCCCTTTGCCCAATCCAACAGCCGGGCCCACTGATTTTCAAATAGGAGGGAAGGAAAGATGAAAGAGTTTCATGACTTTCCTTTTACGGCCCGACTCCAACCTCCTATGCATTTCCTGATTTATTCAAAAAATGCGTCAAAATAATTCATACCTTCATCGTAAATTATAGTGAAATAAATCTTATCAGAGTTCGATAACAGCCTGCAGTTATATTAATTCGAAATAATTCGGAAAATTTTTGGCAGGAAAGGAAACGTGAAGGGTAAGGTCACGTGACTTCCTTTTACGGTTCGCTTCCAACCTGCCAATTCATGTATACGCAATTAAAATGCCATCTGACCGCAATCGCAATACGCTGCAAAGCAATATGTTATCTAAGCTCTAACATTAACCCAATTTCTAGTTGTTGACTAATCATCATATTTTTGTGAGGAAATGACAAATTTCAAAGCATAATATTCATAATAAAAAAGACTGCATACGTACACATTCCGTCAACAGCAACCAGCTCTAATCTCAGACACTCTTCAGACAAGAGTTCTCCAACAATTCGCCTATTGCTGATAAATCACCCACCGCTATCCTTCTTTCCACAAGCTCGTCTAACATCATCTCCACTTCTAGGCAAATTTTCTCCACCAATCCCCTTAATTCCATTACCACATTCGGATGCTGCCTTCGAATTGAAATCATTTTCCATAAATCTCTTTTTGCCCTTCTCATTTTCCAGAGCTGAAAAGTCCTTGCCCGCGGGAATACTATTTGACTCATTATCCTCTGATATCCTTGATAGAAATCAATCCACAATTCGCGCATCCTCAGCCTTACCGGATCAGCTTGACAATGCTCTACACTATTAAGGAACATTGAGAAACAACTGTAGAGAATCTGCGTAACTCTGATAACTTCCTCCTCCCTAACAATCTCCTTCTTAACCTGTGTTTTTTTTGAAAAAGACCCATGCCGCAGCTCAAATCTCTGCCGGGGATATTTATGCGCTAGCCCATATTTAACTATATCGGCAGCAGTGCGCCTTGTACCCTGCTTACGTTTTCTTAATACCTGAGAAACTCTATCACCCTGACTAGCCCGCTCATCTGCCATATACAATAATCCTATTGTCACAGCCAACATGTCAATATCCCCCCGGTTGCTAATATTCCCTACCGCCCTTTCTCCCCCCTCATCAAATGGCAAGGATAAATGAAAACTGGTACAGCTTTTCTCCGGCAAAATTTGTACCAGCGAGCTAGTGCGTAAAAGCTGAATAAGAGGTCCATAGAGGGAATAATGACTTACCGGTGCCGGAGAATACTCGAGCAACACACCCTGGTCGCGTCCCAAGTCGATATCGAGCAAACAAGAAACAATCTTGGCGAGATAACGATCAAAATCCTCTACTCCATTAAACACCTCTACTTCAATACCCACTGTTTCCAAATAGCGATGATAAATATCAAGGGCCTGTAATAAGCGCCAATATTTATCCAGCAAAGGCGCCACTGCTACCAGCGGATCAGGACATTCTCCCTCCCTGAAAATTTGTAACATCTCAATCTTGAAGGCCCAGGCTAATTCCCTTGGCAGTTGACCTAATAAGAGCTTGATTTGCGGCTCGCCTAATAAACCATTAAGTGCCCCAAAATGATCTTTCCACTCACTAGCTAAAGTCTCATTGCAAGATGCATAATTGAGCAATAAACGAGAACAGCCCTTAGGATTATTAACAAATACACTTTTACACAGCTCTGCCCCAATATCACGGACAAGACCACAAAATAATTCCTCACCAACAGCATCCACATATTCTACAAACTCAGCAGTGCCTTCACGATCTATGCGCGCCGCCCGCAGAAGAGAAAATCCCTGTTCATGGATGAAAGATATTGCTTTCAGCGATCCCCTAAATTTAAAGAAAACCTCATTCAACAATCTTAATACCGGCTCATGGTCCCACAAAACTGAGATTATGTTCCAATCAATATCTTCGTATAGCACTGGATTCTTTGCATATATCCTCTGAGCAAAATGGATCAGCCCCATCTTCCAGGCATCAGCACCCCGCTCAGAGGTGCGCAGGAGATAACCAACAGCTTTTTGCCCGGCAACCCAAAACTTATTGGCTTTTAATCTATTCAACCTCTCTATATCTTTTTATTCAATGCCCAACTGATCCTGCAGCCAACCAATAGCCAGTTTCTGCGGACAAAGGTTAAACAGAACCGTCCGCTCCTCAGTCAGCTCACCATTGCCCAATCTAAAAAGCAGATAGGGAACAGGCACCGGATAACCAGCTACCGCACCTTCTCCCTGTTTATTCAATAAATCCACTCTCGGCAATTCTCCCCTAGGCCGGACAATCGAAATAGTAATCCCCAACCTGCTAGCATATTGAGCTAGCTCCTTATTAATGCTATCAATTGCCGCTAAAACTTCATTCTTAACCCTAGCATCCGATATTTTTCCCGACTGCAAACACTGTTCGATTCTGGCGCCTACTACCTGAACCGCATACAAAATTCCTTCCTGCCAGCGTCCATCAAATTGCTGACCGGTGCTATGGTTTTCAGCACCCCACCTTAATTGCGCGCTTAATTTAGCTAACGAAACCCTATCAGACCCAGCCAAGGCTCTTTGCCCACAAAAAAAAATCATTAGCACCAGAAAACCCATAAACTTAACTTTCAGTAGATATTTACATTCAATCATAGCTATTTAGTATTTTTTATATTGAAGTATCTATCCCGTGACTTTGACGGGCCAGAAATCCTGCGGTTTCTGCTATTCTTTCCTGCGGCAAAAAG
>CAZIXI010000305.1:0-3674 GCA_964543115.1 uncultured bacterium
AGTTAGCGGACTACTATCAGACTCATTATCTTGGTCTTGTGCAGCGGGACGTGCTGCCTCCGGACGAAGAAAGGTATAAAATCTATGCCGGTTTTGACAATGAAGATCTGGCTTTTGAAAACGATACCCATTACCGGATTAATATCAATGATGAGATTGGCTGTGTGCCGGACGGTTCGCTTGATTTTACCGTTTATCTGACTAAGATTGACAACCGGGTAATTACATCTTACAGTACCGCAGCGGAGGAAAAGACTATTATTAATGAATACGAGCTTGTTGATCCGAACGCGCCTTTATCTCTGGAATTTGTGGAAGTGGATGTTACCAGTTATGGCAGCGGATATACTGCTTATCATTCTCTAGAATGGGCGTTTGTCGATCTATCCACACCGCCGCTTGATTTCGCTTCACTGGCTGATATTAACGGTAACGGTTTTCCGGAAATTGCGATCTTGCGGCTTAATAAGAAAGGCCATCCGGTAGTGATCATCAAGGATAGCGATAATGGTGACCGGATCAAATCAATCTTTTTCTTCAGCCCCGCTCATGACACGCAGGACCTGCGCACGGTGCCGGATATAAATGGTGACGGGCTTGAAGAGCTGGCGGTAATGGCTCATAACCGTGACCTGGACCAGCCGGAAATGGAAATTCGGGATCCTTTAAGCGGAGAAGTGATCAGAAATATCAGGATACAGGACTAAGGAGCGAAAGCGAGCTGGTTAGATTTCTCTTGCGGCAGTCATTGGATTATTTCAATGGCTGCCGCTTTCTTTTGCCCCGCGAAATAAAATTCAAGAATATTCTGTTGGATTTCATTCCCACCCCCATTCGGGAGTTTATCAAATCTCGCAATATTATGCAGGCAAGCAACATAAGCCGTCTGTGTGTCTGGCACGCTATTTGCACTATAGAATAGTGGTTGTTAGTCAGCTAGTAAACTGAAAGAAGGGGAAAATATGACTGAAAAAATGATTCCTGCAAAGTTATTAATAGTCGCGGGCGTTTTTCTGGGTGCTTTAATATTTATCTCTATTTCCGGCGTTAAGATGCAAAAGGCGCTTGCTGGTAAGAATGGCCAGAGACTGATTCATAAACCAGCAGCTAAGTGTTTCCAGCAACACAACTTGAAAGAGGCTAACGAGTATCTGAATAGAGTTTTTTCCGATCAGGATTAATGAGCAGGTTGGATCGGGCCGTAAAGGGAAAGACATGGTCATTGCCCTTCCATGCTTCCTCTCCTGCTTATTATATTTAATATAATAAAAAGATTGATTTAAAGGGCAGTTTTTGCTAATATTATAACCCTACGAGAAAAGGGCTTCGTTTCAAAACCACGTTTTTCGACACATCATCAAGCAACCAGCCAAAACTGGTCTGCGAAAAGGGCTAAAAGATAAGAGGTGTAACTCTCTCTTAACTTTTTTAACTCGTAATTAGGGCCGGATAAATCAGTGTGTGTGTAACTGCGCACAGCACCGATTTATCCGGTCTTCTATTTATATGAGCAGGTTGGATCGGGCCGTAAAGGGAATTACATGGTCATTGCCCTTCCATGCTTCCCTTCCTGCTCATTGAGTTCGGAGTGATCGTTGATCGGGGTGTGGAACAAAAAAAAGGGTTGCTGGCTGGCTGGCCCCCCAACGGTTGGTAACCCTTTTTATTTTGGAGGTGGGAGTTAAAATAGAAAGAAACGAGCTGAAGTTGATCGTTATCCCAAAAAGGAGGTGAGAAAAGTTTACCAACGGGATTTCAGCTATTAATATAGACCAAGGGTATTTAATGTTTTTTAAATCTAACAGGAGGTAGAAACATGTCGAGAATTATTGCATTGTTGTTAGTTTTGAGTGTGGCAGTGTTTGCCAGTCCTCTGGCCAGCGCTGTAGTTATTGAAGAAACTGAAACTGTTGGTGTGACTGTAACCCTTACCGGAACGCCGTATGTGGATGTGGTTACAAATGATGCTGGCGATGTTACCTGGAGTGGTGTCAACCTGGGAGCAACTACCTGGAAGGCCTCGGATAATTATCTGGAAGTAACTTATTTGCTGCCGGCCGGTGGTGGTATATCCATCAACACCCAGAATGCCGGTGATGAAGCCGGTTTAATCGGTGCGGATGACGGTAATTCCTTACCCATGAGCTGGCGGGCATTTACCAGTGCGCCGACCAGTTTTGACATCTATTCCCATACGTATTCGGAGCCGGATGATGGCGTTGACTACAATGGCGATGGTGACCAGGATGACTATATTGTGAAAATCACCGAAGAAGCGGTTAAACCTGCTTGGGTGGATGTCTATGCCTGTTGGGTATGGATGCTTGACGGTCCAGTGGATCAGATGGCTGATGCTACCACGGTAACTTATTCTTCACCGGTAACAACCGATGGTATCCAGCATGCGGAAATGACCTTTGATACCTGGGGCGGCAGTCCTGATTATGTTCTGTTAGGCGCTGATTTTAGTCAGGGGACACCGCAGGCCTACAGCTCTAACCTGGTTGTAGAATTGTATTCTGAATAATTGTTTCAGGTTAATGGTTTTTGGGCAGCCCCGACACGTCGGGGCTGCCCGAAGGCAAAGGAAGAATGATGAGGAAAATACTTGTGCTGATTACCGTAGCGATCATGATTCTTACCTGCCCCTGGTTGGTGAGTACCGCGCGGGCCGGAATCGGGGCCCAGCCGGCTTTCCAGGAATTTGAAGGTCAACCCGGCGAGGTAATAGAAGGTGTGTATAGCGTTTATAATACTGGCGATAAACCGCTGGCTGTGGAAGTGTATTTTAAGGACCATTTTAAAATGGATGAGAATAAAGACATCTTTGCTAAGGATTGGTTGAGCTGTGAGGAAATGAAGTTTACGCTTAAGGCGGAAGAAAAAAAGGATATTAAATTCCGGGCTAGGGTGCCGCAGGAGGCCTTTGCCGAAATTATGGGAATGATTTATTTTTGCGCGGCGTCATCTACGGGATCCACTATCAAAATGAGTTATGGTGTGCCAGTATATATAAGAATAAAGGATACGGCGGTTACTAAGGCCCAGCTTGATTCTTTTAAAATAGAAAAAGTGGTCGAAACCCCGAAAGAAATCCCGCATTTTTACCGGGCCAGGCTGTTGTTGGAAAACAAAGGTAACGTTCATTTGCGGCCGAAGATTAAGGTGCGTTTACTACAGGACGGGGAGTTTGTAAAAACAATATTATTTCCTTTCGGTAAACCGGTGTTTCCCGGTAATTCCCATAATTACCAGACATCCTGGAATGTGGGTGAGTTTGAGATCAGTCCCGGGATCTATAAGGCCGAAAGTGAGGTTGCCTTTAATGGCAGTATATTAAAAAAGCAGGACACGCTGATTGTGGAAAAAGGCGGCAAAATCTATACCAAGTGAGGCAGGTGAATAAAAATGACTAAGAAAGCCAGAACAGACATTTTGATTGCTTTTCGCTATGGGTTTGTCTGTCTGGCTTTTTTATTGTTTGTGCTCTGCCAGAGTGCGGCTGCTGTTCAGGTGGTCCCCGGGGAAAGTTTTTCCGTTGGCTGTCAGACCGATATGCGCGGCTGGGCTGAGGGTTTGGGGCCGAAGCCCACGCCCATGCCCATTACTGGCGGGCCGCTGCTGGCGGATGTGGATCTGGATTATGGCGGTGATGTTCACGTTGTTCCCAGAAT
>CAZIXI010000306.1:0-3627 GCA_964543115.1 uncultured bacterium
TGAAGTCTACCTGGAAATAGGGATTATCGAAAAGGACCTGGAAAAAATAGAATTGGGCCAGCCAATTAAACTAAAAGTGGACACCTATCCGGAAGAAGAATTTGTCGGAGAAATAGATAATATCTTCCCGTCAATCGAAGCCAAGAGCCGCACGCTGACGGTCAGGGCCCGGATACCCAATCCTTACAATAAACTTCTGCCGGGAATGTTTGCCCGCGGCTGGATCACTGTTTATGAAAAGGAAAATGCCATTGTTGTCCCGCCGATGAGTGTCAATAAAACAGCCGAAGGTTTTCAGGTATTTATAATTGACACTGAAAACACCCTGATGCCCAGAACCGTTGATGTGGAATATGACGGCAATCCTGAATACTGGGTTATTGCTGAAGGTCTGGCCCCGGATGAGATCATTGTCAATGAGGTAGTCACCGGCCAGTTCTCCCAGCTGAAAGAAGGGAGCAAAGTAGAAGTGTTGGAAACAGAAGAATATACTTTTTAATATAAATCAGTTGAGAATCTGGAAAATCACTTTAAACCACTGAGTACACAGAGGACACAGAGATATTATAATGTTTTATAAATAGGACCTAACAAGACATAGTATTTAAGACAAAAAAATATATTATAATATTAAAAGTAATTAATTCTCCGTGATCTCTGTGGACTCCGTGGTTTAAACATTCTTTGTAAGGGATGTAATAATGGTAACTATTTTAATAGTTCTATTTTTGATTGCCGGGTTGCAGCGGATACTTCCGCGGTTTTCCGTCCAACGGCCAGTTACCACCTCCATGCTGTTTATCGGCATTATCCTCTTGGGGCTTATTTCCGTAATCCGTCTACCCCAGGAACTCTTTCCCCCGATCACCTTTCCCCAGCTTACGGTAGCCACAAAATACGCCAATGCCGCTCCGGAAGAAATTGAGACCCTGCTCACTAAGATCATTGAAGAGGCAATCAGCACCGTAAAGAACATTAAGGAAGTCCGTTCCACCTCCAAGGAAGGTTCCTCTCTGGTTATTGCCGACTTCAACTGGGGCACAGATATGAATATCGCCGCTTTGAACATGCGGGAAAAAATAGATATGGTAAAGCAATCCCTGCCCCGTGACGCTGAGGAACCGATAGTGCTCAAATATAATCCCTATGCCCGCCCAATCGCCATTCTCAGTGTTACCGGTCCCCAGGCCCCGGAAGACCTGCTGCTGATCTGCCGCAAGATTATCAAGGACCGGTTGGAAAAACTTGAAGGAGTAGCTAATGCCAGTATTACCGGCGGCCGGGAAAGGGAAATCCGGGTGGAAGTAGATATGGGCCAAATCAAAGCAGCCGGAATTGATATGTTGAAGATCGTTGACGCCCTCAAGAACTCCAACCTTAATTATCCGGCGGGAACAACTAAGGAAAAATTCTATGAATACCTGATCCGCACAGTGGGTGAATTTAAAAGTATTGATGAAATCGCCAAAGTCCCTGTCTCACTCTACGATATGGATGAACAGGAACAAAAGGAAAAAGCCGACAAGAAAGACCGCCGGGAACGGGAAAGAACGATCATTCACCGAAAACGCCCGTTCCTGCTGCAGGATATCGCTGTTATCGATGATACCTTTAAGGAACCGTCCAGTTTCAGCCGCTATAACGGTAAACCCAATATATCTATTTCTATTCAGAAACAGGCGGATGCCAATACAATCAGAACAGTCAAACGCATTCGGACAGAATTAAAACATATGCTGGAAACATCTATTCCCAAAGGGGTAGAAGTAGAGATAGTTTACGATCAGAGTATTTACATCAAGGATTCTATCCGCGGTGTGGCCGATGCCGCCTGGCAGGGAGGGATCCTTGCTTTTTTTGTTTTACTGGTATTCTTACGGCGGATCAGTTCCGCCTTTATTGTCACCCTGTCCATCCCGATTTCTATTACCGCCACCTTTGCCTTGATGTACTTTCACGGTTTCTCCATTAATATGATGAGCCTGGGCGGCCTGGCCCTGGGTGTGGGGATGTTGGTTGATAATGCTATTGTGGCGGTAGAAAACATCTACCGCCACCGCGAAATGAAATTTCCTAAAAAAGAAGCGGCAGTAAAAGGACTCGACCAGGTTGGCGGCCCGATTGTCGCCTCCACCTTAACTACCGTTGCCGTCTTCCTGCCGATGGCCTTCCTGGCGGGAATTGCCGGCCAGATCTTCCGCGACCTGGCCTTTACTATCGCCTTCTCGCTTACCGCTTCGATGTTTGTCGCCTTAAGCCTGATCCCGCTGTTAACTACGCGCGGAAAAGATAAAATAATCGAGACACCAAAAGAAAAGAAAAAAATAAGATTCGATTTTATTCCGCCGTTAGTCAGGATAAACGGAAAAATACTCAGTATATTCATGCGGCATAAATTTTTCGGCCTGCTTATTGTCTTTGGGGTATTCGTTGGCTCTCTTATGCTTATGGAAACCGTGGACAAGGAATTGATGCCCAAAATAGATACCGGCCAATTTTCAATAAAAATAACCCTGCTTACCGGAAAAAGGCTGGAAGTCACTGATCGAATAGCTAAAAAAATTGAGGATTATCTGCTCGGGCAACCGGATGTGGCCCGGGTAACCACTATTGTGGGCAGCCCCAGACAAACCGCCATGGAAGCGGCCGCCGAAACACTTGGACCGCACCAGTCACAGATCGTTATCAAGCTAAAAGAAGAGCGCCAGATCAGCACCAAGGAATTCGTCCAACAATTAGAAGATGCTGTTAATGAAATGAATCTCCAATATGACACCCTGGAATATATTATGGAAGAAAGCATCTTTGCCGCCGGCGCGGAAACAACCGCTCCGATTTCAGTGAAGATGCATGGAAAAGAATTAGACCGCTTGCAGGAACTGGCCCGGGAAATGGAAAAGAAAGTCAAAAATATTAAAGGGCTTTACGGCGTACAAAACACTACTCCCCGGCCCTCGCCGGAAACCAGGATCAGGGTTAATAAAGATAAGGCTTCCCTCTACGGTGTCAATGTGCGTGATATTGCCCAAAACGCCCTTATTGCCATTAAAGGAATGGTAGCCACCAAGTTTAAAGAGGAAGGCAATGAATATGATATTTTGATTCGTTTGGACCCTAAATATAAGAAGAACCTGACCAGCCTCCAGGGCATTGTAATCCTTTCCCCGCAGGGCTTCAGCGTGCCGATGAACGAACTGGCTACCTTAGACCCGGAACAGGGTCCCAGCAAAATAGAACGTTTTGATCAAAAGCGCGTTCTTTATGTTACCGCGAACCTGTTCGGCGAAACCTTGACTAACGCCTCGATGAAGGTCCAGGAAATTATCGATAACCTGGAAATACCGGAAGGCTACTCGGCTGAGCTGGTCGGGGAAACGGAAGAGGCGAGGAAATCATTCCTCAATATGGTTGTCATTCTCATCATGGCCTTTACCCTTGTCTATATGATTATGGCTTCCCAATTTGAGTCTATCTGGCAGCCGTTTATTATCATGTTCACCGTTCCCTTCTCCCTGATTGGTGTTGTTCTGTCTCTTATTGTTACCGGCACTTCCCTGAATATTATTGCTATCCTCGGGGTTCTGTTCCTGGGCGGGGTTGTGGTGAATATCGCCTTCGTTTTGTTTG
>CAZIXI010000307.1:0-223 GCA_964543115.1 uncultured bacterium
AGGGAATTATGAAAACAAAACTGTTTAAAATTATCATGTTCTTACTGTTGTTTCTTTTTTCCGGCCGGTTGGCCCGGGCCGAAGAAATGAGGCTGGTTTCCTATTATCCTTCACCGAAAGGGATCTACCGGGTACTTTCCGTTGTCGGTGAGGAGGGGGAGTCCGTGTCAATGGATGTAGTCAATAATTATTCGTTAATGTGTATCGGTGTGCCGCTAAATCT
>CAZIXI010000307.1:233-3619 GCA_964543115.1 uncultured bacterium
GCCAATGACCCGCTGGTAACGGTGAATCAAATCACACTTTATGCCGGGGATGACGACGGAAATAATGACTGCGCTGTTTTTGCCGAGGGAAGTGTCTTTGGTGTACTTGGCCGCGGCGGTGATATTGGTGTGCGCGGAGTAGCCGAGAGTCATGATACCACAATAGGAGTGGGTGTGCATGGCTATGCCACAACTGATTCCGGCGGTACGCTTGACTGTTACGGTGTGCGGGGAGAAGGTAAATATGCCGGGGGAGCGACTGCCGCCGTTGCTTATGGCGGTTATTTTACCGGTGATTATTGCGGGGTAAAAGGTGATACCCCCGATGGCAACGGTTATGGAGTGGTCGGGGAGAGTGTAGTTACCGCCGGGGTATTTGGCAGCAGCCAGGTATCTTATGGAGTCTATGGTACCACTAATACCGGTACAGGAGTTTATGCCGAATGTTACGGCGCCAATGACGCTTTGCAGGCGCGTAATAACGGAACGGGTGGCGGTATCCTCGGAGCAAGCAGCGTGAGCTACGGCGTTAAAGGAACCAGCAATACCAGTTATGGTGTACATGGGATCAGTAATGGCACTGGCGGTACCGCAATTGCTGTTTGTGGTGAAAGTACCGACGGTGTGGGGGTAAAAGGAGAATCAGAAACTGATTATGGCGTGCTGGCGGAAAGTAACAGCAATTATGCGGTTCGCGCCGAGAGTAACAGTACCGCGGATGTTTATGCTGCCGGCAGCGGTGTCATTCGGCTGCGGCCCCGGGCAAATACTCCGCCCGAGTCAGACTCACAGGATGGTGACTTATGTTTTGCCGGCGGCCAATTACAAATTTTTGCAAATAATCAGTGGCATGTGGTGGGTCCGTAATTATGGGGGCAAATCTTGGGGAAAATTTGAAATCTGAAAAGAGCGGCTCTGTTTTAATGCCTGTAAGTTTGTTCGGTTCTTCTTCTTAAATGTAAAACCCAGACAGTTTTCTGCTTATCGTCAATGTCGTAAAGAACCCGGTAACTTCCTATCCTTATCCTGTAATGTGCCGTAAAGCGATAAAAGTAAAGCGGTGGTTTGAGTTTCCTGAAACTCTTAGAGCCAAAGGGGCGAGGATTAACGGAGAGTTTTTCTACTTCAGCCATGATCTCATTCTGTAGATTTAATTGATGGATGCCGACGAGGGTTTTACCGAATAGTTTTTGGAGAGAACGGCTGGGAAACTTAACCTTATATTTCATTCCTGACCTGCTCGTATCTTGCGGAAAAGACTGGCCGCGGAAACACCTTTCATGCCTTTTTTGATTGATTTTCTGCCCCGGGCAACAATCTCTATGGTTTCTGGGTCAGTAAGCTCATCAAGAATGTCGAGCAGTTCCATTACATCTGAATAAGGTAAATTGACACTAACGGGTTTTCCATGATCCGTTATCACAAAGATTCCCTTAAGAACTTTCGTGGAGATATGTTCCTTGAGATCTCTAATACCCATCCGTTGCGCTTTTAATAGATTTGTCGAAATTCTCATAGTTTAACACCTCCTGAAAATACCCCACAGTAAAATATAGACTCATTTGTTCCCACAAATATTATAGCGGATAGTTCACTGTATGTCCAGCGTAAATTTGCCTGGCCCATCAGAGGATAAATCATCATTCTTAACGGGCCGGGCAGGCCCGGCCCCTACTAGGCCTGATCCTCTAGATTTGGCGAGTGCGCGAATATTATTTCAATTTATATATATATATATTTCATTTTGCTGTTTATGAGGCTATCGTAAGCATATAATTATAAGTGGCATACGACTTCTAGCGATTGGCATGTAGTTTGCTTAATATAATTTGCTTCGTTAAAGGCAAACCCCGACGTAAGCGGGGGACGCAAAGCTACGGATCCCCGATGTCAATCGGGGAAGGCCGGGCTGCCGAAGAGTGGTTAATGTTCTTTGGCAGCCCGGCCTTTTTTCAGTGTTTGGAATGTGAATAAATGGGCAATTAAGATAATTAAGTCAATAAATTATACATATCATATGTACAGTAACAATACATTTTTAAATTAATAATTAAATACGTGAAAATAAATAAATATAAATTATTAGGTCACAACATATTACGTGAAAATAAAATTAGTTATATTCTGGTATATAAATTGCTATTAAAAATTGGGGGTTAAGATGAGATTAATGTCAATTGAACTAAAAGAAAGATTATGGGCACAGGTTATTATATTTGCCTGTATATTCTCTTTGCTCTACAGCAATGTTTACGCCTCCGGCCTGGACGGGATTGTTCAAGCACGCCTGATTTCCTACCGCACTCGTCTGCAGTTGGTTAGCGATGATCAGCTGCTTGATTCTCTTGATGGTAAGCCCCTGTTCCAGTCCAAGGCCAGAATGGATTTTGGTAGTCAAGATGGCAAATCCCGGGCCGGTAAACCGGAATTCCGGGGTGGGCGTTCATTACAGGAGCTCAAGCAGAGAGAAGCCAAAGAGAAGTTCATGATCAAGAAACTTAAAGAGATCGAAAATGCCCGTAAGCGTAAACCACCAAAACCAATTCAGGATAAGGGCGCAAGAGCGGAAAAGGAGGCGCGTGACCTTAACCGCCAGATTGAGCAGAACCAGGCAAAGCGCATGCGGGACATTCGCTTCATGAACCAATACGCGCAGAAAGTGAAAAAATGGGCAGGTTTAGGCACCAGATATATTATCAGCAAGGCAAAAAACGGTCTGCGTAACGTTACCTGGTTAAAGGGCGCCGATACCATCGCGCGGCTCACCAAAAGTAAAGACCGCCGGGGGAAGGTTACTACCAGTATTACCTTTGACATGAAGTATGACAAAGAGAGCCAGAAAGGCGAATCACTGCTTACCCAGTATAAAACTTTAACGGAAAAGGTAGTGGATGGCAAGGCTGTTTGGACATTGAATACGGTTGATGATGTAAATTATTATACTGATGGTGACCAGAAGCTTAATAAAAATATGCTTTCCGGTGAAATGAAGGATTATCATGAGAGCACTTTAAGTGTGGAAGCGGCGGCGCAGTTTGCCGATTGGGAAAACTTTACCAATCGTGACCAGCAATCGCTGGTTTATAATTCCATCGAGCCTGATTTCAATAACTACAAAAATACCGATACCCTGATTACCGATACCTGGCACGAGAAGATTCTTTACGGCTCAGAGGAAGACGGCACGGCTTATGGGGAAAAGATATCGGAGGAAATGAAGGTAACAGACACCACCGGGCGTGAAGAAACCATTAAGAGAGAGGACATAGAATATGAGGAAATAGACAAGCTGGAATGGGAGAAGGATGAGAAGAGCGAATTTGAACATCACAAACTGCTGAAAGACTGGGAAAAGCCCGATGTTTATAAGATGCAGAAACAGTATC
>CAZIXI010000308.1:0-2227 GCA_964543115.1 uncultured bacterium
GTTTGATTTCTCCTTTACTTTTCCATCTAAAAAATAGACTGTTTTTTCTCCGTCTTCGTTGCTTAAGGGGAATATGGGTTCCGGATCATAGTCTTTCTCAATGGCGTCAGCAAAAGCAGGATCTTCACTGAGATACATCTTCATGTTTTCACCGGTTATTGTTAGATCTAAGTTTACTAAGGTGGTGTTTGTGTAGCCCCAGTTGGCGTCGGTTGAGGAATAAATAGTGATGGAGGCGTTTACGGGGAAATCAGGTTTGTAGTGGATGTAGAAATGTTTGTTAGAATAGTTGCCGGCTAGGTCCTGATCCTGGATCGTTACCTCGTTTAATTCATCGGGGATGAGATTGCTTAAGTTGACTTGGAATTCATCTGCCGGCAGTTCGACCTCACTAATGGTGGCTTCAACACCATCAGGGGCATCAGTGAAGCCAAACGATTTAACCGGTTCATCATATTTAATGGTAAATGCGAATTCTGATTCATGTGGCATAGCAACAAAATGATAACTGCTGCTACCGTTAAGGGATACTACTTCTGGCCCGCTGTCAATAATGTAGGCATCTTTTGTGTCCAGGGTAATGGTGTCAGTGGCCAGCACGAATTCATGGTCAGGGTCTTTGGTGTATTTAAATTTAGCATAGATTGTTTTTAAGCCGTCTCCTGCTGGCAAGGGATAATTAATAGAAGGACTGTAATCCCCCCAGGAGGCATTGTCAAAACTGATATCTCCGCTGATCATTATCTGTAGAAGAGATGGTTCCGCCGTTTCTCCGCCTTCCGCGGTGATGTTGCTGGTTACTTTTACCCATTGATTTTTAGTTAATTCAGGATATTCTGTGTAATACTGCGGCTCAAGGGCGATAGATGCCTCGGTCAGGGGAGGATAAAGCGGTTCAAAGCTAACGGTAAAGGAAAGCTCCGCTTTGTAGCCCACCTTGTCATAGGCGGTGATTTCTACTTCATTATCGCCAATATTGTTTAAGGTTATGGTTTTGCTGAAGTTTCCTGTTTCCGGGTCTGCAGCCGTGTAGTTTAGACCGTTAATGTTTAAGTATTTAGGATTGGCATCGATTATCTTTCCTGTTAACAGATATTCGGAATTGTTGCTGGTTTCCGCGGAAATTATTTCAATTTGCGGCGGCAGGGTGTCCAGGGTGTAAACCTTGGGGTTGCTGAGGGCAATAGCGCTGTTGCCGGCTTTATCATACATCTTAATGCTGGAGATTGTGTTAACGCCTTCGGCTAAAGTTAAGTTAATAACAACATTGTTTCCATCTTTTTGGTAATCTACCGATTGATCATTAATAGCCACAATGTGTACATCTTCTATCTTAGCAGCGGATGAGTAAGAAATCTTGAAGAAGATATTTGGATCTTTACGCAAGCCGTGTGCGGTATAAGAATACAAGAAACCATAGGGCGGCCAGAGGTCAATGGTGATGCTGGCCTCTGCCTCGGCAGTTTTTTCCGCTTCGTTTTTAAAAACGGCATAAATCGTGTGTGGCCCAACCGAATAGAAATTATGATCGAGGACCGCATCAGCGCTGGTAAGCGGTGTCCAGGGATGCGGTGCATTAAGTGAATCGGCATTTTCGCTAAAGAAATAATGTGTGGCATTGTCCGCGTGTAAATGAAGTTTTACGGCTTTCTTATTTGTATGGCCGGTTACCGGCAATGAGAGGCCGGGAATGGATTCTTGGGTGGGAATAATGGTAATCGAGGCATTCTGCGGTGGCGCTAAAGGAGTATAAGTAACGGTAAAAGAACCATTGTGGGTATTTCCGGCAGTATCAGTTGCTTCAATTGTAATGGTATTATCTCCTTCTGAATCAAGCGTTAATTCCTGGTTGAATTCGCCGCTGGCGGGATCAACAGCAGCGGCCTGGCCATTAATTGTCAGCGTTTCAAAATGGGGATCAGTAACCGTGCCGGTTAAGGTATATTCTGGGACACTACTGACTGTAGAGGAAGTAATTTCCACTACCGGTGCCTGGGTGTCCAGCTGATAGTTAAGTTCTTCAGAGAGTATTTCCGTGTTGTTTCCAGCCTTATCGAATAATTTAATACTGTTAATGTCGTTTTCGCCTTCTTCAAGAGTATAATCTATGGAAATTGTGTCCCCTTCAGTCTGGTGTAATGTCTTTTGCTCGTTTATCCAAACGGAGTGGAGATTTGGTTCAGGAACATTAAGAATAATCGTAAAGACAACTTTATTGTTATTTGTA
>CAZIXI010000308.1:2237-3618 GCA_964543115.1 uncultured bacterium
GCGTTTGGAGCTGCTCCGTCGTAAGTTACTGTCTTGGATGTTGTTGCTTCCCCGCCATTATTGTAGGCTTTAATGTATATTGTTTTTTCCTCAAATCCTGCTGTTAAACTAAAATCAATTGGGGTATCCAGTTGATAAACTACTGGTTCAGTATCCTCGAAGGATGGATCTTCGCTCACCAGTACCATTACTTTTTTTGGTGCATTTGAGAGATAGAGATTGATGTGGACGTCCGCAAGATTAGTGTAATCGGCTTCCGGCAATCCGTACTCAGGGAGTTCATATGTGGCCTCTATCAATGCGCCGGCAATTTGCGGTGGTTCCAGGATTTCAGGGGTGAAGATATATAGATTGCCTAAATTGGTAGTACAGGCAACTTCTTTAAAGCCGTCACTATTACTGTCTGCAACTGCAATACCGCGGCAATATTCACTGCCGACAGCAGCCGCAAAGGGAATGGTTTCTTCCTGTTCATTTGCTGGATCTATATATTGATTGCCAAATATATACCAGTTGCTGGTTGTCTCATCCAAGGTCAATGAGGCAGCTGCTATTTTGAGATAGGTGGAATCAAATGGCTCTGGCCATTCAACGGTGTTATTGAGAACTGTTGCCAATTGACCGGTGAATGTTTCGGCTAAGAGCGAATCGGCGTCCAGTAACAGGCTGAAAACCTTGTTTGTTCCGCCATTAGTTATTTGCCAGGGAGCAACGAGGATATTTTCCTCTCCTGTTATCCCGGTAATTGTGCCGCTTTTTGTCGCGTTACCGCTGGTAAGCTCATATTCTCCGGTGGTTAGTTCATGCCCGGATTCGGTTGGAGTAATAATGTATGAAATTAATTTGCTTATGCTGTCTCCTGTGTCTTCACTGTCCAGAACAATGACGGAATTCTGATAAGTGGCAGGGTTTCCCAGTTTATTGCCGGATATCGGTGCGTCTATTATTCCCAGCCCGGTTTTAACCACACTGCCGTTATCCAGACTGATTTCATAAGGGGCGAGCCCGATCAGTTTGCTTTCTGATTCTGTGTAGAGAGTGGTATAGAATCCTTTAGTTAATGCTGGGTGCAGACTCTCACTGCTTATCGTTCCCGAGAGCTGTTTCATCTCGTATTCGGACAGGACTCTATTATACATAACAAGGTCATCAAGGTTTATATCGGCATAGGCCATGTATTGTCCGGAAGGCACACCATTGTAGCCAACCAGTATCGGGATAGATGCCGGTGCCGGGCTGACAAAGTAGAGATCTTCGATTACTTTGTCCTGTTTACCGTTTATATAAAAGGTAATTGTGTATAATGTTGTATCCGGTTTTCTCTTGCCGGTAACTGCGACATGGGTCCACTCATCAAAATTAACTGAATTATTGCTGGTGT
>CAZIXI010000309.1:0-3580 GCA_964543115.1 uncultured bacterium
ATCGAGACCATGATCGCTATTGATAGAGAAGCCCGTGAAGAAACGGCACTTGTTAAAAATGCCCCCAAAAATCTAGCCACAGCCAGGCTGGATGAAGTTGCCGCCGCCCGTAAGCCGGATTTGCGCTGGCAGTAAAAGGGCAGTCCCGAGCGGAGCGAGGGAAAATAATGCATATTATTGTTATTACTAAAGGAAAACACGTGGGTAATATCTTTCCCCTGATCAAATCCGGGGCAACGGTGATCGGGCGCAGTAAGCAATGCGACATCAGGATACTGGACATGATGATTTCCCGTAAACATTGCCAGATTGAGTCGCGGGAAGAAAAATATTTTATCAAAGACCTCCAGAGTACGAACAAGACCTACATCAATAAAAAGCCGATTGAGAGTGAATTAGAGCTCAAGACCGGGGATATGATCGGCATGGGCAAGTCGGAATTGCTTTTTACGACGCGTGATGAACTGGGTATAAAAAATGTCGCGGAGTATGAGAAGCTTACTTTGAAGCAAACCATGGAGATTCAATTACAAAAGGGGAGCGTTAAGAGTGATACGAAAATATCTGATTAAACCTATTATTATTACTTTGCTTGTTATTGCCGCATATATTTTCAGTATGCAATCGGGAGTGTTTGACCGGGCAAAATTCTTCTGTGAAGATTTGTTTATCCATTTACGCTACTCGCTGGTTCCTGTGCCGTCGGAGGTTGAGGATTTTGTTATTCTTTCGGTTGATGATACCGCTTATGACTATTTTGACAGGAAATGGCCCTGGGGACGGGAAATTTTTGCCCAGATTGTGTACAGATTAAGCGCCTTTGAACCAAAGGTGATCGGGCTTAATATGGCATTTATGGGGGCCAGTAAAAACGAAACCGTTGACGATCTGATGTCCCATGCCTTTGAGGTTGCCGGTAATGTATTTACTGTTTCCTATTTTGACCAGGATGGAAAATATCATGCCCCGTACATAAAATTGGCGGAATCCTGCCGGGGATTCGGCCTGACGGATAAACCCGCCGACAGTGACCAGGTAATCAGGCGCACGAGGCTCTTCTTGAGCACTATTCATGATATTATCCTTGATTATTCGTTTGAACTGAAAGTAGCCTGTTTTGCCCAGGATGTTCCCCTGGATGATACTGATTTTAACGGTAAGGATCTCTGCATCAAATGGGATGTAGATGGTCAACCAGTGAGCCGGCGGATACCGGTGGCGGCAGACGGAACCATGCCCATTGATTATACGGCCCAATTGAAGGATTTCCGGGTGATTCCGATATTGGAGATTATTCAGGGGAAGGTGCCGCCGGAAGCAATAAAAGATAAGATAGTCGTTATGTGCATGACCGGAGAGGCCTTCCGGGACCTGCGGGACACGCCTTTTGGTGAGGTAAACGGCGCGGTAATAATAGCCAATAATATTATCATGCTGCTCAGAAAAAGTTATGTTCGGCAGCTTCCTTTTCTCTGGTATCTGTTGTTGCTGATTGTTATCAGCCTTAAATTTTCGCTTGCCGGCTTCCGTAAGGGGTT
This sequence comes from uncultured bacterium, assembly GCA_964543115.1. GTDB lineage: Bacteria > Auribacterota > CAZIXI01 > CAZIXI01 > CAZIXI01 > CAZIXI01. The sequence goes on from CAZIXI010000309.1 coordinate 1,539, forward strand.
TCCTAGCAATATTATATTTTTGAGTTTATTTATAATAACCTTCTATTTGGTTAATATATTGCTGGTGATTTTCAATATTCGCATGGATTATTTCAGCATTCCTTTTGTGCTTATTTTGCTCTATTGTTGTTTTTGTTTATCGGTTGATCTCAGGGTAGCAGTGGAAAGTATCCGCTTGAAACGAACAATGACCATCGAGCCGATAAGCAGGCTGGCCACCTTGCACTATCTGCTGACCAAGCTGCAGAAAGACCTTAATATTGTCCATAGAAGGGGTGGCGATTTGTCGCTGGTGACGTTTCAGTTAAAGGATTATCAGCAGTTTTTCTATTCATTGAGCGTTGCTGATCAAAACAAGTTTTGGCGGGAAATAGCCGGGCTGGTAAAGAACGGTTCCCGGCGCACGAGGAATATCGATTTCATATCCAGGCCGGCGGAAGATAAAATCTCTGCTCTATTATTAAAGACCAGTATGAACAATGCCAAGGCCTATGCCCGCAGGATCAAGCGCACACTGGCTACCCACAAATATCTGGAACAGAAAATAGCTGTGGATGTTACCGTCGGTATTGCCAGTTATCCACAGACAAAAACAAACTCTCCTGAACAATTTATTAGTTCGACGGAAGACTGTTCGTCAATTTTATGACAACCTGAAGGAGGTGTATTAATGAAGAAAGTATTGGTTTTTTGTTTGATTGTTTGCGCGGCGTTGTTGGCCTGTAGTTTTGGTCAGGCGGCCACCAGCTGGTATCTGCCGGAAGGATCGACGGACAATTTTGATCTCTGGATATTGGTGACCAATCCCACCAGTACAACTGCCAGTGTTACTTTTACCTTTTATCGTTCCGGGGCCAGTACGTTAACTCAAGATGCCACTATAGATGCTAATAGCCGCTATTCCCTGAATGTGAATTCCGTTTCCAGTATGGGGGCAACGGCTGTGTCAAGTAAGGTAGAAAGCACCAATATGGTAAATATCTATGCCGAACGGGCCATGTATTGGAGTACCTCGAATTTCCCTACCTGGCAGGGCGGCCATACGGCGCGCGGGATCAGCGGCCTGGAGGGTTGTTATACGGAGTTGTCACAGCCCAGTTCGTTCCCGATAACGATCAGCAATGCCGGTTCCTATAAGTTTGTGGAAAATATTTCGATTACCGATAATGATACTAATGCTATTAATATTACCGGCAGTAATGTTACTCTGGATCTTAACGGTTTTACGCTTACCGGTCCGGGATACGATCAAGGTGACAGCGGTATCGGGATTTATGTTTACAATGAAGATGCCAGCCCGCAGAATGTTACCATCGAAAACGGTCATATCCGTAATTTTCGCGGTAACGGACTGCAGGCAGTTGGTTTTAATGTAAATGTTACTCAGATAAATTTTTATAATAACGGAGCGTTTGGCGTATATTCTGTGGGCGGCAATGGCGTAATTGAAAGATGTAATTTTTATGCCAACGGCCAGAGTGAATCCGGCGGCGGGATTTATGCCAGCCGGATGGTTATTCGTGATAACAGTTTACAGGGCAATTACGGATCCGGAATATTGGTTAATACAGGTACGCTGATTACTAATAATATTGTTTTCAGCACTGCTGATTCAACTGCTGTAGATAACGATGCCGGGATTAATCTTCTGCTAACGGATAATTTGTTAGTTAATAATATTATTTCAGCTGGTGCCGATGATGTGGATGGAGTTCGTATTTCTAGTGATGACAATTTATTGGCGGGTAATGCTGTAACGGCCAATGAGCTTGGGGTTTATATAGGACCTGCCGGAGACAGAAATCTCCTCCGGGACAATCATGTGACCAATAATAATTCCACCCCTATTCAGATCGCGCCGGGCGCGGATAATAATTGTTTGCTGGAAAATACTTATACCGGGGCTATTACGGATGAAGGTACGGGGACGGTGTCAACGGAATATACAGGTGTTACTCCGGCAGCGGCAGAGGCCCGGGCTAATTGCGACCTGGATTAGTAAAGCAGTCTATATTCATTCCTATAGTAGCAGCCCCAAGCGA
>CAZIXI010000310.1:0-3558 GCA_964543115.1 uncultured bacterium
TTCAACCAGGCATCATTAACATTTCTGTTCTCTTCCTTTATGTTCACAAACACAACCTTAATCTTGGTACTGGTGGACTGGGCCAACTTTATTAAATCCTTACTCAATTCCCGCCCGTGCTGACTAAGGCCATAGTATTCACCCTGCCGTTCTACCAGCTGGGAAACATTCAGCGCGTAAACAACCGTACCCTGATAATCACTGCCCGGCATATCCAGATCACCCACCAGGCCGCTGAACAGATCACCAACCGCCCGTACCGGCCGGATATCCACCCGCACAAACTGCCCGGCTTCGACACCCTTGCGCGTTACCGGCAGTCTGATCCCGGTATTGATCTCAACCCGGCGATCAGTTAACCGCTCATCCTCAGCCACCGCGCCGGCCACCGCCGTCAGGCCCGCCGTTTCGATCAAGGCCACCGCCTCGTCAGAGAACTCTACTTCCGCACCCAGTTCATTTACCGCTACCCGCGGATTCTCCTGCAGACTGCCGGTACCCAGATTCTCCAGGGCATAGGCCAACAGCTCTTCCGCTTTACGCTTGTTAGTTTCATCACTATAATGTCCGGCCGCCGCTTCATCCAGCGCGCCGTCAAAGAACTCAAAACCAGGTGATGCAATTATCATCGCCAGTAACTTCTCACGGATTGCCGCCGACATACTACTCATCCGCACATGCACCGCCTCATGCACCGCCGCCCGGTACCGGTCCTCACCCCGCAGCTGATCAGAAACCACCGCGCCATCCGCCGTTGCCTGCCCGGTTAATCCCATCGGCACACTGCCCACACTAACCTTGGCCACCACCTGCTCTGTCGCCCGCGCCGCCAGCACGTAGCGTTCAAACCCGCCAATCATCTGCTCTTTCATCTCCGTAATATCCGCTAATAAACCATGATCGGCTTTCTCCAAGCTGGCCCGCGCCGCCTGAATAAACTCCAGACTACCCTGCGTGCCCAGCGCTTGATGAATCCCGGCAAAAATAACATCCTGAGTTGTATAAAGCTCATATTGCCATAAGAGTATTTCCAGAATCTTCGCCGGGCTGGCTGCCCTGATATTGCCGGCATCCACCAATAGTAATTTACCGGCTTTCTCACCGACAGTCTGCAGCATAATATTGGCCGGCTTACCGTCAACCGGGAACAACGGATATTCGCCCTCTTCCGAAGAATATTCCTCGGCCAATGCTGACTGGACATCAAACAACAATTTGATCGCGTCAATAAACATCTGCCGATCAACCTCTTCCTGCTGGGCCAGATCTTCCAGCGTACCGCCGGCAACCCATTCCTCAATCAGCACGATCCGGCCGCCTTCTATCTCGATCGTGCCTCCGTATTCCGGCCCCAAACCCTTCTTAGCTAACAGCTCCGCGTATTTCAACTCATCATCTTTAATCGCCTTGGGATCCTGACCTACTTTATAAGCAATATTAAACGCCAGCTTAACGTCCCCTAGGCCTCTTACACTAAGCGTTACCTGATAAACATGTTTAAAATTGCCCTTCGCGGCATAACGCACCCTGATACTGGAAATATCTTTCGGATCCAGGCGCTTACCCGTCACTTTCTCAACTTCAGTCAAGAAAAGATCGGGTTTTTCAATAAACACCCTTTCGATCTGGCCTAAAACAGACTCTGTCCAGCGCTTGATCTCAGCTAATTTATGCATCCATTTTCTCGAAAAAGTCACCTGAAAATCAATCTTACTGGCCGCTACCAGGCGCGTCACTATCGTATCGAAATCAGCGGTATTGATATATCCGGGATCTGCCGCTACCTTACCATAAATAAGCGACATCCCTTCCGCGTAAACCCCCTGGATACGGTCATCCGTGATCCGGTAGACCCTCGCTAATGTTTCCAATACATCCTGGTTTTCCTCTAACTGTATCTTCACCTGCCGTTTGATGATATCTTCTTCCGTGGCCTCCGGATCATTCCGGTGCAGCAGTTCATGGAGTAAAACATCCTCCAGCACATCCAGATCCAGCAGTGCCTGCCAGCTGATATCCACACCGCCATTAACATGATTACCTAATACCGTATCATTAGCGATATTGACCGTTAATTCACCGGCCACCTTGATCCCGCTCTTCGCCAGCCGGGCAACCACATTCCTGATCGCCATACTCAATAATATACCCGCTATATTCTCTTGCAGATCAAGCTTGAATTCCTCTATTATCGAATTCAGGGCATTCTTGATCTCAGGGCTTACTTCACTGATAGTAACCATCCCGTCTTCAGCCACCACCGCCTGTACACTACCGATCTTTCCCCGCTCCACCGACTGCGCCAGTCCGGCAGTTGTCGGCTCATAAGCTCTTTCCTGCAACTGCGCTTCGGCTTCCGCCTCTTCTTCCGCCAGCACCGCATCCTTAATCTCTGTCAAATCCTTCTCTGTTAATTCACCAAAATAAGGCATCCGTCCTGTTGTGGTGCGGGTAATAGCCTGATCCAATAATGTCATTATTTGTTCGGCATTTACATTACCCCTTATCGCCTCCGCAAATTCCTGTTTATATTTTCCGGCATCATCAATATGATTCCATAACAAAAACATTATATCGTAGAAACTAATCTCTGTCGGCACATCTACATCGATGATTCTCATCCTGCCGGCTTCATCAATTTTCACATTTGCCATCTTAGGATCAGCTGACATCTTCCCTTGCGTTTCATTCCACAACTCCAGCCATAATGCAGCAAATTGTTTCACTAATTCTTTCTTTTCAGCTTCACCGGCAGCCTTAAACACTTCCTCTACTGTCTTCCCGCCTACATACTCTTCCAGGGAAAGAACATCGTTCCTTGCATAAATTTCAGAATAGGTTCCCGGTAACTTTCTATTAACTTGTTCCCGATATTCTGCGATAGCTTTACCATCCTGCGCGAACACATCACTTCTGGTTGTTTTCCCAATCAACTTAATAGCTGTTCCGGAAACAGTAACACTAAAAACATGCTTTTCCGCACCCTGCTGTTCTAACAGCTTGATTTCTATTTTACCGTCGCTATCAATGTCCGCCAGCTGCGCTGAAAATCTATCCCGAATAACATCCCGGATTAACTGCTCATTACCAGCGACAACTTTCGCAGCTTCTGCCGGAACGTTCTGCGAATATTCAATAGCTAATTTACCCACTATCACCTCCGGCGGTGCTCGGGTAGGCGCGGCTGTCAGAACTTCTTCTATCTTGGCCTTGATTTCTCCTAAGCTGGCCTTGCCGATTACGGGGAAGATATAATCAGAATTTGTATATGGCTCATAATAATCCTCTTCACCTGTCCACTTCCTCTGCATTTCTTCTTCTTTACCCTTATCATATTCAGCCTCATATTTATCAATCGCTGAAACAATTTCCCTCAAGAAATCATTTACCTTCTCTTCACCATAAACCTGGGCATAAACATTACTAATTGCCGCAATATATTTATCTAACGATAACCCGCGATAATAATACTCGTAAACCCGCAAGAACAATTCCGGCAACGTCTGCTCCACTGTCCAGTCGTGATCAATCAGCACCGCCTTTTCAGTACCTTCCCGC
>CAZIXI010000311.1:0-3541 GCA_964543115.1 uncultured bacterium
GGTATTTAGCAGAAGGATCCACTAAAGGAGCGTTTGATGAATACATTTGTATTCAGAATCCCAGTGCCGGCACAGCTACGGTTACCTTAACTTTGATGACTCCTAATGGCACTACACAACAAACAAGTTTGTCGATTAGTCCGACTTCCCGGGAGACGGTAAAGGTAGATGACCTGCTTACGGATGAGGTATCGGTTAAGGTGGAAGCTGATGTGGGTGTGATTGCCGAACGGGCGATGTACTGGAATAGTGGCGGCAACAATTGGATTGGCGGACATTGCAGTGCAGGAGTGACAGCACCAGCTACTACCTGGTATTTGGCCGAAGGATGTACTAAGAATGATTTTGATCAATTTATCTGTATCCAAAATCCCGGTAGCTCTCAGGCCCAGGCCACAATAACCTTTATGCGCCCTGACGGGACCACGGTTGTGACAACAAGAACAATTAGTGCCACCTCCCGGGAAACTATTAATGTCGGACAGTATTTGATTGACGATGTTTCAACGAGGGTGGATGCTGATCAAGGGGTGGTTGTTGAACGGGCGATGTATTGGGACAGCGGTGGCCTTGACTGGGTAGGTGGTCATTGCAGTCCGGGGGTGACGGCAACCGCTACTACCTGGTATCTGGCGGAAGGTTGTACTACAGGAAATTTTTCTGAATATATTTGTATTCAGAATCCGAATAATGAAGCAGCAGCGGTAACGATTACCTTTATGCGTTCTGATGAGACTACGGTTACAACCAGCAGAACAATTGCTGCTACTTCACGGGAAACGATTAATGTAAAGAATTATGTTGAGGCAGAGGTCTCCACCAAGGTAGAATCAAATATTGGGGTTATTGCCGAACGGGCAATGTATTGGGATGCCGGTGGGATGAGTTGGGCCGGCGGTCATTGCAGCCCGGGAGTCACTGCCGCTGCCACCACTTGGTATCTGGCTGAAGGTTCAACCTGAGGCAGTCTATATCCATTCCAATAATAGCAGTCTAAAGCGAAGCTTTAGGAGGGTAACATGAAAAGCAAAACATTTTTTCTAGTAATTATTGTATTAGTTTTTACCTGCCGGCTGTGTTTTGCTGATGATGCGATAATTATTAATCATAGTACGGATGTTTTAGGCAGTATTCCGGCCTCAGCAATTAATCAAGCCAAAGAAAATCTTCATATTGCTTATGGTCATACTTCCCATGGCAGTCAATTAATAACCGGCATGACTGGCCTGGTTGGTCAATCCAGTCTTACAGGCTATCAGGGAGATATCTATGATTGGAACGAAGGTGGTACAGGCGGGGCGCTAGATATTGATGATGTTTTTGTTGACGGTGATTTGGGTAATCCTGATCGCATAACCTGGGCCTCCCGCACCAGAACGTATCTTGATGATTCGGCCAATTCCGCTGTCAATGTGGTTATCTGGTCCTGGTGCGGACAGGTATCCAGTGCCACGCAAGCTAATATTAGTACCTATCTTAATTCGATGGAGGATTTGATTAATGATTATCCTGGTGTTACCTTTGTTTTTATGACCGGTCATCTTGACGGGACAGGGACTTCCGGTAATCTGCATTTGCGCAACGAGCAGATCAGGCAGCATTGCCAGGACAATGGCCGGGTGCTGTTTGATTTTGCTGATATTGAATCCTATGATCCCGATGGCAATTACTATCTTGATCAAGATGCAGATGATAATTGTGATTATGATTATGATGGTGATGGTGTGGATGACGCCAATTGGGCCACTGACTGGCAGAATTCCCATACCGAAGGAGTGGATTGGTATGATTGTAGTGCCGCTCATTCCCAGGCGTTGAACGGCAATCTTAAGGCCTATGCCGCTTGGTGGTTATGGGCGCGCATAGCCGGTTGGGATGGTACGGATGATGGCGATGATCCCGTGACAGCGCCTACTGCTGATTTTTCTGCCTCGTCCACTACGGTTAATATTAATGAACAGATACAGTTTACCAATCAATCTACGGGAACGGTAACCGGCTGTTCCTGGAACTTTGGCGATGACACAACTTCAACGCGGTCCAATCCCATCTATGCCTATAGCTCTGCCGGTACATATAATGTAGCGCTAACCGCAACTAATTCCGGTGGAGCGGATACAGAAACAAAAAGTAGTTATATTACCGTTACCAGTACAGAAGATACCCCTACTTATTCCAATACCACCTGGTATCTGGCGGAAGGGTATACCGGAGGGGATAAATCTTTTTCCAGCTGGATCCTGGTGCAGAATCCCAGTGCTTCCACTGCTAATGTTACGGCAACGTTTATGAAGCCGGGCGGCAGTACCGCAGCCAGCAGTTTTGATTTAGCTCCGCAACGGCGGTACAGTATATGTGTTAATAATGTTGATGGTTTTAGTAATACGGAGTTTTCCACTAAGGTGCAGGCCACTAATAACGTGGCCATTATTGCCGAACGGGCGATGTACTGGAACAGCGGTGGGGTGGAATGGAGCGGCGGCCATTGTAGTATCGGTACTACTGCCCCAGCCACTACCTGGTATCTGGCGGAAGGGTGCACTAATGGTTTTAATGAATATATCTGTATTCAGAACCCTTCCAGTTCAGAGACCACTGTTGAGGCAACATTTATGGATCCGGACGGCAATACGGTAATAACCACAGAAACCATTCCCGCTAATAGCCGGAGAACGATTGATGTTAATCTGCAGATGCCGGATAGTGATGTTTCTGCCACTGTTTCTTCCACTGATGACACGGGTATCATTGTGGAACGGGCGATGTATTGGACCCGGGGTGATCGTGACTGGGTTGGGGGTCACTGCAGTGTGGGGGTGACGGCAACCGCCACCAGCTGGTATCTGGCGGAGGGTTGTACCAATAATTTTTATGAATATGTATGTATTCAGAATCCTAATGATGAGGCGGCTACGGTTAGTGCCACTTTTATGGATCAGGATGGTAATACGGTTATAAAAACGGAAACTATCGCGGCAAACAGCCGGACAACAATAAACGTGAACAGTCAAATGGCTAATAAGGATGTTTCCACCACAGTAGTATCAACAAATGATGTTGGCATTATTGCTGAACGCGCGATGTACTGGGATAGAGAAGGCATCAGCTGGGTGGGCGGCCATGCCACAGTGGGGGTTACTTCTTCTGCTCTGACCTGGTATTTAGCGGAAGGTGATACTAGTAGTTTTGATGAATATGTTCTTATCCAAAATCCCAATAGCAGCAGCGCCCAGGTAATGGTTACCTTTATGGATGATAGCGGCAGTACTGCCATTACTACGCAGACCTTGAATCCTACCAGCCGGCAGACAATAACGGTAAGCAGCCACATGGATGGAGAGCCTGTTTCCACTACAGTGGAATCCACCAACGGCCAGGCGGTGATTGTAGAACGGGCTATGTATTGGACGCGCAGCGGCATTTCTTGGATCGGCGGCCACAACACCCGTGGCACCACCGATTAGTTTTACTGTTGACAAATGATAGCTTAATACACATAAAATATGTGTAAATGTATGTAGTAGGATTTTTTTGTCCCCCC
>CAZIXI010000312.1:0-3537 GCA_964543115.1 uncultured bacterium
TTAAAACATAAATTTATATATTCAAATAATATTCTAGTTAAAAAATATAATTTATTCTTAATTGAGGATAATTGCGACAGCTTAGGGTCCAAGTATAGAGGAAGATTTACAGGGACATTTGGCCATCTGAGTACTGGCAGCTATTATCCTCCACACCATCTTACCATGGGGGAGGGTGGCGCGGTCCTAACCAATGACCCATTATTGCGGCGGATAGTTCTTTCTTTGCGCGACTGGGGAAGAGATTGCTGGTGCGAGCCGGGGCATGACAATAGCTGCATGAAAAGATTTTCGCAGCAGTTTGGTGAGTTGCCTTTTGGGTATGATCATAAATATGTGTATTCGCACATTGGCTATAATTTAAAAGTAACGGATATGCAGGCAGCGATAGGTGTGGCGCAGTTAAAAAAGTTACCGTATTTTGTTGAGGCTAGAAAGAAAAACTTTACTTTTCTATCCGATCATTTGCGGAAATACGAAAGGTATTTTGTTTTGCCAAAGCCGGCCGAATATTCCGAACCAAGCTGGTTTGGCTTTCCTGTATTAGTCAGGGAAGACGCGCCTTTTTCCCGCGCGGATATTGTCAGTTATTTAGAAAACAATAAGATTGCCACCCGTATGCTTTTTGGCGGCAATCTAATTAAACAACCGGCTTATAAAGGCATTAAATTTCGGGCAGTTGACGATCTGAGAAACACTGATTTGGTAATGAATAATCTATTCTGGATCGGTGTCTATCCAGGAATTGACAAGGCAAAGTTGTCTTATATTAGAAAAATATTTGTAGCTTTTTTGCAAAATATAGATTCCAGGTGTTTAACATAATAATGAGTTTATTTGAGATTTGGCTAAATGTTTAAGTTATGAGCCTATTGTTTCTCAATTGGAGGAGGGTTATGCGAGGAATAATTGTGAAGCCAAAGCGGGCAGTAGAATCTTTGCTAAAACGGCTAGGGTTGCTTAGTCGTTTCAAGTCGTTTTGGCTATATCGACGCTATAAGATGAAGAGGATTTTTGAATACTTAAATATTGTAGCCGCAAAAAAGGGGATGTCTATCAATGTTTCAGGAAAGTCTTCCTGTGAGATCATTTCGGTAATTAATAAGAATAAAATAGTACATGTATTAGCGCGACATTATGGGTATGTAGAAGGTGTTATTAATAATTTTGATTACTATTTCGATGCTGTAAAACCAAGACAAAAAGGTCAGTATTTGATTGTTGATTATTCAACGCCAGATGAACATGTATTGACAGAATCGGGAGTAACTTTTTACTTTACTTCGTTTGCGGAGCCATTAGAGACAACTTCGATTTATTTAGAGAGAGCTAAAATCAAAGAAGGTGACATAGTTTTTGATTTAGGAGCCTATTGTGGGGCATCATCCTATAGCTTTGCAAGAGCTGTAGGGAAAACTGGTCAGGTTTTTGCTTTTGAACCAGATCGGGAAAATTTTCTAGCACTTCGCAAAAATATTGAAAGGCACTCTTTAAGTAGAGTAATGCCCATTAATAAAGGGATTTGGTCATCAACCAGACGTTTACAGTTTCAGGGTGAAGGGAATATGGGGTCAGGATGCTTAGCTGTTCTTGGTGAAGATAGAAACAGCAATGTATCTGAAATAGAAGTTTTGTCATTAGATGACATATGCCAAGAGCACGGAATAAATCGGGTTGATTTTATAAAAATGGATATTGAAGGCTCAGAGGTTGAGGTGCTCCAATCAGCCAGCAAGTTCCTGGGCAAGTATAGACCACGCTTAGTGATTGAACCACATCTCATCAACGGGAAAATGGCAACGAACGATATTTGCAGCTTATTGAAACAGGCGGCATATTCGTGTGAAGTGATTCCTCAGGCAGGGTTGCCTTTACCGTTGATATTTGCATACCCTAGGTGTGGCAAATCCGTTATGTAATTTATAGTATCCATTGCATTAAGGCGGTTTGGGATTATGGTAGCGAGAGATTGTTGTCCCTCTTGTCAAAGAAAGGCAGCTCTTCAACTTAAGACAGTAGAGGTCCCCTCAGTAGATGATTTAAACTCTCTTAATGATGCTTTTGTGAAATTTATGCTGGAGCATGTTTTGCATTTAAGGGAAGTGGATATTAGTACATATTTATGTTTAAGCTGTTTCTTGTGTTATACGTCTCCAATTTTTTCAGAAGATGAACTAAAAAGGTTGTACAATAGTGATTATGACAAAACGCGACAGATGTATGAAATGGAATATTGTAAAAAGGTAAATAAAACGCAAAAGGAAATTTATTGCGGGAGTAATGAGCGGGCTGATTTAAATATAGCAGAAGTGCGGGAGCAGAGGCCTAAATTTATATACAAGTTTCTAGAGCCGTATCTTGATAGGAAAAGCATTAAGATTTTGGATATTGGTGGTTACAATGGGCATAATATTACAGGCTTTAGAGGGGAGGGAAGAAAACTATATGTATTGGATCCCGGAGCCAAGGCTCAATATGAGGATATTATTTATCTCGATTCGTATGAGCAGGCATTGGCTAACGGTCCCTATAATTTGATAGTGTGTACCCATGTGTATGAGCATCTGATTAATCCACGGGATTCGCTTATTGAGCAGAGAAGGCTTCTGGAGCCAAACGGATTATTTTATATCGAAGTTCCTTATGAATTATTTATCGCGGTTAGAAAAAGGAATGGTCTGTCGGAACATATAAATTTTTTTGGTCGGACTTCATTGAAGAATTTATTTTGTGTTAATGGCTTCAATATGCTGACGCTTAAGTGCCGTCGTTATCGGGGCGTGTATTTTTCGGAAACAAGAGCCTTTTGCGGCATATATAAGAAAATGGATGATAAACGGAAGATGAGAAACAGACTATTAAGTTTTACGAAAGAGGTGTTCAGGTTTATTTTATTCGCAAAAATACTAGGAAGAGAGAATTTACTATAATATTAGTTATTGCCCCTATCCACTCCCTAGACTGTAAGATGCCATATGCCATCATCAAAGAGAAACCTAATTGCGATTAATGCCTGTTAGAGCTAAGCCTTTAAAAGGCTGCATATTTTCTGTGTTATGAATCGATATTATCTGGATGATAAAGACTATTTAGCGGGATTGCTTGGACTGTTTTTTGCTTTGCTAACTATGGTGATGCTTCTTTTTTGCTTGTCAAAATATATACATATTTCAGTTGATGCAGTTGAGCTGAAGCAAATATATAAAACTAACTTTGCTCTTAATCCGGAGCCGCAAGAGAGATTGTTATTTTTGATTGGGTGTGTATTTATGCCAATTGCCCTTTGGTTATTTTATAATTTATTTGCCAAAGTCTTAGCAGGGGTTAGGGGTAAAAGATTAATCAGCAATTATACGCGTTTTTTATATTTAGCTGTTATTGCTGTTCTATACTGTTATACATTTTTTCTAGTCCGCAAAGGTGGATATTTAGGCGGATATTTCTTATTGCAGGGCGCATTAGGATTGACACCGTTAAATCTATTTTCAATTTGCCTGGCTGGGGTAGTTATTCTGCTGGCCCTCATATATGAGAAGA
>CAZIXI010000313.1:0-3532 GCA_964543115.1 uncultured bacterium
ACCACTTTTCTTGTGGATCAAAGAGAAAGAGTAACGGCCTATGAAAACACTGACCAAAACAAAACCGTCGGCGCCTCGAGCTGAAACAAACGGGGTTCACCAGCTGATCAGAAATGCCTTAAAAAAGCATCGCACCCCGTTTATGCTCATTAGGCGCGGCATTCTAGAGCGGCAGTACCGGCGCTTCCGCAAGGCCCTGCCCAATGTACTGCCCTATTACGCCATCAAGGCCAATCCTCATCCTGATATCATCAAGAAATTTGCCCGCCTGGGCGCCAACTTTGATGTGGCCAGTGCCGCGGAAATGAAAGACGTCCTGGACCTGGGCGTTTCCCCAACCAGAATTATCTTTGCCAACACCATAAAATCCGCCAAAGACATTAAGTTTTCCCGCCGGCGCCGGGTCAAGCTAATGACCTTTGACAACGAACCAGAATTATTTAAACTGGCCAAATATTACCCTGGCGCCCGGGTACTTGTGCGGATAAAGGTAAAAAATATCGGCAGTGTGGTGGAACTATCACTTAAATTCGGCGCGGACAGTGATCACGCCTTCTACCTTTTGCGTAAGGCCAAGTCCCTGGGGCTGGTACCGCTGGGCGTTAGTTTTCACGTCGGTTCTCAGGCCACCAATGTAGAGAACTATCTGCAGGCCCTGGATATCACCAGAAATATCTTTCAAGAGGCCAAGGAGAACGATCTTCCCTTAAAGGTTGTGGATATTGGCGGTGGTTTCCCCATTCAGCATTTTGATAATGAAATCGGAATAAATTTTGAGAGGATGGCCGCTCAGATAAAACAACAGCTGAAGCTTTTTGACAGGAACGTAACCTTTATCGCCGAACCCGGCCGTTTCTTCGCCGGGCCGGCCGGAATCCTGGTCACCCAGGTAGTGGGCCGCGCCTTCCGCAACAATAAAAACTATTATTACCTTAACGACGGCATTTACGGCGATTTTTCCGGGATGATTTTCGACCACTGCCGCTATGAATTTAAGACCCTGCGCCGCGGCCAAAACTTCTTAAGCACTCTGGCCGGCCCCACCTGCGATTCTTTCGACACTCTTTCCACCAATGAAGAAATCCCCGAACTTTACGTCGGCGATGTTATTTACGTAAAAAATATCGGCGCCTATTCTTCCGCCAGCGCCACCGCCGGTTTTAACGGCTTCCCCTCCGCCAAGATCATCATGGTCTAGAATTACTCAGCTGCGCAGGAAGATGTAGCGCAGGATAAACAGCACACTCACCAGATAAATCAGCCAGTGCACCTCTCTCCCCTTTCTGGTAACCAGTTTTAACAAACTATTGCCGATAAAACCAAAGGCGATCCCTTCGGTAATACTGAAACTAAGCGCCATCACAATAATACACAGGAACGACGGTATGGCCTCCGCCATATCCTCCCAGTCAATTTTCTTCACATTAGCCATCATCAGACAGCCCACAATAATCAGTGCCGGAGCAATAGTGGGATAAAGATGCACATCCGCACTGACCTGGCAGCCGGCCGCCACCATCTTAACCAGCGGGTAAAAGAACAGGGCCAGGATAAACAACGCCGCCGTAACCAGATTAGCAAAGCCGGTACGTCCACCGGAACTAATCCCGGTGGCCGACTCAATATAACTGGTCACCGTACAGGTACCGAACAATGTGCCCGTCATTGTGGCAATGGCATCCGACATTAACGCCCCCTTGGCCCGGGGAAGTTTCCCCTCTTTCATGAACCCGGCCCGTTCACCAACGCCGATCAGCGTACCCACCGAGTCAAACACATCCAGGAACCATAAAACAAAAACCACCGTGATCACCGTCTGCCAGTTCTTAAAAACACCCGCGATATCCAATTTCAGCAAAGTGGGCAATACCGATGGCGGCGCGCTGACAATCCCCTGAAATTTATTGATCCCCAGAAAACTACCCACAATCGTGGTCACCACAATCCCCCAAAGAATCGCCCCGCGCACCCGCCGGGCCATAAGAACCGCCGTTACCGTAAACCCGCCAATAGCCAGTAATACCACCGGCTGTTTAATATCACCCAGGCCAATAATCGTACCCGGTGTGGCCTTCACCAGACCGGCCCATTCCATGCCGATAAAGGCAATTAAGAGCCCGATGCCCACACTAATCGCGTTCTTCAGCGATGCCGGCACCGCGTTAACCAGCGCCTCCCGCACCCCCCAGACAGATAAGACAATAAACAGCAACCCAGAAATGAAATTCGCCCCCAGGGCCACCTGCCAGGGAATCCCCATCCCCAGGCAGACAATAAAGGCAAAATAAAAATTATGTCCCATAGCCGGCGCCAGGGCAATCGGGTAATTAGCCAGAAAAGCCATCAGAATTGTCCCCAGGGCCGAACTGATACAAGTAGCCACCATCACCGCGCCAAAATCCATCCCGCACTTACTCAGCACAGTGGGTTGAACAAAGATGATATAGGACATGGTCATAAAGGTGGTTATCCCCGCCAGCACCTCCGTGCGCACATCCGTACCGGATTCCTTTAATTTAAACAATCTCTCTAACATAAAAAAAAACCTCCTCATTAACAAGAAGGTTCAATTTTACCACACCCACCAACCACCAACAATACCGTTATCATCCATGAAGGAGGTTAGATGTAGGAGGTCTTATGTAGGAGGTCAGACCTCCTACATAATGCTCTCGTAGTTATAAGTCATTAAGAACCAATATTGCTCCTACTCCAGATGCCTATTTCCCGCACATTTATGTAGGAGGTCTGACCTCCTACATGGGATGGATTACACAGCTGATTCCACTGCCACAGTAATATACTCAATTTTTAGAGTGTTCCTCTTTTTTCTTGCCCGCCGGATCGACTGCTTTTTGTAACTCTTTAAATTATCCTCAAAAGTCTTCCACTCCTGCGCAGGAATATTATCCAGGAGATCATAACGGTCGGTTTCATACCAGGCCAAAATAACCGCTAATTTTTCCGCGGACACCTGCTGGCAAAGGGACCAGTCCAAAAAGCTGAAAAGATCCACCCGGGTAACCGGAATAATTTCCGTTACCTTTAGCTTCTTCCTCAGTTCCCATTCCTTTTTCTTAAATTCCTCAAATTTCTTTAAACCTGACGGAGGAATCTTAAATTCATTAATCAATCTATTCCTTATCCTCCATTCATAGTGATCAGTTAAATAATCATCTTCACTCATAATTTCCAGATCCGCTAATTGCCCCGCTAAATGTTCCGCCGCGAGAAAATCTCCATATTTTTCATAAACCATCGCCATTACCGTAATCCTTAATTCCAGCAAGAATGTCGGCAGCACCCTTTCTGTCCCTGCCTCCCAGAGAAGGAAAAATACCATAATTGTTTCAGTAAATCCTGCGGGCAGGGCCAAGGGAATTTTTGCGGCAAAATCCCCGGCCAGCTCTTCCTGCCGCCGGGCCAATTGCTTTAATCTATGCTCAGCAGGCAAATCGCGAAAAAGATCAGTTAACCTGAGAGCACAGGCCTTAAACTCCTCAGAATTCATTAATTTATACAACCCTCCGGC
>CAZIXI010000314.1:0-3482 GCA_964543115.1 uncultured bacterium
GGAAGCTGTCTGTGAGCAGGCTGCCAAACGCAAGCTGGATTATGCCTCTTTCCTGACCGAGGCCCTGACAGTGAAATGGCAAGGGCGAGCATTGCGAGGACAGGAGGCCAGACTTCGTCAAGCTCGGTTCCCCTGGCTCAAGACCCTCGAGCAATTTGATTTTGATTTCCAACCCAGCCTGGACCACAAAATGGTGCGCGAGTTGGCCACCACCAGCTTCGCCGCCCGTGCCAACAATGTGATCATCCTTGGACCACCGGGTGTGAGTAAAACTCATCCGGCGATCGCACTGGGCATCAAAGCGGTCGAAGCGGGTTGCTTTGTCACCCCTCTCTGTTTAGATTTGTTATCCAAAACTGAGGTTAAATAAAGGTTTTTTTTAATTCGAGTTTAGACAAAAAGTAGGGCAGAACCCTTTACGAGAACTGCCCTTGGGTAGAAACTTAATTTGTGAGAAACAAGAAATCTACCCAACAGCACATTAACAAAATAATCGAATTTCGTCAAGCGGTTCATGCGAATGGATTTGGAAAGCAACGAGATGCACTGATTGAAACCATGGATGCCATCTGTATGACAGGTGCGCCAACGTCATTCCCGATGTTGAGTTTATCGAAGATATTCCGAAGGAAATGGCATAGTCTCTACAAAGGGGTTGAACGAGGCAGCCTGGACACAAAATGGTTGAGCCATCATCTGGCCCAACAGGTTCCGCAGGAAGGCATACAACACTACTCGTTAGACGGGAGTGCGTGGCCGAGACCAAGAGCTCGGACGATGGACGATCGGCAATATGTGTATCACCCGACGGCAGCAATCAATGGTGGTTCGATTTGCATCGGCTATCCATACAGTTTGTTGGATTGGGTGCCAGAACCCCATCAGAGTTGGTCTCTATCAGTAAGCATCGAACGCATTCCCAGTCAGATGACAGCAGTAGAAATGGGGATCAACCAGATCAAGAAGTTGAGCGAAAATCGGGTTGATTTGCAGGGCGTTCTGGACATTGTTGCTGCGGATGGCAAATATGGCAATGCCAGGTTTCTGCGGCCTTTACAAGACCAAAACTGTGGGATCGTGGTGCGTATGCGGCAAGATCGGGTGTTGTATTTTACGCCTGAGCAACCCCAAAAAAGAAAACGTGGACGCCCAAAAGTACATGGAGAACGTTTTGCTTTCAAGGAACCGGAAACCTGGGGAACACCCGGTGAAATCATCGAGTTTGAAGACCCCAAAATGGGCTTGGTGAAACTGGAACGATGGAATGCTCTGCATGGCAAAAACGATATCGATGTGTCTTTCGATGTAATCCGAGCCAGTATTCATCTTGAGAAAGACAAACCACCAAAACCGATCTGGTTAGCCTGGCAAGCGCCTATTTTCATCCCGGACAACCTGACTGTCGATGCTAAACTCATCTGGCAAGCATA
This sequence comes from uncultured bacterium, assembly GCA_964543115.1. GTDB lineage: Bacteria > Auribacterota > CAZIXI01 > CAZIXI01 > CAZIXI01 > CAZIXI01. The sequence goes on from CAZIXI010000314.1 coordinate 1,431, forward strand.
TCGCCATCGCTGGCCTGTGGAACCAGGAATCCGGTTCCGTAAACAAAGGTTAGGATGGACAACACCACAATTCCATCATAAAGAAACCAGTGATCGTTGGAGTTGGTTAGTCGGCCTGGCTGTATGGTTGCTCTATCTCTCACGTCCAATTGTGGAAGATCAACCTTTACCCTGGCAGAAACCTCAAACCCATTTGACCCCACAGCGTGTGCAGCAGAGCTTACCGTTGATTTTTGCACAGTTTGGGACACCCGCTCGTATGCCCAAACCTCGAGGAAAACCTCCTGGTTGGCAAATGGGCACACCCAGAGTGCCTAAACCTCGCTTCAAGGTGGTCAAAAAACAGCCCTCGGCGGCTTGAACCGCTTCTATTCGATTGTAAAGGTACGTTTTTTATTATCCTGATCCAAGATCAGGCAATTTCATTTGTCTAAATTCGAGTTAACATAGTATTCAGGTATAATAGACTTGCGTGTCAAGTCAAATGATAATGTTACCGAAGCAAGGTCGTTCCTTCAAAAGATAATGTTACCGGGCGAGGCACTCCTTTCTATCGAGATAAAGTAGTTGAAACAAGGCAGGGTATCGATCATCATCGTCGCAACTGTGGAAATGTGGGTCAGCGTGCTGTCCACATTTCCACAGGCCAATGGTGTCAAAAACATTTAGAGGTGCCTCAGAGGAATGGGGAGGCAAGTTCATCAAAAGATAGATGAGGTCGTAGATCTGATGGCGCAGTTTGAGTGGGTTGGTTTGTTCATACAATGATCTCAACCGGTTGAGAGTTTCCTCATCGAGGACACTTTTTTCAACCAGGCGTTCAAAAGGGGTTTTAGCAGTGTCAAAGTACCGTTTGGTGCGGATACGTTTACCGGTGGATGGCAGGCGTTCTTTCTTTGATAGGCGCATCACAGGTTGAAAGAAATTGTAATACAGCCACATCAGATCATAGAGCTGGTTGCACAAGTTGGTCTGCCCAACCGTATCCAGGCGTCGATAACCCAGATATGCACGGACGAGAGTATCATTTTTCTGTTCGACAAAACGGTTGTCATTTTTCTGCCAGGGGCGGCTGCGAGAGAGGCGCACGTCCGGGACCATACCGTACCAGAATTCCATCATGTGATCATTGAAGAATTCGCTGCCATTGTCAGGGTGAATTTCTTTGACCGCAAAAGGCAAACGCGCCAAAATGCGCTCAAAGCCATCCTCCATGACAGCATAACTGCGCCCTAACACGGCCACTCGTTCGCTCCAACCGGTGGCAATATCGATCATTTGCAGCGTATGGACATATTGACCTGAAACGCTGTTATCACAGTGATGCACAAGATCGACCTCGAAATGCCCGGGCTCTTTCTCATTCCAATCCATGCGTCCAGCAGGAACCTCGCGAAAGATACGATTGCTTTGCTGCACCCGGCGGGGCGGCAATTTCCGCTCGGCACGATAGGCGTTCATGCACCGCTGCACAGTCGATATACTGATCTCGCTCAACTTCTCCCGAGTATCGGCGCTGATCTCCAACTCATTGTGCCTCACCAGATGATCTGCCATCCACCTCAGGCCCGGCTGCAGACGTTCTGCACAGGGATAATCCATACTCTTAGCGATCACCCGGATTGCCTCTTTGACTTCGTAACCATATTTCTTCCCCCGCTGTTGTTGTCTTGTTTTTCGTATGATCATTGTTTTCATCAGCCGGATCAAGCTTTTTCGATGCAGCCCGGTCACTGTTTCCATTTCATCCAGTAGCTGGCTCCGCTCTGGACGTTTGGCTTCCTTATATCTTCTTTGCATGGCTCGCAGGTATTTATAGCGTTCATCTGTTGTCATCCGCTCTTCATTCATTGCTCCCTCGGTAACATTTTCATTTGAGGGAACCATTATCCTACGGTAACATTTTAGATGAATGAATACGTTTCCATTGACATCTTGAGTGAGATGAGTATAATCAGGATAAATCATAATATGTTATCAGAAGTAGTAGGCCTGTGTTAGCTGACAGAGAAGGAGGAATTAGCTGAGAACCTCCGTAGTGATACCTGCCCG
>CAZIXI010000315.1:0-3450 GCA_964543115.1 uncultured bacterium
TTCGCTTTCTTTTAAAAGCGCTTTTGCGCTTTTAGGAATAGGTATATTCGCTACACTAATCAATCCTTCTATTACGGAACTAGAGATAAAACTTATTGCTATAGGATTCTGCCTTTTCTTCATGCTTCTCTTCTGGCTTTGCTTCAGGCTTCTCTTCTGCCTTGGCTTCAGGCTTCGCTTCTGCCTTGGCTTCCGGCTTCGCTTCTACAGTTTCTTCTTTGCCTTCCGCTTTCTTTTTGCAAATATTATCCAGCACTGACACCATATTCCTGATATTCCCCTGCAGAACCATTACCATTCTGCTTAACGGCGCTCCTATCTGCCCAACCAAACGGGCTATCAACATCTCTTTCGGCGGAAGCTTAGCCAACTCACCCAATGATTCAGTGTCAAGTGACATCTGATCAACAATACCCCCTTTTATTATCAGGGTCTTGGGATTATCTTTCACAAACTTGACCAACAGCTTAACAACCTCAACTACATCCTTTCCGCCGTAAGCCACCCCTACCGGTCCCTGGATATAGTCATTAGCCTCACTCAAACCCACCGTATCCAATGCCCGTTTAAAAAGTCTATTCTGAACAACCCGGTACCTGGAATCCATTTGTGACAATTGTACCCTGAGATCGGCCACGGCACCCGCTTTCACTCCGGTATAATCAGTAAAAACCAATGGATTGGCGCCTTCAAATTCATCTACCAGTTCCTGTACAATCCCTTTCTTTTCCTCTCTCATTTCTGCCTCACTTTATCCCGCCCTTTTGGATATACAAACCAAACAAATTTATCAACATTTCATTTATGAATTTACCAATATAAATCCACTCACTTAATCTCACCAAAAGGGCGGGACTTCGTTCACTGAAAAATCACATTTAAAATTCCCCTTAGAAAAACTTAAATTTCCTCTCCAATTTAGTCCAGGAAAGGTTTGACATCCAGCTTAACCCCCGGCCCCATTGAAGTAGATAAAGTTGCGCTTTTAATATATTGTCCCTTGGCAGCCGGCGGCCGTGCCTTAACAATGGCCTCAATAGCTGTTTTGGTATTCTCAAATAGCGCTTCTTTAGAGAAAGATCTTTTTCCAATAGCCATATGCAACGTTCCGCCTTTGTCCACCCGAAACTCTATCCGGCCGGCCTTAATCTCCTTTACTGCTTTTCCTACCTGTGGAGTGACCGTTCCGGCCTTGGGACTCGGCATCAATCCTTTTGGACCAAGCACTTTCCCCAACTTACCGACTTCACTCATTGTATCCGGACTGGCGACAGCAATATCAAATTCCAGCCAACCGCCCTTAATCTTTTCCACTAAATCCTTAAAGCCCACGTAATCGGCGCCTTCCGCTTGTGCTTCCTTGGCCTTATCTCCCTGGGCAAACACTAACACACAGATCTTTTTACCCGTACCGTGCGGAAGTGTAACCTGTCCGCGAACCAGCTGATCGGCATGTTTAGGATCAACTCCCAGACAAAAATTTATATCCAGGCTTTCATCGAATTTTGTCTGTGGCAACTGGACGATAACACCGACAGCGTCTTCAAGAGAATAGTATTGATCCTCTTCAATCATTTCAAATGCTTTTTTATACCGTTTGCCTCGTTTCATAATAATCCCTCTTTTGAAATTCCTAATTGACCTAATTGACCTTATTCTTCTATCTAACCCTCAACCTCAATCCCCATACTCCTTGCGGTCCCGGCAATCATTTTGATCGCCTGCTCTTCATCAATGGTATTCAGATCTTTTTTCTTCTTCTTTACGATTTCCCTTAACTGCTCCTTGGTGACTTTGCCGACTTTTTCCTTATTGGGTTCCTTTGCCCCGACAGCAACACCTGCCGCCTGTTTCAACAAAACACTGGCCGGCGGTGACTTAGTAATAAAGGTAAAAGATCTATCCTGATATATAGTTATTATTACCGGAATCACCAATCCCGCCTGCGCTTTTGTCTGATCATTAAACTGTTTACAAAATCCCATAATGTTCACACCGTGCTGCCCTAACGCCGGACCTACAGGAGGGGCCGGATTAGCCTGACCTGCCGGTATCTGCAACTTTACCTGACCGATTATTTTTTTAGCCATAACTCCTCACTTTTTATCGACTTTATTCTTTTTCTACCTGCCAATACTCCAATTCCACCGGCGTAGTCCTCCCGAACATTGAAATCAAGACCTTCAATTTACCTTTATCCGGATAAGTATCATCAACAACTCCGCTGAAATTAACAAAGGGACCGTCGGTTACCTTAACCACTTCTCCCTTCTCGAAAACAACTTTAGGCTTTACCTTCTCTTTCTTTGCTTCAATTTGCCCCAGAATATCCTGAATCTCATCTTCTCTCAGCGGGACAGGGATCCCTGAGCCCACAAAACCGATTACCCCGGGCGTATTCTTAACAAGATGCCACGTCTCTTCACTAAAGGCCATACTCACCAGCACATATCCCGGAAAAAACTTTCTTGTCGTAATAATCTTCTTGCCTGCTTTTACTTCTGAAACATTCTCAGCCGGGATTAACACCTCTGATATCACATCCTGCAAATTTTGGCTGGAAATTGTATTACTGAGCATATCTTTAACCTTATATTCCTGCCCGCTAAGAGTATGAATCACATACCATTTTTTTTCTTCCATAAAATGACCTCAATGAACAACCAGATTGATTAACCGAGACATGATAAAATCGAAAAAGCCGATGACTGTTCCCATAACCGCTACTGACACAATAACGATGGTGGTTGAATCCTTCAGCTCTTCCTTACTTGACCAACTTACCTTTTTAAGCTCTGTCTTTACTTCTTTCAAAAACAGTCCGATCTTCTCAAAAAACGATACTATTTTATTACTCATATAAACTCCTCATCTAGCTTATAACTCCCAACTCCTAACTCCTAACTCCGAACTAAAACAGGCCAGGGGGGATTCCTCCTCCCCCGTCGCCCATCCGGGCTCCTCCTCCGGAGCCGGCCGCCCTCGCTCGGCCCAGTGGCGCTCGGGTCGGCTTCGAATCCCCTTCCCTCGTAACACAATTTAATCCTTTATAATCAAAATATTCTTAAACAATATTTGTTTATTTTTCAGGCCAGGGGGGATTCGAACCCACAACACCCGGATTTGGAGTCCGGCGCTCTAGCCGTTAGAGCTACTGGCCTCTAAACGCAAAATCATGCGTTATTTTGTTTCTCTATGTTTCGTATGCTTTTTACAAGAACTACAATATTTACTTATTTCCAATTTTCCCGTTACATTCCGCTTGTTCTTCGTGCTATTGTAGTTTCTATTTTTGCATTTCGTGCATGCTAAAATGATAATCTCTTGCATAATAATATCCCTTCTGGATAGAACAATACCCCACACTAAAGTGTGGGGTATTCTAAAATTTCTTTTTATTCAATAACCTCTGCTATACTCCCCGCGCCCACGGTCCGGCCGCCTTCCCGA
>CAZIXI010000316.1:0-3438 GCA_964543115.1 uncultured bacterium
AGCCGGATTGCGCAGGGATCGCCTGATTTTTTCTACCAGGGCCTGGCCTTGTTCTTGGTTATACTGATCAACAAGATAAATTTTAGCGGTATCAGGCAGTTGGGCCAGGTCAAAGGCAACGGCCTCTCCCATTGGGCCGGCACCGCAGATGGTGTAGCATTTCGCGCTGAAAGGATCATATTCCCTGGCCAGTGGTTTCCATTCACTGTTGGCAAGGCCTTCTGGTTCTTGTTCTTCATTATATTGTACTGTTGCTTCAATAGGAGTTTCGTTTTCTGTAAAGAATACTGGAGTATTTATTTTATTTTTGCTGAATAGCTCCCGGAGTTTATTGACCAGGCGCAGGTCCCGGGCATTAGCGGTATGTATATGAATAGCATCTACTTGCGTTATCCGAGCCTGCTCTAAGATGTGATGGAGAGCGTAGAAGCTATTTCCAATTGGTTGGTATATTATGTTAAGTCCTTGTCTGCCAAGATCATTGGCAAACAGACGGCCGGCATTGTGTTCTGGCCCGGTTAGATCGGCAAAGAGTATTTTCCTGCTTGTTGCGTTTTGGGGAAAGGGGGAAGGAGTAGCTAATTTGTTGATAACTCTTTCACTCCCAATAACATAATTAGGTAGGAGAATAGATATTGCCAAGACAAGCGATATGTATGGCAATTTTAAGATTTTTGCCCTTAGCGATTTCATCTTTACCTCCAGTCGGTGTACGTTATGTGTAGCAAAACAATATCATTTAATTTTACTCACGTCAAGAAAAAAATCTCCCTATTGACAAAGTTATATTTGTGAGGCATATATAAAAAAAGGGGGGCAATGAGTGTGAATAATACTCATAATCGGATAGTTCTGTCTATCTTCATTACATTAGTGATATTCCTTCAGTGTGTAGTCGGTGAATCTTACCGTTTGGAAGAATTCCATTCTTTTTTGGCGCCAGCTTCTTCTTTGACTAAAAAGAAACTAGCTGATTACACTAAAAGCCAATTGCAGGAAATGGCGGCCCGGCGGGACATTCTTGGTTTACTGCGGCTTTTGGTTGAGCGTAATCCAGGTCATAAAACAAATATCCTGGTAAGAAATAAAGAGTTGCAGGTAAAGAAGTGGGCGGATAAATTGCTTAATAACCTGGCGAATATTGAAGCCAGTTGGATGTATGATCCCGAGGGGGAAAATGATCCTGCTGTCCGCTTGAGGTTAGAGGAAAAGGCAGCCGCTTATCTATTAATAGCGGAGAAGAAAGATAGGATAAGCAGGGTTTGGGGTGCCGGCGCAAAGGCAGGACAAGCGGTTCTCGATCCCTTGGGAACGGCAGATTTTGTTTCTGATTGCGCGCAGGCGGAAGGCTTAACCGCGAACACTATTGCCATTGCGCTGGTGGATGCGGATGAGAATGAAGCGGAGGGAATTGGTTTTGCTCAAATCGGCCGGCCGGGGAAGAAAGGGTATTTGGCCCTGACCGGAGTGGCCTCACATTATCCCTACGAAGTGAATGAAGATATGATTGCCGCCGGGAAGATACCATATACGATATATCTGAAGCGTGATGAGGTTGAGATTTATCGGGAATTGGGCGAGCAGGGGCAGCGGGCGCTGGCAGCAAAGTTGCGACAATTGCTACCGGAAGAGTCAGCCGGGGCAGAAAGTGTGATTAAAGAGCGGGAAGCAGATGTGTTGATGGTAAAGAGATTATTTAAAAATAAGCTGATACATTGCTTTTTGCATATTGAAGATTATACAAATGATTACCGCGATTTGAAAAAGATTCTTTTATATGGTAAGGAACTTGGTTTTGATAATACATTACGCTCTTTAGATTATCAGACTGACCTGACAATAATGGAGATGGCTGATCAGTACTGCCGGGAAAAATTAAAAGTAAGGTTTGCCTGGGTGTTGAAGGCTACTTTTTGTGGTAATAATGTCTTGCGGGATTTGCTGAAAAAAGAGATAAAGAGATTAGAAAAGAAAACAGTAAAAAAAGAAGCCCTGACTAATATTTATTTATTATTGCGGGCGGTGGAAATTTGCTCGCGTGAGAACAAGTTCAAGAGAGATCTTAATAAGATGGTTGCGGCTTCGTTATTGGCTGGGCCTGATTTATCAGTGCGCACCCAGGGTGCGGCCACCAAGAAAGGGAAATCATCCGGGAAGTTAGGTTCTTTTCTTATCTGGTTAGGCAATAAAACCGGATTGCTTCCATTTTTTGATAAATTGTTTCCGCGGAAGCATAAGCGGTATTTTGAGGTTTGCTGCGGTTCTGGTGAGGTTTATTTACATCGCCGGCCGCCGCGGGCGGTGCTTAATGATGCCAGCCGCCAGTTGATAAATATTTACTCAGCGCTAAGGGATGAGCCGGAAAAGGTGCTCAGGTATCTAGAGGAATACCTGCGCGGGTATATGTATACTCCATCGGGTAGATTAACAACAGAGAAGCAGAAGAAGGATTACTATTATCATGTACGGGCGCTGCCCTGGATCAGGAGGCGCAGGAAGCCCAAGGAATATAGCCGGCTGAAGAAGGGTTACTTCCCGATTCCCCGGACAAGGGCCCAGCGGGCGGCCGAATGATTTTCCTCAATCATGCCTGCCAGAAGGGTATCTGGAGGTTTAACTCTAACAAAGATTTCAATGTGCCTTTTGGCGGCCGCAAGCACTTGAGTATTGCCAGAAAAATTTCAAAAACAGAGACATTTCTCTTTGAGAAGAAGGACCTTTGTCAGCGAGAGGTACTTTTGGCAGTCAGTAGGGCCCTCCAGGGTGTTCCTATCTATGACTTGGATTATGAAGAGATAGTGAATTTAGCAGAACCAGAAGATCTAATCTATATTGATCCTCCTTATCAGCCGGTAACCAAATCTGCCTTTACCGGCTATTCCAAAGGCAATTTTGATTTACTCGAACAATGGCGGCTGGCGCGGGTGGTCCGGGCCCTACATCAAAAAGGCTGCTATGTAGTTGTCAGTAATTATAATGATCCTGAAGGAGTAATCCGCCGCTTATATCAGGGTTTTGATTTGACTGTGATTCCCAAGGAATCAATGATTTCCCGAATGCACGCCAAGAAGAAAAAGAAGAGTGAAACTGAATTGCTTTTTCCGGAGTTGGAAGAAGAAGAGGATGAAAAAGAAGAGGCAAAAGAAGAGGCAAAAGAAGAGGCAAAAGAAGAGGCAAAAGAAGAGGCAAAACCGTTAATGGTGGAGGAATTAGTAATCAGAAATTTTCGCCAGAAAGGTGAAGAGAGTATCTTGCTCGGGCTGTTTCAGCGAGAGAAAGATTCATTAATTGCTCCCGGTAAGTTGAGAGATCTTCTTTATCCGCCAGTAGTAGAACCAGAGCCGGAACCAGAACCAGAAGCAGAAGCAGAAGCAGAAGCAGAAGCAGAAGCAGAAGCAGAAGCAGCAGCAGCAGGTACAACGCCAGGATTAAATATTG
>CAZIXI010000317.1:0-1102 GCA_964543115.1 uncultured bacterium
CCACCAATAGCGTAGGTGTTATTGCCGAGCGTTCTATGTACCGGTTTGATCCTACAGGCGCATACTGGGTCGGTGGACATGACAGCATTGGAACGACAAGCACAGCCACCACCTGGTATCTGGCCGAAGGATGCACAACTATATTTGACACATTTGTCTTGGTGCAAAATCCCAGTAGCAGCGATGCTGAAATTAGCATAACCTATATGGACCAGGATGGCAATACAGCGGTACAGACAGAAACAGTTTCAGCAAATGGCCGTTTTACCCAGAAAATCAACGATTACACCGTAGACGGAGTTAAGGTAATGGATAACAAAAGCGGTGTGTCCACGAAGGTAGAATCTACTAATAACGTAGGCGTTATCGTTGAACGTTCTATGTATTGGCTTGATCCTACCGGTTCGTATTGGGTTGGTGGCCACGACTGCGTGGGATACGCACAATAACATTACGCTCCAAGAGGTGCTACTGAAAATACTTCTTTATTTTACATTTTGAAATTAACAACTAATACAATAATAATAATTGAGTTGCCTTCCTAATGCCTTTAGTAGTAAAATAATAGCATAACTAATGACTAGCATAATCCTATATATCCTTTTAGGGCTATTGGCTGGAATTCTTAGCGGTTTGCTGGGTATCGGCGGGGCCGTAATCATCATTCCCGTTTTAATATATATTTTTGGCTTTACCCAGCATCAGGCACAGAGCACCACCCTGGCCCTAATGGTGCCGCCGATCGGCCTGCTTGCTGCCTGGACCTATTACCGCCAGGGACATGTAAATCTGACGGTAGCCGCTTTGGTCTGCGTCGGCTTTTTTATTGGCGGCTTTTTTGGCGCGCGTATAGCTACCGGTCTTTCTACTCAAGTTCTTCGGCGGGTATTTGGTTTTGGCCTTTTAATGATTTCATTATACATGATTATAAAAAAGTAAAGGGACCATGGAAAAACGAACACTCACCTCTTTCGCCCTGTTTAGCGGTTCACTTTTGGCTGCTTTTGTCCACAATCAGCTTTCAGCACTTTGCCAGCGGGAAGAACCCCTTTCACTAATTGCCTTCTTTTTACTTCTTGGCGCGTTTTTTATTTCTCTTATT
>CAZIXI010000317.1:1128-3431 GCA_964543115.1 uncultured bacterium
ACTAAAAAAGGGATTCCTGAAGACCTCTGGAAACTTGGCTGGCTGGGTCTTTTTTGCTTATTAGGATTAGTGCCCGGGCTAAAAATATCATTTTTCGGTTTCGCGGGCTTTTTTGGGTTTTTTGGTTTATGGGAAAACAAAGGAGGAAATAAATGAATAAACTATTTATTTTAATAGCTATCTTAGCGCTATTGCTGGTTGGCTGCGAAACAACAGATGAGGGCACAGGAAAAGAAGTTCCCTCCGGATTGATCAATCAAGAACCGCTTCTTCCTTATGAAGATGACGCCACCCAAGGACAAGAGAGAGTAGACGAAGATTTCTAATGGTTGTCGGGATAATATAAAAACTCTTGAATCGATATGTCGTTTTAGGAGGCAGAAAGCGGAATATGTCTGAAACATATAAAATCCGCAATCTCAAATCCAAAATCCGCAATTGGCAGAGGAGGAGTGCATGAAAAAAAAGGACAGAATAAGTATAACTCCGGGCATTCTTGAAATGCTGATAATCATGGTCATTATGATGTCTCTTCTTGAGGTATTGAAACAGTTTAACTATGCTAGTTTCAGCCTTTGGCAGTGGCAATTGATCACCGTGGGCTTTGCCGCATTAATCGCCTGTCTGGTGGTATATTTTCTGCTTAGAGTTTACGGCAGGCACAATCGGCAGCTGCTGCTAGAAGTAAAAATGCTTAAACGAATGGAAGAAGAATTACGTGAGAAAATAAATGAGCTGGCCCATTTCAAGGAGTTGGTGATTTGGTGGGAAAAGCGCATGAACAACCTGCAAAGTGAAATGGAAAATATTAAAGGCTCATTAGACAGGCATGGAACACCAGGGCCCCTGAGACCCGGGGAGGAGAATCCGCCGCAATGAAGACAGAGACCATAGATTTATATTATTTTTCCGGAACAGGCAACACTCTATTCGTTGTCAAAGTAATGCGTAATTTCTTTGTAAAACAAGGGCTGAATGTTAACCTTTTTCACCTGGAGAAATCTGATCCGCTGAAAATCAATCCGGCTCACACTATCGGCCTGGCCTTCCCGGTTGCCGTTCAATCCACATATCCATTGGTCTGGCAGTTTATCAGGCAATTGCCACAGGCAAAAGGCACAACGGTATTTATGGTGGATACCCTGGCGGGTTTTTCGGGGGGGATGGTGGGCCCGCTGAAAAGGATACTCAAGAAAAAAGGCTACCACCCGCTGGCCGCGAAAGAAATAATCATGCCCAATAATTTCCTGCGTAAAAAAATAGACAGCGTTAAAATTGAGAAAAAGATCAGCCGGGCAATGGAGAAAGCGGAAAAGTTTGCGCAAGCGCTCTTTGAGGGTAAGGGTCGTTGGTGGCGCGTACCTCTTTTTTCAGATCTATTATATCTTTTTTCCATCAGCCGCTGGCCCTGGAACTATATGCGTAAATCGCTTCCCTTGAAATCCGATCAAACAAAATGCACCAAATGCGGGTTATGTGTTCGCTTGTGCCCGATTGAAAATATTTCTTTGCCGGAATATCCCCGGTTTGCCGATAGCTGTCAGCTGTGTATGCGCTGTTTCTCTTTTTGCCCAACAGGGGCAATAACAATTGGCAAGGAAAAATATCAGCGTTATCAAGCGGCAAAAGTGAGTGAACTGTTATCAGTAGAAGCATAATAGCAAGGGGGTTTTATGGTTCAGAATTACCAGGAAAGAAGACGTTATGTGCGTATTCCGATTACTTTAACAGTTAAATACAAAAAAACTGATGGGGCGGCTAACGCCGAAAAAGAAGGAGTTTCCCGCAATATCAGCCAGGGAGGTCTACTGATTGCTGCGGAAGAGAATATTCCGGTAGAAACAGTGTTGGAACTATCTATCCTTAGTCCTCAACTGGAAAAACCAATTACCGCCCAGGCCAAGGTGGTGCGCACAGAGGTTGTTGAAGAAGGCAAAACCTATCAATCCGGGGTGGAATTCAGCAAAATCGCGCAGGAGAATTTGGACTTTATCCAGCAATATCTCCTAACCGTAAATTTAGATAAAATCCTGGGAACGGCAATCAAAGAGGAGGCCTCCGATATCCATTTGGTTACCGACCAGCCGCCGATTATGCGGGTAAACGGCGAATTAAAACATATAACCGAAAAACAGCTCAATGCTGAAGAAGTCCGGGGTCGGATCTACGGATTTTTGACCGAACAGCAGAGAAAACAATTTGAGGAAGACCTGGAACTCGATCTTTCCTACGCCAATGATTTTGGCCGTTTCCGGGTTAATATCCTGCAGGAAAAAGGCAAACTGGGGGCGGCCTTTCGTTAC
>CAZIXI010000318.1:0-3404 GCA_964543115.1 uncultured bacterium
GTGATCTAAGAAACGAAGACGCCTACCTCAGCATTGAAAAGGAATTTCTTCCCTTTGCGGACCTGGAACGCCTGCCCTATTACTATCACAATCCTGACGGCCCGGACCTGTTACTTACCCCGGCAATCGAAAAACAATCACTGGGCTCCAAACTCAACGAGGCCCTGCGCGCCGGCGGCAAATGGGAAGAGAGAATAAGCGAGATTACCGTCCAACAGCAACTGGAATTTCAACCCGGAATAGACGCGGAACTCCAACAACAACTGCAGCAGGCAGAAACTAAAATTAATGATTCGCAGCTCAGTAATAAAGAACGTCTCCTGGCCCTGCGCTTTATTGCCGGTAACCGTGAATACATAAAAAGAAGTATGGCCCTGCAAGACACCGTAGATTACCACTGCCACACCACCGCCTCAGACGGCTCTGAAGCACCGGCCCAGTTAATCTTTAAGGCCTGGCTCAACGGTCTGCGAGCCGTAGCCGCTATTGATCATATTACCCTGGCCGGCGTTGAAGAAGCAATGCAAGCGGCGGAAATACTCGGCGGAATTGACGTAGTACCCGGAATCGAGTTTTATTCCGGAGAAGATAACTTGCAGCAACTACATCTGGTAACCTATTTTCCCTTGGTAAAAAATACTACCCAGCTTAAAGAGCTGCAACGGCAACTGGAAAAGGATTTCCGTTACCAAAAGATGCAGCGCACGCGGGAAAACAGGCTAAGCACCATCCAGAGAATAATAGATAATTTTAACCAACTCTCTGCCGCTCAAGGCTTCGAACTCACTGCTGAGGATCTTAACCAGGTCCCCTTCAGCTTAGCTACCCTTTATGAACTGGCCATCCTGTTAAAGAAAAAATACCCGCAGCAATTAGGCAAGATGAGTATAGGCGACATCAGAGAAAAATACCTGCGGCCGGCCTTTCTCCAAACACGCCGAACAGGAATCACCAAAATGAAAATCGCGGAAATCCTGGAACTATCCGCCCTGCATGGCGGCCTGACCTCTATCCCCCATCCCTTGCAGGATGCCAGATATAAAAATGTCAGGATTGCTAATATTAAGAAATTGCTCCGCAAATACGCCACGATAAAAATCGCCGATAAAACCTACCCGGGATTCCGGGCAATGGCTGTTTATGGCCGGGGCATTACCGGTGAAGATACGCTTAAACTAAGAAAAATGCTCCGGGAACTGGCCGCAGAAACCCCTGTTTACCGGCAATATCCTTTAGTCTTATTAAACGAAAGTGATTATCACGGTAAAGGTGAGAACCGAGAACTGATAGTTGTCAGAAAAGATCAGCAGGGCCGTTACTGGGTTCCGCCAGCAGTGGCCTCTTATCTCCACCTGCTGGATCTGAGACGACAAGCCAGACTCATTTATCAGGATAATGCCTTTGCTGATACTGAAATTACCAATCAGCCGCGATTTATCCCGGGAGATCAGGCCTTTCTACAAGATATCAGCTTCATCCTGGCCGAACATGCCGCCCTCGGCGATATCCTCGGCCGTAATGACCGCCACCTATCCAATACCCGCATCGCCACCAGTGATAACTGGGAAATAGAAAGGCTGGTTGATTTTGATGTGCCTAACATGCTGGATACCGATACTGCCGGAGAGAATCCCTGGGCCCTTAATTATGATTGGATAATTGAAGACATAAAACAGGGCGTAAGCGAAATTACCGTCCTTAGTTTGCTGGACGAATATAGACCAGACAGCAGTAAAAGAAATAATAAAGACAGGCTAAGCGGGCGCCTTGCCCTGCTCTGCCGCTGGCAGGAAATATACCTGAGAAAATGGCAGGAAATTACCCGGCCGGAGAACACAGAACAAATTGAACAGATTATCAGAGATACTTACCAAAGCACCCCGAAAGTAGTAGAACAAAAACTGGCTGTTCTCCAACGTTGGCTGAGAATAAAACCCCGGGCATTTCTCGATAGAATTTTTCGCGCCCAGCTATTGGATTATGAAACCAGAAAGCTTTACCAGCATTACCTCTCAGAAATAAAGGAGAAAGCCGGCGAAAGGCCGCTGGGTTTCCTGCGTAAATACCTGCCGCCGGAAAACGGCGATGCCGCCCTGGCCAGCCGCCTGGAAACCTTCCGCGGAGTGCTCTCGCGTGATTTCCTCAAGCGCCGCCGGATCGGAAAGCGTGAATCCATTGAAGAAGTATTTAGCAGAATTGAAGCACTGGTCGGCAAAACCCTGGGACAAAAAGAACTTGCCCGCCTCCGGCGCCAGCGGGAACGGATTAGACGGGAAGCGGAATTTATAATTACAAACGCAGCGAACGTTATTCTCCCGCCTGCCGAAGAACAAAGCATACCTGTAAACGAAGAAATACCTGCAGCAGTATAAAAAGAAAGAAGAGAAAATTGAAAAGGGAATTACTCTGCCTGTTCCGTTTTAGGCTTGCCGGAAACCGGCGTGAGGTAGGAATTCATAAAACTGCACATTAAGCCAATCGATATTGACAAAAGAAGGATACACAGCAAGGCATAACCTGTTATCACCCATCCACTTGTGCGTTTTTTCTTTTTTGGCTTTTTCATGGTCTTTTACATCTCCATTATAATATGCCATAAAAAATGTCACATGTCAACCGCAGGGCAAAAAATTATGATACAATATATATATGAAAAAATTTACCCTCTTATTGCTTATCCTGCTTATCCTGGCCGCTGGCTGTGGAGATAAATACGCCATCACCAACATTAATTCTAGCGGCACTAATATTATTTGTTTCGGTAACAGTATTACTGAAGGAGTGGGTGCCAGCGAGGGCGAGGATTTTCCCAGCCTGCTGGCGCGGGAACTGGATCTGCCTGTCATTAATGCCGGCCGCAGCGGTGATACCAGCGCCTCCGGCCTGGCCAGAATTACTGCTGATGTCCTGCGCAAAGACCCTAAAATCGTCATTGTGGAATTCGGCGGGAATGATTTTCTGCGAAAAGTTCCGCAGTCAGAAACCTTTAACAATATTGATCAAATAGTACAAAAAATCCAATCCGCCGGCGCCATGGTTATCTTGGTAGAAATAAAAACCGGCCCCTTTCAAAGTTACCTAAAAGGATACAAAAAAATCGCCCGTCAACGCGGCGCGCTATTAATTCCGAATCTGTTAAAAAACATCATGGGCAACCGCCAGCTGATGGCCGATTCCATCCACCCCAACAGCGCCGGCAACCGCCAGATCGCCGCCAAACTTCTCCCCCAACTCAAAACCCTCCTCTCCCGCAACAAACAAAGATGAAGGTTGTTATGAAAGAGGATTTAGACGGAGGTGTGGAGGGATTGGGCTCGTTCTTCGAGGCGTTGCTTGAGGTCCTGAATTGTAGAAACAGCACCCCGGCCAACGTCACCCTGGGGGGCACCACGACGCACACCTAC
>CAZIXI010000319.1:0-3381 GCA_964543115.1 uncultured bacterium
AATTATAAACATGATCTTTTTTGTATCCATTGCATCGTTTACCCGCATTCTTTTTATCGCCGCGGTTACCGCGCTTACATCCCTGGTGCCACCGCCGACAAATTTTTGTGCCGCTTCATATATCTTTTTTCTAATCATATTTTCATCCAGGAATTCGCCATATTCTAATATAGGAACAATAGCATCACTAAATCCGCTAATTTCTACGTCCAGATTTTTATGTCCGGATATAGCCAATAGCAGCAGGCCCAAACCGCGCAGCGCATCATCAAAATATTCCCCGCTCATCGAACCACTCATATCGATAACAAAGGATATCCTTACCTTAGATTCCTTAGGCAATGTTTCTTCCCCGAATATATCACCGGTAGTCTTTATATTGGCCAGCGATTCTTCGGCGATCTCATCACCGGTAGGCAGGTCAGTAAGAAACCGCCTTATCTGGTCCTTTTCGTACAATAGCGCCAGTGCCGTGGCCAGTGAGTTTACCAAATAGCGAAAAGGGCCGATTAAGCGCTCAAAATAATCCCATTCCTCCATGGTGAGACCACCCATTGCCTGTTGCTGCGCTTCGTCTATTGCCGTAAATATCCCTGGCAATTCTTTACTTTTGGGTGCCGGTGCTTGCGGCGGTGCTTGCTTTTTCTTTCCCCCTCCTCTTATTTTCTCCCATAATTTCCGCAGCCGCGGCATTCTTACTTTTCTCCTCTTTACCCGCGGCGGTTTCTTTAATATGTTCACCCCAGCGCCCTTTTGCGGTTGCTCTAACTCATCCAACAGATCCTTTAGCTCCTGGATATCCTCAGCCAGTTCCTGCTCAGTCAATTCTGCCGCCGTTTCTCCTGTTTCTCCTCCCACACCTGTAGTGGCGCCTGTCACCATCTCTCGGCCCAACCTATCCGCCTGGCCGGAAATATCCGCGCATTTCGCTTGGGACTGCTGCGCGTCAGCCTGTATTTCCCCGGCAATCTGCTGCAACTGCTGCGCTAACTCCTGCAGTTTCTGGGCTAATCCCCTTACCGCAGTTATTTGATGCGTTATATCCTCCCCCAGTCGCCCAGCAAGGTTATCGGTCTTATCTTTAAGATCCCGCGCCCCCTCTTCAAATTGTCCCGCCAGCCGGCCCAATTGTTCACCAATCTGCTTTAATGATTGCGTGGATTGGTTTATTTCCTCCGCCTCTCTGGTGCCGCTAAATGCCGCATCTGCTTCCCGGGCCAATGTGCGCATTAACTGCTCAAATTGATTAACCAATTCCGTCATTTCTTCAGACTGACTGTCAACTCTCTCCACACAGGCAGTAAGTTCCCCGCCTCGTTCCTCTGGCACCGGCCCTTTACCTGCCTGCCGCTGAACCCTATTTGCTTCGTTGGCCAGATCCCCAGCCGCTTCCTGCGCCTCCCCGCTGCTCACACTTAATTCCTGCGCCTTAGCGCCTAACCGGCCCGCCGCTTCAGATATCTCTGCCAAGGTATTTTTAAAGTCCCCTAAATTTTCATCCAATTCAGAACGCAGCCGGGCCAGTTCTTCCTCTAATCCTGACGTATCTTCACCCCGGCCCGCGGCTATTTCCGTGATAATCTTTTGTATCTTAGTCAACAGGTTGTCCAGTGGTTTTACCGGAACGCGCGCGCTGGTTTCCCCTGTTTTTCTGGTGGCTCTGGGTAAAGAACCTTCACCAAAACTTCTCCCTTCAAATTCACCTTCCGCTTCATGCAATTCTGCCCTCATCTCTAAGGCCAGTTTCTTTCTGATCCAGATATCCTTTAATAACTTTTGTAATGCCTGTTTGATGAAATCAGGCATAAAATCCCTTAGCGAAAGCCTTATCCCGTGTTTATTTTCCGAATCCGCCGCTAACTTTTTCGCCGCCAGCACTTCATTAACCGCCTTCTCACATAATTCCTCGCCTTTGGCCTTTTTATAGAGTTGTTGAAAATACGGCCAGATTTGGTCGCGAACAATTATAAAGAAAAGCCGATCATCATTTTCATTGATTGCCTGTTCCCTGGCCTCCTGCGTGGCCTTAACCATCTGCGCCACCTTTTCACTCTTTATCCGGGGATCCTCCTCTCCCAGCCAACCATGATAGAGGCAGGCCTCTAAAAACTGAATATGGATCGGTAGTTGGGCCAATTCCAATTCCGCCAGCCAGGGATCATGCCAATCGTATCTTTCTTCATACAACTTCATCACCTGCTCATAAAGCCCGCTAAACACCTGCGAGCGCAAAAATACGCTCCGGGACGCCTGCAGAGTTGTATAGAGCAGCATAAACAGATTCTGCTCACGATACCTCTGATCAATAGAATCCAGGTCCGTACTCAGTATCCTCACCGCCTCTTGCAGAAACAATCCCTTTGCCGCTTCCGCACTATGTTTAACTAAATCCTTGGACACGTAATGAAATTCATTAAGTTCTTCCACATAGCGCCAGCGCGGCGTCCTGTCTGAGGGCCAGATCCGCCGCCAGGGCACTATTTCCACTCTTTTGCCGATTAATCCCAAGAGAATATCCACGGTGGGTCTTATTTCCGCGATTATTCTATCTGCTCTCTCTTCCTCTTCCCTGGTTAACATTGGATTAAATATCCTTTCCCCATATTCCTTCAGATAACGGAGATAAGGAAACTCCGCCTCCTGCTCCGCGCGGAATGTTATTATCCCAGCTAATATTTCTCCGCCCGCTCTCTGGAGAGTTTCTTGACTTATCTGAAATATCTGGCCGTGCTCAACAACCCCTGCCGCTTCTGCCTCATTAGTAATCATTTCTAATGTCAATCTTTGTATCTCCTCCGGGTCTAAGGTATATTCCCCCCGGCTGGCCAATTCGTAGCCGCAGGCAAAACTTTTCCGGCAGGATTCCGAAAAAACACTTAATATCTCCCGGCCATGATCCTTTATTGCCTGACACACAGGTATGGCTTGATGAATATATTCATTATCCGCCGGCATGGCTAATTTACCCTGCGCCGATAAATAATGCATCATCTCATGAATATACACACCTTTCAGCAGACGAATATCCACATCAAGTAATATACACGGATCACTTTCCACATATGAAGTAAAAGCCAACATTTCTTTAACTGTCATATTGGAAGTCAACTCAGCTATTGCACCGCTAAATTGCCGTAAAATTCCAGGGTCTATTTTTTTGAATTCCGGCAGACAATTGGCAAAACATATATTTTTCGTCCTGCTTAAAAGTTCCCTGGCTGTTTGCTCGACATTTCCCTTATATAACACACCCTCGGCTTCCGCTATCGCCTCTTTAATTATCCGCCAGTGTTCATCCCCCAAAGGTATATCCATAAAATAAATTAGTTCCTGCCAGCCGCCCACACATGGCCTCGTCGACGCCGTACTCGCGGAGGCCCT
>CAZIXI010000320.1:0-3367 GCA_964543115.1 uncultured bacterium
ATGGGACTGTAGATTCTAATGATGCTACTGTTTCCATTACTGTTATGCCGCCAAATAATCCTCCTGTTGCTGATGATCAGGCAGTAACAACTCTTGAAGATACTCCTAAAGATATCATTCTAACCGGCGCTGACATAGACGGCGATTCTTTAACTTACTCAATTGTTGTTCGGCCTGCTAATGGCTCGTTAAGCGGAACTGCGCCTAACGTAACTTATACGCCTCAGGCAGATTACAGTGGAGCAGATTCATTTACCTTTAAGGTAAATGATGGCACTGTAGATTCTGATATTGCTACTGTTTCTATTACTGTTGGCCCTGCCAATGATCCTCCAATAGCAATTATAGAGATTTTATCAGTTGAGAAGAAGGTAATGGATCATATTAGCGGGATAATCCATCAAACCGTTTACTTTAGCGGTGTGGATTCTTATGATCCAGATGGTGATACAATAACATATCTATGGGATTTTGGTGACGGTAACACATCAACTGAACGAAATCCGACTCATGTTTATGTAACCAGTGCCAATGCTAGTAATTTTAATGTAAAATTAACCGTAATAGATCCTTTCAATGCAGAAGGTGAGGATAATGAGGCTGTAGTATTTCAAGAAACAATTCTTGAGAATGAACTGTATACTGCCTGGTATTTAACTGAAGGAAGCACTGAAGGAACATTTGAGACATATATACTGATTCAAAATCCTAATGGGCAGGAGGCAGACATTACCATCACCTATATGGATGATGATGGCAATACAGCTATAGAGGAAATAACTGTACCGGCCACGAGTAGGGCTACTGTTTGGGCAAACTATCGTATAGCAGATAAAGCTATTTCAACAAAAGTAGAATGTACTAACAACTTAGGCATAGTGGTTGAACGATCTATGTATTGGGATATTCCCGGTGTGGAATGGGGCGGGGGGCACAATAGTTTAGGCATGCCATATACTTCTACTGAATGGTACATGGCGGAGGGTTGTACAGAGAATTTTGACCAATATACGTTATTGCAAAATCCAAATATTGAAGAAGCAGAAGTAAGAGTTACCTATATGGGTGAAAGAGGTGAAACAGTTGTAAAGGAAATCACCTTAAAACCTACCAGTAGATACACTATGCATGTTAATAATTATATGTCGGACGCACATCTATCGACAAAAATTGAATCATTAAATGGTGTGGGAATAGCTGCCGATCGTGCCATGTATTGGAACAGGGGTGGTTTAACCTGGGTTGGCGGTCATTGCACGCGTGGAGTTACCGCTCCTGCTACCGTCTGGTATATAGCCGAAGGATCAACTCAAGATCCGCGTAATATGGATTTGTGGATATTAATACAGAATCCTGATACACAAACTGCTGAAGTGCGCGTTACTTTTATGACGGATGATGGAACTACAGAAGTTAGGGATATTTCGCTTATTCCAACGAGTAGACATACAATACACGTAAATACCATTCTACCCAACCCCGCTATTTCAACTAAAATTGAATCATTAAATGGCGTTGGCATTATAGCGGACAGAGCCATGTATTGGGATGCCGGCACCCTGGACTGGGCTGGTGGCCACTCTTTCCACGGCTCAACTGAAACTGCAACAACCTGGTATCTTTCTGAGGCTTCTACAATTGGCTCTTTTGATACATTTGTATTAATACATAATTCTTCAGCTACTGCTGCGGATGTAATTATTACCTTTATGAAATCTGACGGAACTACGCTAACAGAGAGAACAAATGTACCGGCAACAAGCAGATATACTCTTTTTGTAAATGATATAATTCCGGATGAGAATGTATCTATAAAAGTTGAATCTACAAATGGTGTTAAGCTTGTGGTTGATAGAGCTATGTATTGGACTCCAGATAGTACAGGAATGAGAAATCTATCAGCGTTCAATTTAACCAGTGATTATGATTGGATTGGCGGTCACAGTAGTTCAGGGTGTAATTAATGCTTAACGGGTCGGTAGTAGGGGGTTGGTAAAACCTCTTTTTGCCCCCAAAAAGATTATTTTAAGCAATCTAGCTGTTTCTTAGATCAGGCCACTATGCCGAAGTTCTTGTTTGTAAATCATATATCCCTAAGAACCCACTTCCCGCACTATCAGGATCAATAGCACAACAAGGCAGAGCGCAAACTATATGAACTCCTGCCTTTTGATGAAAACGAACTGTGTGATCTGGATGCAATCCATCTGTTCGCGTTCTCCTTAAATATTCATGAATATGTAACATGCCAGCAGGGTGTCCATGGGCTTTTTTAAGTCCTGCAAGACGACCTATTACATAAACAAAATGATAACCTTGTGATTGATAATAATCTAGAGTGCTTTTTAATAAAACTTGCGCTAAGCCATGCCCTCTAAAGGATTCATTAGTTATAGCCAACAGAAGAAATCCTACTCCATCCCCATTCTCAACAAACTGGTCATAATATTCGAACTTAAATTTTTCAGTAGACCACAAAGGATCTTTTACATGCTCTGGATCTAGAGATGCATGCATTTCCTCTGATGATTTTCCAGATTGTAGCTGTCTAAGACACTCTTCAAAAAAACCATCATGCAGTGCTCCGGTAGATCTTGATAAAACATAGCCTAGGATCATGCCGTTATACAATCTTGAGTCTTCTGAACCATCACCAGTATAACGAGCTATGGCTGCAACTTGTCCCTTTTCAAACCTCTGTCGTTGCTCATGCATAATATGATAAGGTTTAAAAGCCCTCTCTCTTTCGGCACCAGGCCTAGGGACCCAGCCATCATTGTGTATAAAAAATGAGAGTTCTAGCAACAAATCTTCAAAATCAGGTAAATCAGCAGTAATAATATTGGTTTTAACTTTATTTACTAAAGAATGACCATCTCTTCGAGTGGTGCTCATTGAAGTAGATGGTGACAATGTATGATATGAATGCTTAAAATGACACTCATATTCATCTGCGTACACCATCAACGATAGCAGTAATAAACATATTATATTTATGACTTTCATAAATATTTTTTGCATACGTCCGAAATGAGCGATTTGAAAATGCGCAGCATTTTCAAATTCGCTCAATTGATTTGTTAGCTGGTTTTTCATCAAATTGATGTACCCGCCTTATCCTGACTTATACTCATTACCAATTCAGTAGCATATTTCCGTATCTCTGCTATAAGAGATTTATAAATATCTCTATGTCTAAATCCCTTTTTCGAATGTATAGAATACTTATATTTATTCTTGAGAATATCCCTTAGGCCTAATTTAGTTATTTCCTTTCTAACCTTTCCAATAGTACCAGAAAAAAATAATACAATGATCTTCCCCCGAAAAAGTGGACACAACGAAGAGTTGGTGGTAGGATGAAACT
>CAZIXI010000321.1:0-3344 GCA_964543115.1 uncultured bacterium
CATTTTCCACAAACATTGTCGCGGAGGTACCGCCTTTCTGGATTTTTTATGATCTGCAGACAACGGGACAAGTGCTGGAAGAGATTGCCGATGATTCCTGGCAGGCAACGGCCAGCCATAATGCGCAAACTGCTGCTTACGCCCTGGATGGAAATGTTGCCAGCTATTGGTGTTCCGCTCAGCCGCAGCGACAGGGCATGTCTTTTACGGTTGATTTGGGAGAAATATATCCTGATCTAACCCGGCTCTGGTTTAATCCCGGGCCGAGTACGGATTATCCTGCCGCGTATAAATTGTATCTTTCAGCGGATGGTGTGCGCTGGAAATTGGCGGCACAAAACGATAATTTTTATAGACCAATATTCTGGGATGGTCCGCATCCATTTATGCGTAATGTAAACGGCATGATTGAAACAGATTTTACCCCGCGGTCCGCCCGCTATTTAAAGATTGTGCTTAGCCGGGCCGATTCCGTGCCTTGGTCAATTGCTGAAATCTATGTTTACCGCCGGAGGCACAAGGCAGAGATTGATTGGGATGTTAGTGAGCTGGTTGCCCGGATTGACACGTTAGCGGTAAAAAAGGTTTATGCCGATCCCTGGACTGCGGCGCATATTGATGAGGAGATATACCAGCAGGAAAAGAGTGATACCTATTTTTCTACCTATACCTATGGCTATTTTCTGGTTAAACTGCGTAAATTGAGGCACTATGCCTTTGTGGTTCTTAAGGAGAATTTTCCGGATTTTGAAGAACAAATGGATGAGTTTCCTTTTAACACGGAGGAATATGGGCCCTATGTACTGGTGACATTTGCTAAGGACTTAAAAACTTCCCGTTATGACAGCCTCTATTGGGACGGGTTTCACCTCAGCCGCTGCCAAGCGGAGTAAACTCAGTCTTTACTTTTGTGCCTCGCGGATCTTTTCCACGATAAACTCAATATCATTATCCGTTAACAGTGTAGAACTGGGCAAATAGAATCCGCAGCGGCACAGCTCTTCGGCCCGGGGATAACGTTGTCCCTGGAATTGCCGGTAATAAATCGGCTGAATGTGCATGGGAATAAAAAATGTGCGTGTTTCAATTCCGTTATCCGCCAGGTGCTGGCGCAATTGGTCACGGTTAAGCGGGAATTTATCTGTCAGCATTATTCCATACATCCAGAAAACATTGCGTACCCAGTTTTTTTCCGCTGGGGTGATGATTCCGGGGATATTTTTTAGGCGGGATGTGTAGGCGGCGGCATTGGCGCGTTTTTTGCTAACGAATTCTTCCAGCCGTTCCGTTTGCGCCAATCCCACTGCTGCCTGGAGATTGGTCATCCGATAATTATAGCCAAGGTATTTGTGCCAGAAATGACGGCTATTGGAGAAAGCATGGTCCCGTAAGTTTTTGGCAATGCTGGCTATTTCGGGATTATTGGTAGTGATCATTCCTCCTTCGCCGGTGGTAATAATCTTGTTGCCGTAAAAGCTGAAACAGGCAAGGTCCCCGAGACTTCCCGCCGGTTTGTTTTTATAGAGCGCGCCGTGCGCCTCGGCCGCGTCTTCGATAACCGTCAGCCCGTGTTTCCTGCTGATGGCGCATACCCTGTCCATGTCAACCGGATGACCATAGGTATGAACCACGATCACCGCTTTTGTTTTCGGGGAGATTTTTTCCTCTAATTGGTCAATATCCATGTTCCAGGTTTCCAGTTCCGAATCTATCAATACCGGGGTCGCGCCCAGGTAGGTAATGGCATTAATTGTCGCGATCATGGTAAAGGCGGGAAGGATGACCTCATCACCCGGGCCGATTCCCAAGGCCGCCAGGGCGAGATGCAGGGCAGACGTTCCGCTTGTGCAGGCCACTCCGTATTTGCATCCGCATTTGCCGCTAAAGAGTTCTTCAAATTCTTGGATGAATTTGCCGATGGAAGAAATCCAACCGGACTGAATGCATCTTAACAGGTACTCCTGTTCGTTTCCGTCAAGCTGAGGTTCGCAGACGGGGATGATTCCGCGCACCTCCTGAACGGGTATTCTGTTCATGGTGATTTTCAACTGTGGTTCTGGGCCCGGTACGATTTGGGCCAGTGAGCCCAGTTCCGTTAGCGGAAGTTCATTTTCTTTCAGCATGATGGGGCTCCTTTATTTTTATCTATTTGCGCTGTTAGGACCTACAACAAAAAAGGGCTTTATTTATTTTGCAAATGTCAGGGGAAAACTGTATAATTAATAAGTTTTACTGTTATTAAAATTTGCTGTATTATATAGAATTATAATGAAGATAGCTATTATTTTTTTACTATTGTTATGCTTGTTTTTCCCCGCAATTCTCTCCGCAGAGGACCGGACACAGACTGTCTGGTCTCCCCAAATCGGCGATAAATTTGAATACCGGGAGATTGACCGCAGCAGCGGCCGGGATTTCTCCTGGCATTCCCAGTCCCCGCAAAGGCGGCAGGCCTTCAGTGCCCGTAAGACAGCGGATATTTTCGCTGTTTCCGGATTCCAGGCCCGTGATTACCTGGTCAGCTGGCCGGAAGACAGACAGCGCTCAGACGGTACGTGGGGTAAGAATGATATTCTCGGTTGGTTAGTGATCCCTAATGAGAGAAGAGTGGTGCGCGAGGTAGCGGCTGAGAATGAGGATTTTACTATTCCGGAAGGAATAAATAGCGGCAGGCAGGGTAAGTGTTATCAAATACTGGAAAAAACATATATTGATTATCAGGTGTTAATGGATAATGGTAATACGTTGAAGTTGGGTTCAGAGGTTCTTTATCAGCTGGAGTACCGGAAAATGGATACCGGTGCCTGGTTTAAGGTGGAACGGTGGTTTGAGATAGAGGAAGATGATAGTAATCCTCCCGGAGACACCCTGACCAAGATACTCAGTTATGGCGGCAAACAACCCAATCAGCGGCAAACAAATTATTTAGCTGTGGATCTTAATCAGGGAGAATTAAGTTATTTTCGTGCTTTAAAGGCAGAGCAGTCCCCCGATGAAATCGGGGGACAGGCACCGGTTAGCGCTCAGGAAACGATAGTTACACCCAGCGGAATGGAGTTTAGTTGTTTAAAGGTTGATTTGGTGCAGGCTAATTTCTGGCTGGACGACAAGACCCGTTGCCTGATTAAATCTGAGCAGCCGAGACGCCAGCGTATTTTAACCAGCTGGAACCTGGGAGGAGACACTCCTCCCCCGCCTCCCGCACCTGAACCCAGTCTATATATAACTGATTTATCCTTAAACGAATTTACATTCTTTATTCCTTCTCAGCCGGCGGCGATTGTGCCGGTGAGCGGCAAAGTTACTTTGGAGAATAAACAAGATGATTCGGGTGAGTGTTGGCT
>CAZIXI010000322.1:0-3246 GCA_964543115.1 uncultured bacterium
GTTCAGTGGTTATTTTATTGAAATATTATTTCAATAAAATAACCACTGAACTGCAAGTGAGAATAGCGGAATTAGAAAAGTCCAAGCGGACGGTGCAGAAGGTTCTCAGTATTGTCGGGGAGGCGATGCTCTCACCCCAAAAGATTGAGAATATCCTTTTTCTCACAGTGGAAGTTCTAGTGCAAGCGGTAGAAGCAGCCGGCGGTGTGCTCTGGCTAAAAGATAAAAATGGTAAATTTCTGCAGGGGAAAGTGGCTTATGGAATAGAGGCCAAAAGCCATAATATCCCCATCGATAAAGGTGTTTCCGGCTGGGTCGCCAGAACGGGGGAAATACTTAATCTGAGTGCAGATCCGGCAGATATCCGTTTTATGGAAGAAAAAAAATCAGGATTTGTTAAGCAGACATGCCTCTGTGTCCCTTTATTCTATAAAGAAAACATTATCGGGGCCCTGCTTATTGCCGATAAGCTCTCCGCTAACAGATTTACTAAGGATGATGAGATATTGGTTGCTAATGTTGCCGGACAGACAGCTGTTGCCCTGGAAAATGTCCGCTTAGAAAACGATATTGAACGTAACTACATTGATACGGTGCGGGCTCTGGCCCTGGCGGTAGAGGCAAAGGACAAATACAGCCACGGGCATTCATTCCGGATTGCCGATTATGTGACCACAGCGGCCAAGGCCTGCGGCTTAAACCAGGAAACGATCCAGAACCTGCGTGACGCGGCCATGCTTCATGATCTGGGCAAAATAGGCATTAAGGATGATATTCTCCTGAAAAGTTCTGAGTTAACTGACGAAGAAATGGTCGCTATGCAGCAACACGCGATCATCGGTGAGTCTATCCTTAAACCCATACATTCCCTAAGCGATATCTGTTATTTAGTGAGGCACCATCACGAAAAAGAAGATGGTTCCGGCTATCCGGACGGTTTAACCGGCAAAGAAATGAGCCTGCCGCTAAAGATACTCATCGTGGCTGACGCCTATGACGCGATGACAACAGACAGGCCCTACCAAAAAGCAAAATCCAAGCAGGAAGCATTCGCGGAATTAAGGAAGCATTGCGGCGATTATTTTAATAAAGAAGTAGTAGATGCATTTATTCGCGTAATCTAGTTTATCACTCCCAAGCTTCGCCCCGCCCTTTTGGATATATGAATCAAAAGAACTTATATTCATTTCTTTATTTACTTTTTTCAATACAAATTTATTTTATTAATCCATCCAAAAGGGCGGGGCTTCGCCTGGGACTGCCATTATTGGAATGGATATAGACTGCCCTGAGAATTCTTCTCACATACTTCCGCCATTCTTTTTTCAATCAGGCTAAAGGGCAGCTGACCGCCGGCTAAAAGCAGGTCATGAAATTTCTTTAGTCCCAGCCGGGTAGCGTATTTCTCCCTTAACCGCTCAATCTCATATTTACCGATTGTATAACACAGCTGGTAGCCGGGCGTGAGTACATAATGGGTGAGCATGGATTTTACTATTCGCGGGGAATAACCCAGACCCTTAAGCAGCTTACCGGCATCCGCCAAGCTTAGTTTGTTGGTCCTGACGCCCACGTCCAGCATCGCCCGCACCGCCCGCCAGGCCTGGCGTTTAAGCCCCACCATTTTTTGCGCGGGATTTTTTACGTAACCTGACTCGGCTACCAGTTTCTCCGCGTAAGATGACCAGCCTTCGTAGAATAAGGCTGATTCTATCTGCCGCCGGATGGGATTTTTCTGCCGGAGCCTTAAGGCATCCAGCAGATGATGGCCGGGATAGGTTTCATGCGCGGTTAAAAAGATATATTCATTATTTATTGAGTTGCTGGCGGTAACATAAAAATACGCGCGCGCTTTTTTGCTCCTGCTCAACGGGCAGCTGTAAGAGGCGGAGGCGCGTACGGGCTCCAGGTATGCCGGTGTTTCTCTTACCAGGATCTCCCGGGTTTGCGGAATAGTAATTATATCTTTTTCCCGGAAGAATCTTTTCAACCTGGATATTTCTTTCGCATAGAGCATTAACAAATCTTTTGTATTTTTCACGCTAACAGCATACCGTGCTAAATCCTTTTGCCAATTTGCGGAGTTATTCTTTAACTCTTTCAGGGTCTGCCGGTATTCCTGTAAAGCTATCTCATATATTTCTTCTGTGCTCCGCTCGTAAGAAAAAGAATCCCTTAAAATCGCTTCCAGCAGAGTTCTCTCTTCCCTATTCGCCCCTGCCCACAAATTTTCCGGCATATTGCCGAAACCGGCTAAGGTCTGCCGAACCTCTCTAATTAAATGATCTTCTTTCGCTAAAAATTCTGCAATCTGCCCGCTAAAATAATTCATACCGGCTTCAGCCATTTTGCGCGCGGTTTCCAAACAGGCCGGCGAAATATTTTTCAGATTCCTTCCGGCTTCCGCTAACAGTCGCGGCACTTGACTAAGCCGGATAACAAGCAGATCTTTCCTATCGCGCACGTTCAAGGAAATCCGGGAAAAGATATGATCAGTACCCAGAAGGATAATTTTCAAATAGAGTGTGGGATCTGTTGACTGAACCTTATTCTGCCCCAATTCGCGGAGAAAAGTGAGCATGCTCTGGCGCAAAAGCACATAATCCGCGTCCCCTGCCCCAGGCTTGTCTTCCAGCTTTCGCAGCAACGCTCGGACGTAAGCGAGGTCCTCTTTTATTTTTTGCGCATCGAAACTATCCAGTCTATCTAGATATTTAATCGCCGCTTCCGCCCGAGGGAAAAAATAAAACTCATCGCTCAGGCAAGAGACAGGATAATTTTTTGCCAGATAGCTAAAATAATCTTTCCCTATTTTTTGAATCCTCTGTTTTTCCCTGTTTATTTCCATAATAAATCCCTCTTTTGTCAATATGTTACAATTCCGGCGGCATTTTTGTCCAGTAAAATAGCTGTTATTTTTCTATCGACTATGGAAACAGATTACTGTAAAATGGTACCACACTATAATTATAGTAAAAAGGGGGCCAAATCTTATGATTTGACCCCTTTTTGTATTTCTACCCGATAGAGTTCTGCAAAATAGGTAATTTGTGCAACATTGTCACCCCGCGGTTTAACCGCGGGGTCCAGTAGTGTTTGCAATGCAATTAGTTCTGGATTCCGCGGTTAAACCGCGGGATGACATTTGAGCTTTTTTACTCTATTTTGCAGAAGGCTAAAACCCGTTAGACTTCTGCAAAACGCAAAAATTGTTATCCCGCGGTTAAACCGCGGGATGACATTTGA
>CAZIXI010000323.1:0-3219 GCA_964543115.1 uncultured bacterium
TTGCTTTATTGGTCCAATTTAAATTTGATTTACATTTAAAGCTTGTGCCGGCAATACTGATGTTACTGCTGTCAGTCCACTTACCACCATCATTATCCGTTGTGCCCGCCACTGCACCATTATAGGTAAAATTAGTGGGTGTCCAATTATTGGTAATTGCAGAATTAAAGCGGGAAGCAGTTTTTGTTACATCCATTGTATTTGTGTTAGCAAAGGACCATGTTGCTGCCGTTAAATTAAATGTTGTAGTATTTGTATTATTAATATCCACACCATTAAAAGCCACAGTGCCACCGGCAGTAAGATTAAGTGTTGTAATCGCTGCCCCGCAAGCCCAAACACAACCATTACCAAAGGTAATATTGTTTACTGAAGATATTGTCAGTGTTGCCTGTGCCTCTGTGGCAATATAACAGTTATCATCAAAGATAAAACTGTTTCTTGTATAATCATGTCCATCTTCAAAATAAAATCCACTCGTACTTCTTACATCGTCAGTAGTAGTATTGATTATATAAGTAGTTCCATTGTTACCCCCATCATATCCAGTTCCTCCACTAGCAGTTATATTTGACAAAGTGAATCCACTCAAAGTGGCATAACTAACATATATTCTGCCGCCGCCGCCGCCACCACCGTCATAACTCAAAGTGGCTGGATCTCCGTTTCCACCATTAGCAGTTATTGAACCACCTCCTGCCAAGGTACCGGTAACCACCATTATTGATCCGCCGGATCCACCACCACCACCTATTTTATCTCCCCACCATGATCCATTAGTTGCATTTGCATTAATTGATCCAGCAATTGTTGCTGTACCAGATATTTCCAGCACAACAATACCACCGCCACTACCGCCATTAGCATATCTGCGCCCATTTAAATACCAGCCACCGGCACAACCGCCGCCGCTTCCCCAATCAGCTGGTGTAACAGAACTGCCATAGGTCGATCCTCCTGCTTGCGCAGTATATCCATCACCAGCGGTGCCGCCGTAACCACCACCACCACCGCCGCCAGCATTGTCCGTTCCCCCTCCTCCACCACTCCCTGCACCATTTCCACCACTAGTTCCACCAGCCGCTCCCCTTCCACGCACATAAATTGTGGCATCAGACTGTAAATCAAAATCACCCTCTACATCCATGAATATTTTACCGGTAGCGGAAGTATGCCTGATCGTGGCACCGGAAACTGTTACATCTCCGGCTACATTCAAATGATCCGTAGCATCCGCGGCAAAATCAAAGTTTAAAACTGAACTATTGCTTAAACTTAAACTATTTATGGAAGTCGCGGCATTTAGGGACACTGTATAAGCGGTATTAATAACAACATCATCACTTGCTCCAGGAGCACTACCGCCTAACCAGTTGCCATCTGTCTCCCAATCCCCACTACCGCCGGCATTCCAGGTAACCGTGTCTGCCTGAGCTACACCCATCCCCCCCAGCACCAAACAAGCACTGAGTAGTATAATCTCCAATCTTCGGCGAAGCCCTCTCAATCTATCCATAATTGCTCCATCGTAAATCCGCAATCCGAAATCCAAAATCCGAAATTAGTACGGTTTTTCGCGCTGCCAGTTCGTCTCACTCCCCCTATTCCTAATCAAATACCCTTCTCCCGGATTAAGGTTCAGGCTGTTCATATTATCTGCCCCGCAATAAAAGTTCTCATAGCCAGCGGCGTTACTGTGCCAAAGCGGCAGTTTAAACTTCTGCTCAGCATAATCCCAGATATACACATTATCCGCGCTATAGGAACTCACACCGGACTGCAATGTGCTGTCCAACCCGGAATTCCCGGCGGTAACAGCAACCGGAAACGATTGGCCGGCCAGCGTTTCTCCGGCCCTAACATTGATTGTCTGTTTGGTATCCGGCACCACACCCACAATATTTATCGTTACCTCATCAGCGGTCTTGTGCACCACAAAACAGGCCTCGTTGGGCAAAAGGGTAACGGATTTATCCGTTATCTGCGTATCGCCCTGCCACCAACCCTCACTGCCTGGTTCATTACTAAGCCAGATGGATTCGGATAGAGCCTGAGTGCCGCTGTCCCATAAATAGATTTCATCCGCAGCGGTTCTGGTGGTATCGGCGTGCAGAGCGCCGTTATGATCGCCAAAAATCCCGCTTATTGTTTTTGCCTCATAGATATAGAAACGGTCACTAACGGCAATGGTTGAGGATAAAGCGGATGATAAGGTAAGCGTATCCGCGGTATTGGCACTTATCCGGTAATAATACCCTTCTCCTGTCCCGGAACAGATAAGCAGCACATCATACTGGTAAGCATTTTCCGTCCAGCTTTTATTGCTGTCGGTTAGGGTATTAGTAGTGAGAGAGGTGATTTGCCCCTGCGATCTTTGCAGGGTTTGCAGGGGCAGTGATACACAATTCCATCCCTGCCGGACGGTGATTTTGTACAGGCCTACCTGGGGATCCGCCCGCCCTAAATTTGGCAAACAGATCAAACCAGATAATAACAAATATGTTATTAGCCTCGTCTTCATATCTGCCTATCCTCTCTTGTCGGGGCCCCAACAACATCAATCTACTTTTCCGGAACTGCAATGACCGCCAATCCAGTGTACCTGGCCGTCGTCACCGCCCTGGAAACTGCGCCCGGTGGCTGCGCCCAAAACAGCGGCACTGGTATTCCAGTACATCGCTCGTTCGGCAACAATATCTACTCCGCCAACAGTTTCAACTTTGGCGGCCACCGAAGCATTAGGCACGATGTCATTTACATAAATTGAATAACGGCTGGCAGGTCCTATACTGACATTTCTCTCAATTGCTCCACCGTCATCCTTCATGAAGGTTACCTTAACCTCTGCCCGCGTTTCCCGCGGGTTCATTAACAATAACCATAATTCATAATCTCCGGCAGTACAGCCTTCCGCCAGGTACCAGGTACCGGCCGGTGCGGTAACGCCGCTGTTACAATGGCCACCGGCCCAGGTAATGCCGCCGGCATCCCAGTACATCGTTCGTTCCACTACTATCGGCACACTATTGATTGATTCAATTTTAGTAGAAACCGTTGCTTCCGGGACTTCTTCATTAACACAGATTGTCCGCCGGCTGGTGGCCGGAATAGCTATTTGTTTTTCGTGAACTGCACCGTCATCACTCATAAATGTAATCTTTACTTTTGCCTCCAGCGGCTTCGGGTTCATAATGGCCACCCAGGTACTAAAACTGCCGG
>CAZIXI010000324.1:0-3195 GCA_964543115.1 uncultured bacterium
TTTACAATATGGTGTGTTTTTTGACAGAACAGGCGCGCTTTGCTACGGCAAATTCCGCGAGCCGTTGCCCATTTATGCCTTTACTCATGGGGGAATAGGGGAGGGCAGTGCCTTGTTGGCGGAAAATGATATTCCCCTTTTAAATGCGCCGCAGATACCGGAAATAACAGAAGATAAGAAAAAGATGAATGATCTCTGCCAGGAAGAAGGCATTCGCGGTGCAAGATCTGTATTTTTAAGTAGTGAAAAAGAATATGCTGCAGAAGATATAAGAGAGATTTTAGCAGGATTTATCGCGGAACATCAGTTGACGGGTTTTGTTGTTAAGCCCAGATACGGATTTGGCGCCCGGGCAGTAAAAATGTTTGCCGGGGAAGAAATAGAAGAGGCGGTTGATTGTGTCTTTAAATTGTATCAACGCGAGGATGTGATTATAGAAGAGCGGATAAACAGCTATCCGTACTCTGTTGCGGACAAAAGGCAGGATTGGAATATTCGGGCAATGGTAGCCTTTGATAGTGACGGGCAGGTAGTTTTAAAACCGGAGATGTGTTATATACGTTATAGCGATTATGGAATGGAACCGGTAAGTAACCATAGTGGCGCAAAGGCTGCTCTGCTGGAACAGATAATGAGTGAGCTATTCGGTGAGGAGGAGTGGAGTCAGATTTGGCATGACATTGTCGGGGCAGCAAAAAAGACTGCGGCAGCGATTGGGCAGGCAGCAGGCTGCCAACCCGGGTTGCTAGGACTGGATATAATCATTGGTGAAGATAAACAGGTGTATCTGCTGGAAGCCAATAGCGGTGATATGATCGGAGGTTTTCATCGGTTTGCCGAGTTAAGAGAAGGGAGCGGTAAAACCAGTATTGGCAGGCCGATTGCCGAATACCTGGCGGCTATAGCCGGAGACTATGCGGCTGAGGGCAGGAAAGCCAAAGAAGATGCTGAACGCATTTACTGTCCGCTGGGTGACGAAGCGCTGATCTGGCTGAATGCCGGCCAGGTATATTTAAATTTCGGAAATTACCGGCAGGCGGAGCGGTGTTACCGAAAAGGGATCACGATTGATGATGGAATAACCCAATCGTATTATGATCTGGGAATTGTCTGCCGGAAACTGGGTAAGTATAAAGAGGCCATAGCACATTTCCGGCATGCGATCAGTTTTGCGGGTGAATATCTAAAAGAATCCTGGTATCAGCTGGGTTTACTTTATGCTGAAATCGGAAAACCGGAAAAGGCCGGAGAATGCCTGGAAAGAGTTCTGGATTTAGATAAAGATCACATTTCTGCCTTATATAGACTGGGTTATATTTATCTGGAGTTGAAGCAATTTAAAAAGGCCCGGGTTCGCTTTGAACAAGTTAAAGGGCTTGTCACAGTTGAAGATCCTCTACATACTCAGGTAGAGAATCTGACAGGATTTTTGTCCGGGCTAATCCAATCCACACCACGGGTGGAAGTTGACCATTCCTGTCTGGCGCCAAACAGCCCGTTAGAAGCCGATAAGAGCCCGTTAAAAGAGCAACAGGGCAGGGTGCCCCACGCTTTGCCTGGGGCTGCTTTTTTAAGGAATGGCTATAGACTGCCCCGCTCAGGGAAGGTTACACTATTCAATGTGGAACTCCCCTTTGAAGTTGATCTCTTGCTTCCTCCAGAAGCACAGATGGTTCAAGTGGTCGAGGCCCTCAATGAAGCACGGGAAAAGGAATTGCTGCGTCTGGAGGAGGAATTGGATTTGGAGAGCAAAAATATTTTAGTTTTTCAAAAAATGATATTATTACTAGAATCATATCTTAGAAATCATAGTGTTCCTAATGCGATTGATGCGATTTATGAGGCGGCGGAAGAAGCGGAAGACTTTTACACAGGAAAAATAGAGATTTCTATTCAATATGACTTTTCCGCTAAAGTGCTTTCGCTTGCCATATCAGATAATGGTGTTGGGATTGAGAGAAGGATGTTTGAATATTGGAAAGATAGGTATCCTGTTTTTAATCGGGCTTATTATTTTAAATCGTTATCAACAAAGATGGCAAAGTCGCTTATTGGTCATTTCGGGGATGGGGTAGTTTACTTTCTTTGGCCAAGTGAAGATTATGATTTTTGTCATAGTCACGGTTGTTTTTTAGCTGATGGTGCCTTTTCATTTCATCACGAAATTGAGTTTCGCAGCCGGAAAAAAGGTTGTCCTGGTTATTCCTTGCTTGTGCCTAATCCCGTAAATGGGGTACGGGAAGAATTTGTGTTAACTGAGCCAGCTGAAGATATTCCCTTGGGAACAACAGTTTCGCTTAATATCAGGCTGCAGACAAAGGATGATATAGCGAAACTAAGAAAAGTTTTCTATGATGGTGACCGCTTAGATGTTGAAAAGGTGTTTTTACAATTGGATATGGTCAGGAATAATTCGGATAGTATCAGTAGATCATTGTAGCATACTGCTGCTGTTAATATCTTCTCAAGAATCTTTCAATATCATCATGATTCCCATAAAAGGCGAGAAAAAAAGCGCCTTTTTGATATACTGCTACGATGCGCATATCTATGTCAACGCGGATCTCATACAAATCCTTACGGAGTTTTTTAAAACCCAGCCCCGGTGTTTTTTGTGCCGAACTTAGATAAATCCTTAACTCATCCAGGGTCTCAATCAGGAGCTCTTTTTCTTTTCCCTTAATCTTGCTAACGGATCTCGCGAAGGAGGGAAGCGCTTTTAGTTTTATTTTCCTTTTCACTTGAATAAATCCTCAATGTCTTTTTTTGAAGAAAGCGCTACCGCCTTACTTTTCTCCTTTTTAACCAGTTTTTCTAATCCGGCTAACGCTTCCTTGGAATATCGCGGCTCAATATCCACAGGGACCAGAATTACCATATTGTCTTTTATCATAACCCATAACGTTTTTTCCTTGCCAACATTGAGACGTTTTATGATCTCTGCCGGGAGATGAATATCATTGCGCGCGGTCATTTTTATAATCGACATAAATCCTCCTATAATTAAGTATTTTCTCCGGGAAAAATAGCAAGCATTGGCCCATTATTTAGTTAAGTATAACATATTTCAGATATTCTGTCAATAAGTAATTACAGAATAACAGAATTTCTGATAATTGTATTTAACAGAATATTACCGAAAGATAGCGTAAACTATTATGGACACTTTTAGTATGAAGTTACCCACAATCGCCT
>CAZIXI010000325.1:0-3174 GCA_964543115.1 uncultured bacterium
CCAGCTCCGATTCACAAATGATCTCACCGCGGTGCGCCTGAACGATTTTAAAGGCCAGGTAAAGACCCAGTCCCATACCCTTTATCTGCCCGGTAAAATCCTTATCTATCTGGGTAAAACTCTTAAAAATATACTTCATCCCCTGCCGGGGGATACCGGCACCATTATCGGCAATAACCAGCACGACCTTATCTTGCTCCGTTCTCACAATAATGTCGACTTTTGTCCCCGGGAGATTAAACTTAACCGCGTTATCCAGGATATTCCCTACTGCTGTTTGTAGTTTATCCCGATCAACATATATATTGATAGCCTCATCAATCTCGGGATTCACAATAATATTTTTTTCTTTATATTGCTTCTCCAACGACAATAAGAGATCGGCAAAAAACTCTTTCAGGTTCATCCTTTCCTTTTTCAGGCCCAGGGCCATAATGTCCGCTTCCGTCTTGGCAAATTCCAGCAAACTGTTAATGAGAGAAGTAAGATACTGTGTCTGGTTATAGGCCTTGGCAACGGCACTTTGCTGTTTGGGATTGAGTTCCCCGAGAATGTTTTCATGAAGCAGGCTCACTCCCTCGCGAATTACCGTCAGCGGAGTACGTAATTTATGGGAAACCGTGGCCATAAACGTGGATTTTAACGTGCTCGTGTACCGTTCTTCTGAAATATCCCTGACAACAACCATCATCCCGGTTATCTGTCCCTTATCGTCCTTTATCTTTGTCGCTAACGCCTCATAATAGATACCTTCTTCCGGTATACTCAAAGTGAATTTGGCATCGCTTTGCTGCACCACCACCTCTTCCAGCCGCATATCGGTATTATATCTTGCCAGCACCTCATATAGATTCATCCCCAAATTTATCCCTTTATCCTCGGCCAGCATCTCCTGCGCCCGGTCATTTAAAAGCGCTATATTCATTTCCGTATCCGTATAAATAAGGCCGTCACTCATATTGTTTACCGCCATTGCCAGTTTATCTTTCTCCTCTTCTAAAGACTCTATCAATTTAAGATTCTGTCCTATTTTAGCGGCATGCTCGATAAAAACAGCCAGGGTTTTAATATCCTCTGCTCCAATCACTTTTAAGGACGCGCAGGCCCCGACAACAATGAGCTGGCTTAGTTTATCCTGATAAAATTTATTAATAATTAAACTCGGCTCTACCCTGTAAACTCTTTTAATATTACAAACAAAATCAGCGAGAGCCGTTCCTTTAATATCGGCAACCCTGATAACATCTCCCAGATCGATAAGGCTTTTTATGGCCTTGCCGTCAATACTCAGTACCCGCTGAGCTGCATCCTCAGCAATACCACAATTGGCCACCGGAATAAGCTGGCCGGATTCATATTCAAAAATCATTACCTGCCTTGCCCCAAACATCTCCTCCAGAATACTGGCAATGAACTCATATAAACGTTCCCGGGAATTAATTTCCTGCAGCTGCAGGGACATCTGAAACAACACCTCAGCCTGATAGGCGCGTTTAGTCATCTCCTCCATCTGCTGTTTCAGCTCCCGGGCCGTCTCTTCCAGCTTATTCGCGAGTATTTTTTGTATTTTTTTCATGAAATCATTTCCGTTATCCTTCTAACACCTTGAGGATTTTTTGCATGGCCTCTTCCGTCGGGACAAAGGCAAAAGAACCGGTTATCTTAGTCGCCGATTCGATAAATTCCGTCGCCATACACAAACGCTCATTATGATCGCCAAAGTTCTGGTCGCAGACACCGTACATCACATTTTCGGCGCTGTCAAAAGCGAAATAGGGCACTTGATGAAACACCTTCAGGCTCATCATATCAGCCAGCACGGAAAAGAAGGCGCCGGTAAGAATACTGCCGACCTCTTTAAGCGCTGACTGTGTTTTCTCATCGATAAACTTTGTCTCACCCGGCTGGCGCGCCAGTAAAAGATCACTCAATTTAAGCGCCGATTCCCGTTTAAACATTTAAACGATCGCTCCCTGGATATCTCCCAGGGTCTTAAGATACACGGAAGCCACAACCTCTTTTCCCGCACCGACCATATTTTTCAGAAAAAGCTCACTGGGCACGATATCCGTCCGGGTAACCGCGATCATGATCTTCCGGGAGAGCATCTGCGACAGGGCAATCGCCGCGTGTCCGGCACCGATATTACTCATCTCCCGCAATGCATCAAGCTGAATATCTGTTAGTTTGTTATTCATTTTATTTCTCCTTTTAATTACGCGTAGTTCAGCGCTTTGCGAATTTATCCACTGTAAACAGCAACGATTCCGTCTCAAACGGTTTAACTATATATCCGGCCGCGCCAAGCTTCAACGATTTTTTTGCCCACTCCTCTTCATCCTTGCCGCAAGAGAAAACAACCGTGGGTATTTTTCGGGTAGCGATCTCCTCTTTCAATTTTTCCAGCGCCTCAAATCCGTCCATCCCGGGCATCATTACGTCCATAATGATTAAATCCGGACCTTCTTCTCTTGCCTTCTTTACGCCGCTGGCCCCGTCTGCCGCCGTAATCACCTCATAGCCGGCGGCATCCAGCCGAAAAGCCATTGTTTCCAACAGATCCGGTTCATCATCAACAATCAATACCTTTTTCTTCTCTTCCATACTCACCTCCTAATTAAGTGTCAAAGTGCGAGCGAAGCTCGCACTTGACCCTTGACCCTTGATCCTTGACCCTATTAAACGCAGAGCGCGTTCACAATCTTCTTAATCGCGGCATTGGCGGGAACAAAGACCATGTAACCCTCGATCCTTGTGGCCGCCTCCACAAATTCCGTCCGGATACACATAACCTCATCATTCTCCTTAACATTAATATCTCTTTTATTAAGGATTTTGTTCATTATCTCTAGTTTTCCAATATTGAGATCCGGGGTAGAAACTAACAGCGTCATTCCGGTCATCTCGCTGATCGCGTTCAGATAGGAAGCCCCTAGGATACTGCCGATCTCTTTCAGGGCCGATTGTTCCAGTTCCCCGAGTACCTGGGTTGTCCCTTTGCCCTGCCCCATAACCACATCGGATAATACACAGGCCTTATCCTGAGTGAGGGTGAACACCACCGCGCCGGTGGCATCGCCCAACACCATCAGGCTCACCTGGACAAACTCGTGCCCCTTACCATTGAGGATATGGTTCAGTTCCTGCAGGGGAACAATCTGAATTGAAGGAATA
>CAZIXI010000326.1:0-3126 GCA_964543115.1 uncultured bacterium
GCAATAAATGTTCTTAGCGTTTCTGGCATTCTATTTCGACTGTTGCGTTTTAGTTCAAGCTAACAATTCCTTGACCATCCGTAATGCCGCCTGAGAGGCCTTCTGCTTTATTTCCAGCCTGGCCCCCTCAAACTTAAACAATTTACAGACATTCTTTTCCCCGTCAGTCACCGCGATAAACACCGTCCCCACCGGTTTATTTCCGCTACCGCCGCCGGGCCCGGCAATCCCCGTAATACTAAAACCGAGGTCCGCCCGGAGCGTGCCGCGAATATTTTTTGCCATGGCCAACGCGCAATTTCTGCTTGTCGCGCCTTCATCCTGAATTATCTGTTCCGGGATCTTCAACATATCCATCTTGGATTGGTTACTGTAAGCGACAACTCCGCCGAGAAAATACGTGGAACTTCCGGCAATATTGGTAATTAAATTACTAAGCAATCCGCCCGTACATGATTCCGCGATCGCCAGGGTTTTTTTATTCTTCGACAGCAATTCACCGACGACCTGTTCAATACTTTTAGGCATACACGCCCTCCACAACAATCTCCCCGAACAATTCCGGCTGAAAAACCCTCACCGACCTTAACCTGATCATTTCCAGTAAGGCAAGAAACGTGACCACCACCTCTGTTTTGCTTTTCATTTCGCTAAAGAAACGGGTTAAATTCAAACTGCGTTCCCGCTGGAGGTTTTGTTTAATTTCCTCAATTTTGTCCGCTACATTGAATTTTTCTTCAATGATCTCCCGCACCTGATTGGCCTCAACCCTTTTTAGGGCCTGGCTGAAGGCGCCAATCAGATCAAAGATACTGACATCCACCATATAATTATCCGTTGCTTCCGGCAGATCAGCCGGCACACTTCTGGGGAAGACACTTTCCTGGACTATTTCGCGCTGGTGTAAATATTGCGCGGCATCCTTAAACTTCTTATATTCGAGTAACTGGCGCACCAGATCCATCCGGGGATCCTCTTCTTCCTGCTCCTCCGGCGGGCGTTCCTCCGGCGGCAACAGCATCTTGGATTTAATATACATAAGCGTAGCCGCCATAACAAAAAAATCCCCCGCTATATTCAGATCCAGCATCTGCATCAGCGACAAATAATCTAAATATTGTTTGGTTACCCGCTCTATCGGAATATTATAAATATCCACTTCATCTCTTTTGATGAGATAGAGAAGAAGATCAAGCGGCCCCTCAAAAACCTCTAACTCCACTTTGTATTGCGATTTCGCATCTGTCATAAATAAAATTCCTTAAAAGGGCGAGGCTATGGCCTAACAAACAGGCATTCCCACTACAGCCAATACTTCTTTAAACGTACTCCTGGCCTCTTCCCTGGCCTTAGCGCTTCCCTGCCGGAGGATGTCCCACAAGTCATCCGGATGAGCCTCCCACTTGGCACGATTCTCCCAAAGCGGACCCATGGCCTGTTCCAGCACCTTAACTAATTTACGTTTACATTCTACACAGCCGATCTTAGCCTCCTTACAGGCCTGGGCAATATCTTCCTTATCCTGAGCACTAAAAACCTCAATAAAACTGAATATTGCGCAGACATCCGGATGCCCTTTATCATCACGCCGTTTCCTGGCCGGATCGGTAATCATCGTCATCAATTTTTTCTCCAGCTCCTTACCCCGGTCAGAAAGATAGATACAGTTCTTATATGATTTGCTCATTTTACGGCCGTCTGTACCGGGAAGCTTAGGTACCTTAGTCAAGCTGGGCTGCGGTTCAACCAACAACTGGGTATTATAAATATTGTTAAAACGGCGGACGATCTCACGGCAAAGCTCCAGGTGCGGCAATTGATCCTGCCCTACCGGAACAATATCGGCCTTATAAAGAAGTATATCAGCGGCCTGCAGCACAGGATAACCAAGAAAACCATACGTAGAAAGATCCTTTCCTTTAACTTCCTGCAGCTGTTCCTTATAGGTTGGATTACGTTCCAGCCAGGGAATCGGAACGAGCATAGATAGCAGCAAATGCAGTTGGGCGTGTTCCGGCACCCATGATTGAACAAAAATAACACTTTTCTCCGGATCCAAGCCGGCACTAAGATAGTCTACAGCTACCTGAAAAGTACTTTCCTTGATCCGGCCGGGATCGGCATACTCACTGCTCAAGGCATGCCAATCGGCAATCATATAGAAACATTCCTCATTCTGGAACCTGCGCCAATTATCTAACGCCCCCAGCAAATGCCCCAGATGCAATCTGTCTGTCGGCCTTGTCCCGCTAAGCACACGTTTCTTTTTCCCCACGACAACCTCCTGAGATGAAACAAAAATACATCGGCTTGATATATAATATATAGTTATAAGTTCAAATTCAAGAGAAATTATATTTTATTTTACTTCCTCTTAATACTGAAGTTAGTTAAAATATTCGCAGCCTAGAATTCCTGTTTTAGCAGCTAACTCAAAAAAGGAGGGTTTATTTGAAAAGATTATTAGCCATTTTATTTTTAGTGACTTTCATTGCTGTGCTTGACTACAGGCTCCTTGGCGCTGAACAGAATCCCATCAAGCTCAAAGAACCTCAATTAAAACAGAATAAATTACTTATGCAGGCACTCAGGGAAAGACAATCCCGCCGCACCTTCAGTTCCCGGGAATTGCCCTTAGAGATGCTTTCCAATCTGCTCTGGGCGGCCTTTGGAATTAACCGGGCCAATTCGGGTAAACGCACTGCCCCTTCAGCCATGAACTGGCAGGAAATTGACATTTATGTTGCCATGAAAAGCGGCTTATACTTATATAATGCCGGCCAAAATCTTTTAGAGCCTGTTCTCGCGCAAGATATTAGGGAACATGTTGGTGTACAGGATTTTACCCAGACAGCCCCGGTCAACCTGATTTATGTCGCCGACTATACACGGATGTCCGGAGACAATAAAAGCAAGAATTTCTACTCCGCAACCGATACAGGTTTTATCAGTCAAAATGTATACCTTTTCTGCTCTTCAGAAGGCCTGGCAACCGTAGTTCTGGGTTGGGTAAACAAACCTCAACTGGCCAAAGTCATGAAACTTAAAAAAACCCAAAAAATCATTCTGACCCAGCCGGTCGGCTACGTTCAAGAATAGAAACTTATTTTACCTTGCATTAAAAGC
>CAZIXI010000327.1:0-3116 GCA_964543115.1 uncultured bacterium
ATCGTAATAACTTCTAATACCGCTTCCTTCGCTTGATGCGAGCCATCTCGTAATGTTTCCTCATGCAACTTATCTCTTTTGGCTTTTTCAATCAAATCATACTTTTTATTCTTAATATTCTTTATCTCCTCAATGTTTCTCCTTATTTTTTTAAGCGGAGTTTCTTTTTCTACTATATCAAGTATATCACTAATCTGATACTTGTTCATCTTGGGCGGTGGCATAATGTATTGACATAAACAAGCAACTATCCCCTCCATTAATTCTTTTAAACGTAAACCTCTTTGTTCAGTATTTAAGGGCAGCCAAGATTCTTTTACCCCTGGCATTTTCATCAATTCTTTGTACACCCTCTTAATATTCGGCTCAATTATTAACTCATACAGTCTTTTCACAGACTTTATTTGCCAAGGACGTATATTATTGCTATTAATTTCTTTCGCTATTTCTTTTTTGGCACTCATAAATCTTCTGATTAATCAGTCTTTGTTTTACTCCTATAACCCCCACACAACTCAGCCGAGACCATGTTATATCTCCGCTCCTTGCAACGATCACAATACGGGATATATTCTTCACCATGTATAGGCCTTAACCCCTTTTGTGGCTCTAGCTCCTCAAAATTAGCACAATCCCTGCATTGACGGCCTTTAATCGGTGTTCCTGCATCTAGCATAACTACTCTTCTCTCCCCACTCTTTTGAAGTTCTCTCTATCCCCATTCGTGCAGACCTAGTAAAACAGATAGTATTGTCATTTGTATTTGTTACAATGATCTTGGAAATCGTTCCTCAACCTTTTCTTCAATGCTTTTTGCGTTTATTTCTTTTTCAATTATAGCTAATGTTTCTCTGTATTCTCTGGCCTCAGCTAGCTTTGTAAACTCTATCTCCCCACGTTTTTTATGAACAATATTCTCAATTTCGCCAAGCGAAACCTTAAAAAATTCTTTTCTTTGATTTGTCATATTTACTCGCCTTGAATCAAATTCTTTATGAAGAATATTTTCGAGATCAGGAGCATTTTCAGAATAAATCATTGCATGTATATCAAACTCAAATGGAACTGAAGCATCTCCTAACTCCTTTACTCTGTCTGTCGGGTCAAGTCTTCTTGTCATTCCAATTTTATATACATTTTCACCGAATGAACCAATATTCGAAATAACATATATATGCCCAGATTTTGTCAATTGTGCTCTGGAAAGAGCCCTTGCTTTATTTGCTCGAGCCTCTTGAAGGCGTTTTTCTAGTTCTGCTAGTTGTTCATTTAGTTTATCAAGTTCTTTGCCTTGTGCTTTTGATACTTCTTCACGTGCTTTTTCAAGAGCATCTTGATACCTTTTTTCATCTAATTCAGACTCCTTTTGCGCTGTTTCAATTTCTCTTCTTGCCTTTTCCTCTTCTCTCATCTGCTCTCTTATACGTCTTTGCTCTTCTTTTTCCTCGTGTAGCTTTTCTTGGTATTCATGTGTAAGTCTAAGTTCACCGATTTTTAAATTAAAATAATCCTGAGTAATTTCTATATTTTGTGTGGACCCTAAAGTATTGATAGCATCGAACGCTTTCCTTAGGCGCTCTTCCATTTTCAGGACATTATTCCATTTTACCTTTAGAACAGCAGCGTCGCTTTCATTATTAAATGCTCGGAGCATAAGCTTTAAATACTGGTTGGTCATCTTACGACCTTCTCTTTTGCTCCCTCCAACAGTCCATTCAGTGCTGCATACTGCAGCATTTTTATCTTTTATTAATTGCTTTTGAAGATTTCGTGTTTTCTCTATTTTTGCTTTATATTGCTCTGGAGTGTCGAAGCTGTAATGTGGTTTATACAGCCCGAAAGAGGTTAATTCTAAATCTTCTTCCAAGACGCTTATCTCTTTTAGCAATTGCTCATAGACATATCTTTTCTTTTGATATTCTGAAGTTAGATTGTCTGATTTTATTTTATATTCACGATCTAATTGCGAAAAAGCATTTTTTAGTTTATCTAAAGAGGTTTTTGCTTTTTCTGCTTCTCTGTCGACATCAATGATGCTTTTATATCTATTGTATATTCTCTTATAAGCCATCATTTTATTAATATACAATGCCGTTATTACTATCAAGAAAATTATTAAAGGGATTCCCACAATTAACATGTTTTTTAAAATATTCATCTTTGACCTCCGCTTTTGTGTTCTTTCTATATGTTCTATATTTTCTCTTTCAATTTCTTTATTTCTTCTTTCAATTTCCTTTTTCCCTTCAGGAGTAATCCATTTTCCTTCGTACTTAACTAACCCTTTATCTTCCTGCTCTTTTTCATGTTTATCTAATGGAGTAACCCATTCTCCTGCATACTCAACTAAACCCTTTTCCCTTTGTTCTTTTTCAAACATTCTCTTTGTCTCTATTTCTTTAATGCGTTTTTTGTTTTCTTCTTCTTCTTTTCTTTCTTGCTCAACAATGCCGTCTAGCTGCTCTTGAGTAATCCACTGATTTCCATGCTTAATAAGTCCTTTTGCTTTTTGTTCTTCGGCATAGTGTTCCCTATCATACGCTTTAGAATCACAGCTCTCTATTTCATCCATGGTGAATGTTGTTTTTGTATAGCCCCCCAAACAAGGTTCTTTAATTATTATATAATCTTCAGTTTTCTCAGTTATCTCACCCTCTATTGTCATACCATTCTTTAGGGTAATGGAATCCCCATAAGATAGTAGTGATATAAGCATAATCAATATAATAATCGG
Source organism: uncultured bacterium (assembly GCA_964543115.1). Taxonomy (GTDB): domain Bacteria; phylum Auribacterota; class CAZIXI01; order CAZIXI01; family CAZIXI01; genus CAZIXI01. Next base: position 2,735 of record CAZIXI010000327.1, read on the forward strand.
TATAGTTTTCGTTGAAAACATCATCATTCTTTTAATGCCGCTCAGGTAGTACAACTTCTATTTTGTTAGTTTTCTTATTAACTTTAAAGGTGACATCAGGCTCTGCAAAATAAATCCAGCCATAATTATTATCGGTTCTGTCCGTATAAACACCGTCTCCGTACTTTTCCCTAATCACCTTAATAGTAGCAAAATCATATGGTTTTCCTTGCCATGTAATAATAGCTTTTTCTTGTGCTGAAGTAAAAGCTAGCTTATCAGTTTTGCTTCCTGACACAAACACAAAAACAACTAACCCTATCGCAAGAACACATATTATTGATACAGTACAACCTACACAGCTAGATGTAGGCTTCTTTTTCCCAATTTCCTTTTTCACTTT
>CAZIXI010000328.1:0-3068 GCA_964543115.1 uncultured bacterium
GCTGAGTATGGTGGAGATATTCCTGCCAATCAGATGTGTATAGTATTTGACTGTGCTAGGTTAATACAAGCTCTTAGTGATAATCACGAGAAGTTAAGAATAAGGAAGGGAGGAAAAAACTATTTTAATTTATTTGATATTAATTATGGTATGGTTGTTTATGGAGATTTCGAAAAAGAAAGGTTGAGTAGGGAATATTTAACCAATCCGATGAAATATATTTATTTTAAGGATAAGAAAAAGTATGAACATGAAAAAGAGTTTAGGGTTGCTTTGACGTGTTGTGGTGTAGGTGATTATGATATTGGAGGAGAAATATTTAAATTCCCGAAATCAATAGGATTGGCATTCAATGTAAAGAAAGAGATTGCGTGTGGTACAATAAAACAATTAATGTTACCGGTAAATTGCAATAAGGAATTTATTAGTCAGCTAGAAGAGTTAAAAGTGAATATAAAGACAGCTTAAAATAAAGGAATAAACTATCTGATATAATTATTATGTGATAATAGGCATAAAAAATATGAATATTATTTTTATCCACGGTGTTGGGGAAGCGAAGGCCAGGTATAGTGATATTCTTTTTAGGAACATTATAAAGGAATGTAAAATGGCTAAAAAGGATATCGATATTTCTTCTATCAATCAATGTGAAGTGATCTGGGATGGCGCGACAGAGGGATTAATAGCGAGATATAATAAGATTAAAAGGAAACCGAAACTGAAACTACAAGTTAGGTCGCTGCTGAAATTCTTCTACGGTTTTATTGACCCGATTGTAATTCAGATCATGTATTATATAAAAGATAAAGGTGATAAAAAGACCGGCCGGATGAGTATTTTAAAAACGGTGCATAATAAAATAGAACAATATCATAATAAATATGGCCGGGAGGATATAATTGTAGCTCATTCTCTGGGAAGTGTAATAGCCTTTGACTATGTATTTGGGTTCAGGAGATATAGGTACAGCAAAAGAGCTAAACTAAAAGCATTAATTACTCTAGGGTCGCCGATACCGATTTTTACTACTGCTATGGGACATAGTGAGTCTGACCTCTCTTTACCAAAAAATGTAACAAAATGGATTAATATTCTAGATGAGGATGATGGGATAGCAAGGCATTGTAAGCCTTTCTTCAGGAAAATACCAATAGAGCAGAAAACAATTGATACAGGAACAAATCCATATACTGCTCATACTGGATATTGGAAGAGTAAAGAAGTGGCAAAGGCAATAGCGAAAGAAATTAATAAAAAAAGATAGCATGAATAAAAAGTGGCTACAAACAACAGTTGATTATTTATATGGGGTAATAGGTGAAGAAATTGAGAGATATGGAGGACTTTTTCTGCCTGGTAATGAATTTTATTTTAGCAAGCAAGATAAAAGAATAGCAATACAAAATATGGCGAAAGAATTAATAATGAAATTGAACTTTTGTAAGGAGTTAGGAACAATATTGGTGACGTTTGAAAAAGATATAAGTGCCCCAGGTATGGTCGAATTATCTGATGACCGTGATTTTTATATCAGTCTAAATAGTGATATTGCTAATAACTCGAAAGAAGTTGGGGCTGTACTGTCACATGAGATAATGCACATATATATGAAAAAGAAAAATATAGTACTAGGAAATAATGAGACAAATGAAAAGATGGTTGATTTGAGTACAATATTGTTTGGTTATGGAATATTAGTGTTGAATGGAATGACAGAGAGAAATAAGGGCAGGACAATGCAAAGAAAATATTACGGATATTTAAGCCCACTAGATTTTGGATATCTTTTTGCGAGGTATATGATTTTAAATAAATTAGATAATAACATAATAAGTGAGAATATAGACGATGTTGGTAGAGAGATTATGGAGAGAGGGATGCGAGATTATAATGCGGATAAAGAGAATAATAAGCAAATTCAAAAGAAATATTTAAAGGTGAAGAATAAAGTAGATAAAATTGTTAACAATTATAATGTAAGTGAAGGAAATAGGCACAATGAAATGAGGTTCAGTTTGGAAATATGCGGAAATGTAATAATGACTTGCAACAAGTGTTTTAAGGAATTTAAAGTACCTTATGGCAAAGGGAAAATAAAAATAAAATGTCCAAGGTGTGAGTTTGAGCTATTGTGTATAGTATGACTAATATAAATATTGTTGATTCCCTTTTATGCGTGATGACGTATGCGCACCCCACGGGAGGTCAGGATAGAGCTAACACTCACAAAAGCTGCAATGCACACATAAGAGCAATATAAGACCGCCTTCCTCGCGAATAACCAGATCCGAACCACAGTAAGGACAAGTAGCTTCCTCACTGATATGAGTAACTAAACGATAATTTAAAACCATAACATCCTCCTTGTTACGGGAGAGAACCACTCTCTCCTTTTGATTAAAAGGAGACCCCCGGCCCAAAAAATGTGGTCGATTCCTTGCCCGCCGCAGGCGTTCTATAGGCAGAGACGACTTTTTTTGGGTGCGCTCAAAATGCCAGGAGGAACGTAGTACTTTTTTGAAAATAATTTTCTTACATATATATCCATTCAATTATTCAGTAAGAAAAATATTTTCATAAAAAGGAAACGTAGTATCCTTGCATTTGGAGTGCAGGGGGTATAATAAGAAAACAGGAGAGAGTGGTGGTTTACAGGCCAAAGAAATATATTTTTAGGCGGCAGCACCTTTTATCGCAGTGGAACTGCGAGTAGATGAATGAAAAAAACTATTCTCTGTTGATAGGCTTTTGACGAAGCTTTTTGTTCTCTATCCAGCCATTAGTGGCTTCAGGGAAATAATCAAACCTTGGTATATAAGGTTTGATATCTACTAGAGGAGTTTGATCGAGAATATCAATGCCGCTTACTGTAAGAGTATTATTGCAAATGGAAATAAGCTTAACAATAGAAAAACCAAGGCAATTAGGCCGGCAAGGGTGCCGGGAGGCAAAAATCCCATGAGAAGTATCATCTAGAAATGTAGGGCAAACCAATTTTATATCACCTGCTTTATCAAAAATGTAAAATAGCATAATGTGAGAAAAGGTATCTATGTCTTTTAGTG
>CAZIXI010000329.1:0-3048 GCA_964543115.1 uncultured bacterium
AAACCAATCAAACTTCTCTTCTGATATAAAAGCCGGCAGTAAAAATATCAGCAAAAATATAGGTAACCCGCGGACAACCGGTATTGTCCAAGCAAAAGAAGGGAATCCCCCCATCAGCGAGGTCAACATAATGCTCCCTATGCTGATTAGGGCCATCCATAATACTGGCGCGGCAAATATATTACGCTGTTGCCTCGACCGTTTCCTTGGCTTTATAAACAAACGTATTATTAAGAGAATGAAAATTGCTTCATCGGGCCGAAAGTCGAAACCGCCAATCTGTACAATCGATAAATTAGTGAAACCCGGCATGGTGCTAACAAAAACTAAATAAATTACCAAGCCCAACTCTGGCCAGATAAAAATCAAAGGTATTAGAATTGAGACGACGGCTAGAATAATAATACCTGTATCTGTTTTGAGGATATAGTTAAATAATACAGATGTGATTAAAAGAAAACCAATTATAAAAATCGCTAACCTTACTGTCTTATTCACCGCCGGTCGTTCCTTTTGTTTTTACCGAATTACCTCAATCCTGCGCCGCTATTTACAGCTTTCAACAAACTAAAAGATTAATTTTGAGTTGTTGTACTGTCAATAAGAATTCCTAATTAACCTAGGTCTTATCGCTTTTGCTGTTAACTTTATTGGCAATCCAGGCCTCGAGCAAGTCTTTTTTGAACCTCCACTGTCCGCCAATCTTAAAACCAGGGAGCTCTCCCTTTTTTGTGAGTCGATAGATTGTAATCAAGTGCAAACCTAGATATTTGGCGGCTTCCTTGGGGGTCATAATACTTGATCGAGAAGAGAGTTTTTTCTTTATCTTCTTAGATCCCATCTTCTTCCTCCTATAATATAAATAGCAGGCTTTGATAGAAAAGTCAACGATTATTAGCTTTTTTTATAAATAAGCTAAAAAAGTTACTGTTTGCTATGTATCGCTAGTTTTTGCTTAAAAAGGATAAATAAGGAAAGAGTGGTTGAGGTTTATTGCTGGTATAGACTGGCTCTGAATATCTTAAACAGAATGCTGGCTAACTCTCTAGAGTTCTCGGGATTTCGTAAAAGTTCCCAGACCAATGCTGCGTGACGTTCAAAGTCACCTTTTTTCTCTATTACCCGGGTATTTTTTTTAGCAAAGAAAAATATCTTTTCAAGATCTTTCTTTGACAGTTTCTGAAAAACTTTTCGGGCCCGAAGAGATACTTTCAATTCTCGCCCAAAGCGCTTCCGCCAAAACGAAGAATATTCAGAAAATCTTTTCTTAGCGATGCATTGGACTAACATTTCCGCTCCGCGCATCCCCATATAAATCCCACCATAAGTTAAAGGCTTAATCTGGGCAGCGCTATCTCCTACCAAAAATACACGTTCGCGAGATAAATAGTCATGATGCCTTAAGGGTACTATCCCGGCGAATTTTTCTATGACTTCTCCCTTCATTTTGTTTTTCTTAACAAAATCTAGAAGGTCTTGATAGGGATTCTTAGAAATTACACCTACTCTGGCTATCTTACTAGATTCAGGAATAATCCAATAAAAATAAGGTTTTTCTAGGTATACCTCTACTAACTCTTTATTTGTTGACTGATGAGCCATGCGAAACTGAACCCCTTTAAGATAATCTGCTTTTTGGCTTCCATTAACAAACTCTCTTAAGGCTGAATTTGCTCCGTCAGCACCGATAACAATATCTGCCGACAAATCTCCTTTATCGGTTTCAATGATATAGCTTCCGTTTTCTTTTTCTAAGCCTAAAAACTTTGTCTCAAAAAGTATATTTAGGCCTTTCCCCAGATTTTTATCGAAAGCCTCTCGGTTGACCACATAGGCTACATTTTTTTTCTTGAGTCTAAAACTTTCCCCTCCTAGATGGAAGCTAGCCCCATTTATGGTGTTTAAAATACATTTGGTGGAAATCGGCACCTTGGCCTCGCTAAAAACTTTCTCACCAACCAGACCAGCGCAATGGACCGGTCTTCCGATCTCTTTATGATCCTCAATCAGTAAAGGGTTGAGCCGCTTTTTTTTCAAAAGTTGCCCCACATAACAACCGATTGGTCCGGCTCCTACAATAACGATTCTACTCATGGCTTTCCTCAATATGAAACTCCAGCTCTTCCCCCACTCCCAAACCTATTTGCTTAACCCTGCCAGCATTTACCTCTAAAACGTACAGAGCCGCTTGGCTCGGATTGATTATCGGACAGCTATCCTCCATGCAAGGCTTGGCATCTTTTTTAATAAAAACTACTCTTTTATCTTTACTAACCCAAATTATGTCTAAAGACAGGTGGGTATTTTTCATCCAAAAACTGTGAGATTCTTCTGTGGGAAAAATAAACAACATTCCTTGATCAAGGCCTAAACTTTCACGAAACATCAATCCTTGTTGTCGCTGCTTAGGGGTTGTGGCCAACTCGACAGCAAAACAATGCTCTCTAAAGCAAACTTTATTTTGGCTGTCATCGGCCAGAAGTGGCAGGGTAATCAGTAAGTTTAATATTAAAATAAGAACAAGGAGGTTACGCATATAGATGGGGTAAGAAAACTACGGTCCTTATGGGACCATATTCGTAATTATTTCTATTCTCAAACAACGTGATCACACGTTGCGACATCCAATGGCCTGTGCCGCCATTGGCATCATTGATGCCAATGGCTTGGTGGTAGCTGTAGGTATTTGGCGGCGGCCAGCCGCTCTTACCAAATTTATACTCGTTAGCGGCCTGAATAGCCAAGACGAAAGCTGGCCGCCTCCGAGCTAGTGCATTTAGTTGTATCGGCTCTTATCCGCCTTTTTGGCTTGTCTTTTAAAACCGCTGGCCAAAAAGGCGTAAAACAGCCTCACTCCCACATCTTTATATAAGTTAAAAACAGCTCTTTTTTCCTGAGTTCGGCTGTTTGGCTCGCCTTACGAGCCTTCTTAAACAACAACTCCGGCGAGCCCAGAGCCTTTGCTTTTAGAGGTGGTTCCCGCGTTACACTCAGAGGCCAAAAAATCAAAGAAAAAATAAAAAAGACGGTGGAGAAAAATTTTTTAGG
>CAZIXI010000330.1:0-3047 GCA_964543115.1 uncultured bacterium
ATATTCCTTCCTGGCCGACTCTATCATCCATTATCGTGAATAAACTATTAAAAAAAAAAAAAAAAATATTAAAAACAAAGTTAAAACTATCTTTTTTTTACTAGCGACTAGCGACTAGCAACTAGCGACTAGTATGAAAGAAGGAGTAAAATATGGATATAGTTAATAATTTGAAGTATGATGAGAAGGGGTTAATTCCCACAATAATCCAGGAAGAAAAAACAGGGGAAGTGCTTATGCTGGGGTATATGAACAAGGAAAGCCTAAAGATAAGCCTGGGCTCGGGAAAAGCCACCTTTTGGAGCCGCAGCCGGCAGAAACTCTGGCAAAAAGGTGAAACATCCGGCAACTTCCTTAATATAAAAGAAGTTTTTTATGATTGTGATGCCGATACCCTTCTGTTCAAGGTAGTTCCTCAGGGTCCGACCTGCCACACCGGCAATAAAACTTGTTTTTACCGCACTATTGACATCTGAGCACAGATGTGCTATATTATATATGATCAAAGGCGACGGAATAATTATCACTAACCGGAAGGCCCGAAGAGATTATTTTATTGTAGATAGTCTGGAGGCCGGAATAGAGTTAAAGGGCGCGGAGGTAAAATCCCTGCGTGAGAAACGGGGCAACCTGAACGACAGTTTCGCCAGGGTCATTCAGCAAGAGGTTTTTCTGTTTAATTTGCATATCAGCCCCTATGCCCAAAGCTCTCTGGACACCCCGGATCCGCTGCGCACCAGGAAACTATTACTGCGCAAAACACAGATCCGGCGCCTAACCGGCCAGGTTTCGGTAGGAAAACATACATTAATACCCTTGAAATTGTATTTCAAAAAGGGTAAAGTTAAGGTGGAACTGGCATTAGCCAAAGGTAAGAAGCAGTACGATAAACGCGACGCGATCAAACGCCGCGAACACGAAAAGCAAATGCAACAGGCAATGCGTAAACGCCGTTGATCTTTGAAATAGCTTGATTCCCCGCTCCCGGAGAATTTTAACTAGGGACAGCGACCGGTTATTTTATTAAGATAGTAATTACTTTTTAATTGAGCACAAAATAACCGGTCGCTGTCCCTAGTTAAAATTCCCCGGGGGTGAAAGGATTCGACTTGGGAATCTGAGTACGAGTAGCATGTAGAGGTTGCAAGGAGGCCTCTTAAAAAACCTTGTACAAACACAAATGCTGACAACATAGAAGTGCCAGCAACAGTGGAAGCACTGCTTGAGAAGATTGGTCCTGGTATCGAAAGACCAGTTTTCAATGGTATTGCTCCATTGGCAGGTGTCGCACTTTAATGTGCGATCCGTCAGTCGGTCTTTCCTGCGGGATTGCCTGGCGACCGTTAGCAGGATAGTTTCGGCGGGTTAGCTTTTATCGCCGGAATGAAACCAATAAAAGCTGGTTCTTTTAAAATCCTGTCTACCGGAGTTTAGGAGAATGAGATCTAAAAGATAGACTAAACATGTAGCCGACTCTTACAAAGAGCCTCAAGGACGGGGTTTCGATACCCCCACCTCCAAAAAAAAGCTGTCTATATCCATTCAGATAATAGCAGTCCAATGCAAAGCATTGGGCGGGTCCCGCGGGACCCGCCTTTTTTTTTACCCAAGTATATTGTTCACCATCTTATTACCTTAGCAACATAAATCAGCATGATCAGGGCAATGGCCAGTTTAATAAACATCGCCCCTACTTTACCGGCAAAAGCACCCAGGGCGGCCTTCAGCGCAGGGACAAAATGCTTCTTAATTGCTAATTCTGTCAGCATGGCACCCACCATCGCTCCAATAAAACCGCCAATAATCACACCAAATCCCCAAAGGACCAGGCCGCCAATAAAAGCGCCGATAACCGTTCCCAGAATAGCCATCCAACCGGACAATTTACTTGCTCCCAACCACTTAACTCCTAATAACGTAAATAAATATTCAATAAATTCACCCGCTGCAAAAAGAACTCCCAGTACCAATAACTCCCCCAGACTCAATGGCCCAAAGCCAGTAATGATTGCATAAATAACTAGCGCAGAAAATACTACAGTATTCCCAAACAAGCCGCAGGCAGTTAAAACAACACCGCAAACCAGGAAAATCCACAATAATATAACTAAGAAAATATCCATAAGTATATATATTATACTTGTTTAGCAAATATATGTATAATATAATCTCTACGCTAGTGAAACTTTTCCTTGACTTTTTCTTCAAATATGATAACTTTCTCTAACTATTCGGTATAAACGAAATAGCATAATTAACCAACTACTTTCTTTGAGAGGAGGCGATACCAGGTGCCACACGTAGACGTCAGAAAAGGTGAATCCGTTGACCGTGCTTTGCAAAGGCTAAAACGCAAAATCAACAAAGAAGGGATTCTAAAACAGCTCAAAAAACACCGCCATTATGAAAAGGCGGCGGCGGAAACTATCAGAGTCAAAACGTAAATTCAAAAGGTTCTAGCTACATTTGATTCTCGACTATATAAAATAGAGGATTCCCAATGCATAAGGCTCTTATCACAGGCATAACCGGCCAGGACGGTTCCTATCTGGCAGAATTTCTGCTTGCTAAAGGCTACCAGGTATACGGCATGGTCCGCCGGGCAAGCACAGAGAATTTTGAACGGATAAACCACATCAAAGATAAAATCACCCTCGTCCAGGCCGATCTGCTTGACCAGCTCTCAATTGTAAATATTATTAATGAGATTGGTCCGACAGAAATCTACAACCTGGCATCACAATCTTTTGTGCCGACATCATTCCAGCAGCCTTTACTAACCGGCGAATTTACCGCTCTCGGAGTAACGAGAATGCTGGAGGCCCTCCGCCTGGTAGACAAAAAAATTAAATTTTATCAGGCCTCTTCCAGCGAGATGTTCGGCAAGGCCTATGAAACCCCGCAACGTGAGACCACCCCCTTTCATCCCCGCAGCCCTTACGGAGTGGCCAAACTATACGGTCACTGGATTACTATAAACTACCGGGAAAGTTATGATCTTTTTGCCTGTTCCGGGATACTCTTTAACCATGAGTCTCCCCGCCGCG
>CAZIXI010000331.1:0-2986 GCA_964543115.1 uncultured bacterium
CGGTCAAGCCGCGGTATGACATTTGAGCTTTTTTAGTCTATTTTGCAGAAGTCTAATCCATCCATCCATTCCTCACACAGAAGTGTAGGGTAAAAACCATGCCTATTGTTAAGCAATTCTGATGCCAACTATCCGCAAACAACCCACTTCTCTCGTAAGCATCTGTCTAATAAGGTATTAAGCAAGCGCGGATATCAATTCTTACATAACACTATACTACAAATATGTAGATACTTATAATTCATTCTACATAATTGTATTTTTAGCCAATGGCCTCTCCTCCTTTTTCCCCTGTTCTAATCCGGATACACTGCGGTAGATCCAGAACAAAAATCTTCCCATCCCCGATTTTTCCTGTCCGAGCACCTTTAACAATGGCATCAATGGTTTGTTTAACGAAATCCTCATTAACCGCAATTTCCAATCTTACTTTCTTCAAAAGATTTACTTCATGAACCACACCGCGATAGGTTTCCGTATAGCCCTTCTGCTGCCCACAGCCCAGGGCATTAGAAACCGTCATTTTATAGACCTCCGCATCATAAAGCGCCTTCTTTACATCAGGCAACTTGTGCGGCTGGATCATCGCGACAATTAGTTTCATTTTACACCTCCCATATGAACATATACTCATCTCTATTTACTGAGTAGTATAAATCTGGAATCCTGAATAAGATTCCATTCCATGTTCTCCAATATCAAGACCCTTTAATTCTTCTTCAGCTGATACCCTTAATCCCGCGGTAACCTTAATGATCCAAAACAGGGCTGTTGCCGCGCCAAACACCCAAACAAACACTGAGACGACACCCAGCAACTGAGTCATAAACTGACCTGATCCTCCACCAAAAAATAATCCGTTAACACCGCCATAGGTACTTTCAACAAATAAACCGGCGGCCAGAGTTCCCCAGGCCCCGCAGACCCCATGAACCGATACGGCACCAACCGGATCATCAATATGCAGTACTTTGTCGATAAACTCAACACTAAGCACGACTAGGATCCCGCCGACAGCGCCAATAATGATCGCGCTCAGCGGTGAGACATTGGCGCAGGGCGCGGTTATCGCTACCAGCCCCGCCAACGCTCCGTTTAGGGCCATACTGGTATCTGGTTTACCAAACCGGGCCCAGGCGGTAAACATCGCTAAGATCGCCCCGGCGGCGGCGGCTAAATTTGTAGTAACAGCGATAGTGGCAATACTGAGATTGGTCCCAGAAACCGTACTGCCGGGATTAAACCCAAACCAGCCAAACCACAAAATAAATACTCCTAAAGCGGCTAAGGGAATATTATGCCCCGGGATAGCGTTAGAACTTCTATCCTTATTATATTTACCCAATCTGGGACCTAACATAATCGCGCCGGCCAAGGCCGCCCACCCGCCGACTGAATGCACAACTGTTGATCCGGCAAAATCAATCATCCCCTTACTACCCAACCAGCCGCCGCCCCAGATCCAGTGGCCAACCAGCGGGTAAATTATCGCCGAAATAAACACACTATAGATTAGATATGATCCAAATTTAGTTCTTTCCGCCATGGCCCCGGAAACAATTGTTGCCGCTGTGGCGGCGAACACTGCTTGAAAAATCCAGAAAGCGAATTTTGGGATACCCTCTGCCGTATCCAGGCCCGCGCTGCCCAAGAAAAAATTATCTGTACCAAAAAGCCCCAGCTTGGTGGCGCCAAACATGACCCCAAAGCCAATCGCCCAGTAGGCGATAGAGCCGACACTAAAATCCATGAGATTTTTCATCATAATGTTGCAGGCATTTTTTGCGCGGGTAAAACCGGTTTCCACCATGGCAAAGCCCGCCTGCATGAAAAACACCAAAAACGCGGCCAGCAGCGTCCAAACCGTATCCAGCGACATTTGATTACTGGCCGCTGTCACCTCTTCGGCAAAAGCAACACCGCAAATCAGCAGTAAAATCAATACACTTATTAATATTTTCATCAATCACCATCCTTTAGAAATCTACTGAAAGATTCACTCCGCCATAAAATTCACTGTCATATTGACTATCCAGGGCTATTGATTCCGCAATGGTCGCCCCGAGAGAAACATATTCACCAATTGGAATTGCCAGCGCCACACTTATTAAGGCGTTACTGAAACTGGCATCATATCCCCACTGTTCATTGTTATAACCAATGACCAGTGCCGGAGTAACCGTAAAACGCTCAAACTCAAAATCATGGGCAATACCACCTTCAAAATATGTCCCATCACCCGTGTCCCAATCATAATAGACGGTGAAACTTGGAGACAATAAAACATCTAATCCCAAACCGGCATAAATTTCGTGGGACTGATCATCCGTATCCAGATTAGGAAATGTATAATATATATATCCTATAGATACCGATAGTTTCTCTAATGAGGCATTGAGACAACCCAAACCAGTGGTATAATCCAAAACTAAATCCGCTTCTGTCCATTCCCCGCCGTCAAAATCATAATTGCCCCAAAAAGAAGCAGAGAATCCTTTAAATCCTATTCCGACCGTAGGCTGGGCAACCCAGTTATCCACCAGGTTCTGCCCGCGCCAGATATATTTGGAATAGACATCAGTACCTACATTAAAATCCACTTCCTCAATCAAGGCCCCGGCTTGCGTTTTCGGCAAATATCCGCCGCTAACCACACTGCTCATAATCATTGCCGCCAGAAACAATCTCCAAGTCTTCACTCAAACCTCCTTTGTTCGGGAGGGCACCTGCCTACCGGACAGGCAGGCAAGGCCCTCCCCTACTAAATAAAATTTCCCAATTTCTGTAAAAACGTACTATCACAAACGTTGCAGATCCACCAAATGAATACAAATCTTCCCTCTCTGCTTTTCCTCTCCAACCGCATTTCCCGGCAACATTCACAACATTTCATGACAATCACCTCCTCACAACATCCAGCCCAGATTACGCATTATTCATACCAACCGGAAAGCAAAAGTGGGATCAAGGCATAAGAACTTGATAA
>CAZIXI010000332.1:0-2940 GCA_964543115.1 uncultured bacterium
AATTTCAATACCAGATCCTCTTTGCGCATTAAACTATTCTTACAGACCTCTTCCAGAAATCCCATTACTTTTTTATCGCCCGCGCTCAATTCTTTTTTAAAACCAAAATCAATAAAGATTACCGCCAGCTCGCCTCTAATCTCCCGCACCCGTTCAATCTCCTGCTGGATCAGATCCAGATAGACTGAATCAACATTATAACAAGGTATCGTAAACGAAAAAACAGCCCCTTTACCTTCTTCACTTTCCACCCGGATCCGGCCGCCGTGACGCTGGACAATCTCTTTTGAAATCACCAATCCCAATCCGGTACCACCCACCTGGCGGGTAAGACCGCCGTCCAACTGCCCGAATTTCTTAAACAGCCGCAGCTGGTCTCCCTGACTAATCCCCGGCCCAGTATCCGCTACGCTGACTAACACAGACTTTGGCGCAGACCTGCGCAGACTATTTTCTGCGTCGGTCTGTTTTAAGTCTACGTCAGTCTGTGTAAAAGCAGAAACTGTTATCTTTCCGCCGGCAGGAGTAAATTTCAAGGCGTTACCGACCAGATTAGTTACTACCTGTATCAGCTGGTCAGAATCAGCAAATATCTGCGGCAAATCTTTAGGTATCTTGCCAACCAGCTTAACCCCGGCCTGTTGGGCCTGGAGAGAGAGACTGGCAAAAACATGATCAACAATCTGGGTTACCGTTACCGCGTTACGCCGCATTTTTACCTTTCCCGCTTCAATCCTCGACAGGTTAAGCAGATTATTGACAATCCGCGTCAGCCGGTCCGTATCCTCTAGGGCCACGGTAAGACAGCGTTCTTGTTTATCGTTAACCGGACCGGTAATCCCTTCAGCAATTAAAGAAACCGCCTCCCGGATCGAAGTGAGCGGGGTACGCAGTTCGTGACTCACCGCGCTGACAAAATCGGATTTCATCTGGTCCACTTCCCGTTCTTTAGTAACATCCGTTAATAATGTCGCCCGGCCGATCAATTCTTTCTGCCGGTCATAAATCGGAGTTGTACTTGTATGAATTACCGTTTTTCCCGGCCGGGCAAGGATAATATCTTTACCGTAAACATCCGCCTTCTGCTGTTTCCGATCCTGTTCCGGAATCTGAAAGGACTCTCTATCCTGTTCCGGATCCCGCTCTAATAGTTTATCAATAATATAATCCTGGACCATTTTAGGTTCAGCAATTTGACTAATCCCCAACATATCTACTGCCGCCTGATTGATAGTAATAACGTTTCTTTCTCCATCAGTAACAATCAACCCTTCCTTCATCCCGCCGACAATCGCCTCCAGTTCCCGTTTGGATTCTTCTACCTTCACTTTCTCTGCTTCTAATAACCGCGATTGTTCAATAATGATTTTCCTGTCTAACAGACTGCGCAATCCCAGGGCCAGCTGATCACAAAAACTTCTTAACATATTAAGTTTATATTTAACAAAAACATCCTTTTGGGAATGGCCCACAGCCAGATAGCCGATCACCGCTCCCCTCGCCTCCAGACGGGCAATATGAAATGAATTCATCTCACCCGCCAACTGTGTCTTTTCCGAACGCAGATCCTCCATCCGGTAAAAATCCGCCTCCTGCCAGACAATAGATTCCGGACCGCTCAACCCCTCTATCCCCTGCATTACCTTATCCTTGAACGCGTCCACCAGCTGCTGCCCGTCTTCCAGGATGGAACTGTAACTAATCAGTCCCGTATCATAACGCACCAGCGCCAACGCCGCCAGCTCACAATCAATGATATAAGGAACCGTAATCAAGGACCATTTGATCAGCACCTCCGGATCATCCAGCGAAAGGGCAAGATTATTCATTTCATTAATTAAATCAGTAATAATAGGTTTTGCTCCCATTTCTTACTCCTTAACACAGACGGGCCTTTGCCGTCCCATCCTATAAATATATTAACTGAATAGGACTTACGCAGACTTTTTTCCGCGTCGGTTCCGCGTCCTGAGCGTCAGCGATGGGTTCCGCGTAGTTCAGCGTTTCTCCAGGGCCCGTTGCACAAGATTCTTCAGAAACTCCAGATCGAACGGTTTAGTGATGTAATCAAAGGCGCCAAGTTTCATTGACTCCATGGCATTCTCCAGGTTACCGTATCCGGTAATCATAATTACCTGGACATCCTTATTGGCGCTCTTTATCTTACTGAGCACCTCAACCCCGTCAAGTTTGGGCATCTTGATATCCAGGAGAACACAATCCGGCTTCTCCTGATTGGCCACAATCAGGGATTTCATCGCGTCAGTCTCCGTAATCACCTGAAATCCTTCCGGTTCCAGCAGCTTACGCATCAGGTCACACACGCTCTGTTCATCGTCAATTACCATAATCTTCGCCATATCTTCCTCCTTTGTTAAAGCAGGTAATTGGTAATTAGTGATTGGTGATTGGTTTTTTACTAATTACTAATCACCAATCACCAATTACCACCCCTAAACCGGTAACGTAAACTTAAACGTACTCCCCTTACCTTTCCGCGATTCCACCCAGATTTTTCCGCCATGCATCTGGACAATGGCCTTGGAAATCGCCAGTCCGAGACCGGTCCCCTTTATCTGCTCCGGCGTCACCAATTGCTTAAACCGGTCAAACAACGCGTTCACCTCCATCGCCGTCATCCCCGGCCCATTATCCGTAACGCTGATTTCTACGAAATCAGCTAGTTGGGCGTTGGGACGTTTCACGCAGAGCTCAGAATTAGGAGTATCTTTCTCCGAACTCCGAACTCCGATCGAAGATCGCTCCGAACTCAAACTCCGAACTGTTACGTTTCCGCCAGAGGGAGTAAACTTAATCGCGTTCATTACCAGATTGATAATCACCTGCGTTATTCTGTCCTTATCACAATGTATCTGCGGTAAATCTTCCGCTGCGTCAATCGTCAGCTTAATTTTCTTTTTAACCGCGTAAACCTTTATC
>CAZIXI010000333.1:0-2894 GCA_964543115.1 uncultured bacterium
TCTCGATTGCCCTAGGACACGACATAATCGTCTTTCTGAGATTTCAACAAACTTCTCTCTCAATCTGTCTATAGCCCGGCGTTTCTTTACCGGGCTTAGTACTTTCCCGAGTTAAATTCCTTTAAAATTGCATTATCTAAACTTAAATCTGCTACTAGTCTCTTTAATCTAACATTCTCTTTCTCAAGTTCTTTATATTTCTTAGCTTGGTTTATTTGCATACCACCATAGGTTTTACGCCACCGATAGTACGTTGCTTCTGTTATTCCAGCAGAACGACAAGCCGAAGAAATATCTATTCCTTTTCCTTGATGGATCTCTATTTCTCTTAACTTTATAATAATCTCTTCTGGTTTATTCCTCTTCCCCATTTCTGACCTCCTTCTTTGTGCCTTTATTCTATCACAAAAAGTGGATCAACTTTTGGGGGCAAGGCCACAATATGAAGAATGTAGTGATAAAACGAATAAAGAGAAAGATACAGTGGAATAAAGAATTTGAATGTTTTGCAATGCATTATGGATTTAAGCCAATATTGACCCCTGTATATTCCCCTTGGGCAAAAGGAAAAGTCGAGAGGCCAATAACATATGTGCGAGAGAGATTCTGGCGGGGATATGAATTTATAAATATTGGTCAAGCAAATATACATATTCGCCAGTGGAACAATACTGTGGCAAGTGAAAGGATTCATGGTACAACGAGAGAAAAAGTATCGTTACGATTTAATAATGAAAGGCCATATTTAGGAACACTGCCACATAGACCATATGACATTTCAGAAAAAGCCAGACGCAAAGTATATAAAGATTGTCAGTTGTCATTTGGTGCTAATCGGTATGTGGTGCCACATGAATATGTTGAAAAAAAAGTTTTATTAAAGATCAGGCATGGAGTTATGCGTATTTTTAATGATGATAAAATGATAGCAGTATATAAAATTCCTTCTAAAAAAGGACAAGTAATAGATAATCCTAGATTCTATCAAAGGTTAAGACAGGACAAAGAACAACTAGTGCGAAAATATCGAAAACCTTTTGGTAAAGCAAAAGCAACTCGAGGATTGGTTAAACATGGTATGCATTATGAAGTCATGAAAAGAAGCTTGTCTTTATATGATGAATTAATTTAATAGGAGGATATAGAAATGACTGAACTAATAAAACAACGTATTGATGAGAATTTACAACGCCTTAAACTTAATAGAATCCAGGAGATTCTGCCAGAGATGATTGCCTCAGCAGAAAAAAAACAATTATCATATATGTCTCTGTTAGATGAACTGCTTACAGAAGAAGTTGTAACTAAGGAAGATCGACGTTTTAAGATTGCTTTAAAAACTGCAGGATTGCCTTATGAAAAAACAATTGAAGAATATGATTTTGCTTTTCATCCTGGACTAGATAAACGTACAGTAATGAATCTTTTTGATTTGAACTTTGCACAACAAAAAGAAAATGTAATCCTTTTAGGCCCTCCAGGAGTTGGGAAAACACATTTAGCTATTGCATTAGCAATTAAGGCTGCTGACTTTGGTGTAACTATTTATTTTACTACTTTAGCAGATCTTATTAATAAACTAAAAAGTGATGCTTTAACAGATAAATCAAGTAGAGGTAGAAGTTATCTTAAAAGTCATATTCTTATTATTGATGAAGTCGGTTATATGCCAATTGATCGCAAAGACGCTCATTTATTTTTCCAATTTATCTGCTACAGATATGAAAGGAGTAGTACAATTATTACCTCAAATAAATCGTTCTCAGAATGGGAAAAACTATTTGATGATCCGGTTATTGCAACAGCAATTTTAGATAGGCTTTTACATCATTGCCATGTAGTTAACATTAAAGGCAATAGTTATAGACTCAAACAATACAAACTGCGAAAGGAGGATGGGACATCTTGACACCCTTTCAGGTGGTACATTTTTCGTGCTGTTTTTTGGTACATTTTTAAACGCTGATTGACACTTACATATAAAGATTTCTTTTTTTGCTTTTATAGACAAGGTTTGGCATGAAGAAAGGCTTTATTTCGATGTAAGAAAAGCATGGAGATAAGTAGTGTGCTGTTCCAGCACCGCAAGCGAAAGGATATCGAACCCCTCCCGACCATATTGCTCTGGCCAGTGCAACATCTTTCCCTATAATGTGGCAACATTGAAATTAGTTTTTTATTTCTGCAGCTGGTTAATCGTAAATTCTACGTTGAACAGGAGTTACAATAACCTTTTATTGTGTACATCCTAATAATTTACAAGAACACATCTACCTATTAATCTTTTTCTTTGCCGCTGTCAATTTGCCAGTGTAAAAAACAAAGATGTATTTTACCCATAAACAAAAACCTTTTATTCAACTACGCCAACACTATCATGACCTCCAATCCAATAGGTATTACTAGGATCATACCAGTACATAGCACGTTCTGCTATCACTCCTACTCCATTAGTTGATTCTACTGTTGTTGATACGCCACTCTTATTGTTCATATTAGAAACATCATTTATTTTCTGAGTAAATCTACGATTTGCATTTATTGTCTCATATTGTGTTTCTGTATTACCATCTTGATCCATATAGGTTATTGTAACATTTGCAGCAGTACTATTAGGGTTCTGTACTAATAAAAAAGTATCAAATCCATTTGTACTGCCTTCTGCCAAATACCATGCAGTAAACACTCCCATGGCATCACTCAAATAGCCGCAGATACCACCAATTACGCTAAAACTGCTAGAACTTCCTGCCCCCACAGTTGCGGAATTAATACCGAATGATTTATACATAGTAAACGAAGTAGAATTACCGTAAACAGACCCAGCACAGCACAAAGCATCATTAGTAATAGTAATGGCAGCAAATACATAGGAAGAAAGGAACAATACGGAA
>CAZIXI010000334.1:0-2841 GCA_964543115.1 uncultured bacterium
ATCCGGCCGTCTTTGCCCTCATCATAACGCAGAGCCAGATCCAGTTCCAAGAACCTTGATAGTTTCCAATAATCGCGCAAAAGGAAAACGGTGTATTTCTGCGGGACTTTGTCGCCTATATACTTTTCTCCTCCTCCGCCGGGATAAAAAGACTGTGAGCTGTATGTTTCCCTGCCGGTGTAACGGTTAACCGCGCAGACAAACTGGTGGGATGCTATTCGCTTAATTAATTCCAGCTGACCGTTCCAGAAACGGGTGGTGTCGGTAGCCCGGTCAATACTGCTGAGTGTTTGGGCGGCAGAGTAATTTTTATCCCGGTACTTATATTTGTCTTGTTTACTTTTTGTGTAAATAACCAGGTCAGTATCCTGGTCGAATTGTTGATAGTAACCTAAGCCGAGTTCGTAGAGTTCGCCCTTAAAGCGCAGATTCGGATCATTATCCCACGGGGCCCAGGGATAAGCATGATCACCCTGGTCCTGCAGCAGGGAAACGAAAGAGCCGTAGAGATGAGAACGCTCGGCAATAGCGTATTTAAGCATGGTGAGCGAGGTGATATATTCCGCGTCATCGTTTTCTGCCAGATAGCCATCCTCTTTTTCATAGGCGAAGGATTGCAGGAAGGCGTATTTGCCGGTGCCGCCGTTAAGCAGGGCGTTGTATTCTCTTGTTTTGTCTTCACCGAATTTTGCCGATAGGCGGCCGTTATATTCCGGTGTTTCGAACAGGGAGGTATAACTATTATAGGTATTAAAAGAATTTTCGTTTACCGGCATGAGCAGACGGGCCTGCAGTAGTTCACTGCCGGCGGCGCGGGTGCGGCCGCGCAGGCGCAGATAAGTGGACCCGAGAAAACGGTGCGCTCCGCTGATACTGTAATCTGCCTGATATGAGCGCAAGGCCAGTTGGCTGCCCCAGGCGGCCAGGCCCAAGGCGTCATAGGCCTGGGCCAGGCTGATATTTTCCGTTGCCCGGTCCTGATCCAATAATAAGCGAGAACGGTAAACGGCGCGGTTATCGTTAAGGGCAATGGATTGATTGAGCTTTTCAATTGCCGCTACCGGTTGATTCAGATCACTGTCAATGATACTGCCGTAGAGATAGGGAGTGGGATCATGCGGGTCAAGATAAGAGGCATAGGCCAGGGCCTTTTCGGCCAGAGTTATATATTTTGTGTAATTAACCGCTTCCTGTTTATTTACGCCCCAGTTAGCGAATTCCTTAGCTACCTGGTAGTAGGCCTTGCCCAGATAACTTTGATAAAGAGATACCTTTGGTTCCAACAGGGTAGCGACGAGCATTTCTTTTAGACCGCGGGGAATATTTTTTAGTCTGATTTCAGCCAGACCAAGACCCAGGTGTCCTAAGCCCTGGGAGGAATCCTGACGGATACTTAGTTCAAAGTAGGAAACAGAGGCGCGGGTTTCGCCCTGGGCCAATAAGAGGAAACCTTTGCTGGCATTAACAACGCTTTCCCCGGGGGCGATGGCTAAGGCATGGTCAATAATTTCTGTTGCTTCATTTATTTTGTCAGAGCCAAAGAGCAGACGGCAGAGGGTAACCAGGGCCTGCACGTTCAGATCGTCTAAGGCCAGCGCCTGGCGGCAGGCGCTGATGGCCGCGGGAATATCGAATTGACTTTGCTCTACCCAGGCCAGGCTGACGTAGGCGGAAGGGGAGTCAGGATTAGTGCTTACCGCCAGTTCTGCCTCGGTTAAGGCTTTTTCCTTATTATTTTGTACCAGATAAATATTGGAAAGAATACTGTGAGCAAGAGAAAAATCAGGATTAATTTCCAGGGCACGCTGGAGATTTTCTTCTGCTGCTTTTGCCTGACCCACCAGTAGTTGAGCAAAGGCCAACTGGGTGAGCAGGCAGGGAGAATTGGGATTCTTTTTCAGGGCTTGGTTGACCAGGCTAATTGCCTCCGCAAGTTTCTTTTCCTGATAGAGAGTGATAAATTTTTCTACTACAGATAATTCTTCCGCACTGATGTTGGCATAATCCTGCCTGCAGATATTGCCCGGATAATACAGTGACCATTGCACGGCATCTTCTGGATTAATAATTACTGTTTTGTAAGGCGGCTTATTAATTTCCGCTACTCCTTGTTCTCCGGAATCAATGACCACTTCACCCTGTTCGTTTTTCAGGCTGACCTTACCGTTAATTACCGTAACGGTGGTTTTTTTCTTTTCCGCCTGCACAACAAATTCCGTTCCCCTGATGGTAGCGCTGGCGATGGGGGTATCTACCTGCAGGTCCAGCAGCTCGCCGCCGCTGCGAATCCAGATCTCCCCGCTGACCAGATTAAATAAACTACGGGCGGTGCGGCCCCAGGAGATCTCACTGCTTGTGCCCAGTTTAATGTCTTTAAGTTCCAGGGTAGTGTTTTCGTTTAACTTGATTTGGGTTTGATCAATAAACAGGATCGCCGCCCGGCTGATTTTGCCGGTTTGGATCGTGTCCCGGGGATAGAGTTGTTGCAGGTCTGTGGCCGCTGTCCAGATACTGGTGTCGGCATGACGTATTTCCACCTGTCCCTGCGCGCTGATTAATTCTGCCACGTAATCCTGGGCGGGAAGATAGGGAGAATGAATAATTATGAAAACTAATAATGATATAAATATAAATTTTTTTGATTTCATAAAAAAATAATTATTGAATTAAGAGATTATATCAAATTAACTAGTTAATTCATAGATATCTAATGCTGTTTCGCGGCCCTTGACCTTGATTTTATCCAGGTGGCGGCAGTTGAATGACTGGGGCAGCTGGCCTTTGGTGTATTCACTGATAATGATAGTTGTACCATACTGTTTGTTGGCGCCTTCCAGGCGG
>CAZIXI010000335.1:0-2840 GCA_964543115.1 uncultured bacterium
CACGGTCCTTATATATGGTATAATTACAGTAAAGAGATGGGAATACTAGAGAATGAGGTTTTATGAAATTATCCACTAAAAGCCGTTATAGTGCCCGGTTAATGCTTAATCTGGCGCTGCATTATAATAGAGAGCCGGAAAAGCCGGTTTTATTGCGTGATATTGCCGAGGCGGAGGATATTTCAGAAAAATACCTGAGCCTTATTGTTTCGCCGCTTAAGGCGCAGGGACTTATCAATTCGGTTCGTGGAGCTCATGGCGGGTATCGTTTAGCTAAACGGCCGGAAGATGTTACGTTGCTTGAAATAATGGAAACAGTGGAAGGTTCTCTTTGCCCGGTAGATTGTATTGATGATTCTTCCTTGTGTGATCGAATAAGTATCTGTGTAACCAGAGAAATCTGGCAGAAGATGAGAAATAAGATGCGTGAGGTTTTGGAAGCGGTTAATTTAAAGGATATGGCCTTGCGGTATCGTGAAAAAGAAAAAAGTAGTCTGGAATTCGTGCCGCGTTATTCTATTTAGCCAGTAGCTGATTAAACGGTTACTGGCAATAAAAAGCAATTAAATACAAGTAAAACGATAGACAAACTATTAAAAGGAGGTTGTGATGAAGATTGCCCGGTCAATTGCGGAATTAGTAGGAAATACCCCGCTGGTGAAAATCAATCGCCTGGGAAAGGATCTTGATGCCGCGATTATTGCTAAGCTGGAATCGTTTAACCCTTGCTCGAGTGTAAAGGACAGAATCGCGGTGAGTATGATTGAAGATGCCGAGAAAAGGGGATTGATTAATAATGATACGGTTATTGTGGAGCCAACAAGCGGGAATACGGGTGTTGGTCTGGCCTTTGTCTGCGCTGCCCGCGGATATAGCCTACTTTTGACTATGCCGGAAACAATGAGTATTGAACGCCGGAAACTACTGCAGCTGTTTGGCGCGGAAATTGTTCTGACACCGGGGGATAAAGGTATGACAGGTGCGATAAAAGAGGCGGAAGAGATTATTGCTAAAACTAAAAACAGTTTTATGCCTCAACAGTTTAAAAATCCGGCAAATCCGGAAGTACATCGCCGGACCACCGCGGAAGAAATCTGGCGGGACACAGATGGTAAGGTTGATGTTCTGGTTGCCGGAGTGGGTACGGGCGGCACGATTACCGGGGTGGCGCAGGTACTTAAACAGAAGAAACCGGGGCTGAAGGCGGTTGCCGTAGAGCCGGAAGGTTCCAGTGTACTTTCCGGTGGTCAGCCGGGACCGCATATGATTCAGGGAATAGGCGCGGGATTTGTGCCGGATGTATTAGAAGTACAATTAATTGATCAAATCGTTAAGGTCAAAAATGAAGATGCCCTTAAGACCGCCAGACGCCTGGCGGAGGAAGAGGGGATATTGGCTGGTATTTCTTCGGGTGCCGCTCTTTGGGCGGCGTTGAATATTGCCCGCCAGGAAAGCTATAAGCAAAAGATGATTGTTGTTATTCTGCCGGATACGGGTGAACGGTACCTGAGTGTTGATTTTTTATGATTTTTTGAGGGAGGAATAGTATGCAAATAGCAATTAACGGTAAACAAACTCAAATTGCGGAAAGTGCTCTCAGCGTTATTGAATTATTAAAGGAACAACAGGTAAAAATGCCGGAGATGGTATCTGTGGAGCATAACGGAGTTATTCTTAAAAGAAATGAATTTGATTCTGTTTTGGTTAAAGACGGAGATAAAGTTGAATTTCTTTATTTTATGGGCGGCGGTAAAAGCAGCTGAGGAGCAGCCGGGAAAAGGAGTAAGGATATATGAAGTCAAATAATTCTGATTATGGTTTTAGCACCAAGGCGCTGCACAGCGGATATAAGCCCGATCCGCAAACCGGGGCTACCGCCGTACCAATATATGAAAGCGCCTCTTTCGCTTACAAGACCGCCGAAGAGCTTGAACAGGTGTTTAGCGGCAGACAGTTTGGCTATGTCTATTCGCGGATCAGTAATCCGACAGTAGTTGCCTTGGAACAAAAGATGAGTGCCTTGGAGCAGGGGCGGGGCGCGGTGGCCGTTGCTTCGGGGATGGCGGCAATTACCAGCGTGCTTTATGCCCTGACCAAACCGGGTGATGAGGTTCTGGTAAGCAAATCACTTTTTGGCGGCACCTTCCTTCTGTTAAGAGAAATCTTTGAGGCCTATGGGGTAACCGTTACCTATGTTGAGGCGACAGATACCAATGCCTATCAAAAAGCGCTAACAGATAAAACCAGGTGTATTTTTCTGGAAACCCTGGGTAATCCCAAACTTGATGTGCCGGATATCCCGGCTGTCGCGGCAATTGCCCGGCAGGCGGAGATTCCCCTGATTGCCGACAGTACCTTAACCACTCCCTACTTGTTTGCGGCCCGTGATCAGGGAGTGGATATTGTTATTCATTCCACGACAAAATATATTACCGGCAACGGTACAGCTATTGGCGGGATAGCGGTTGATCTGGGAAACTTTGACTGGACCGGCTGCCATTCCGAACGGGTAAAAAATGCTTCCGCGGCCTCTGGGGAGTTTGCTTTTTTGTATTGTCTCAGAAAACAGGTGGTGCAGAATACCGGCTGCTGTTTGTCTCCGTTCGCGGCCTTTATCCAGAATCTGGGACTGGAAACCTTGTCCCTGCGAATGGAAAAACACTGCAGTAACGCCTTCCGGCTGGCGCAGGAACTGCAGCAGCTGGAGCCAATAATGGAACTTAACTATCCCGGCTTGCCGGATAATCCGTATCACAGCCGGGCAGCGGCACTGTTCAGCGGGGACTTTGGCGCCTTGCTCACGTTTAAGCTGAAAACCAAGGAACAATGTTTCCGGTTTA
>CAZIXI010000336.1:0-2827 GCA_964543115.1 uncultured bacterium
GAGAAACAGTATTTTACATCTCTTCAAACTGTCCACTAAAGCGGGGAAGTACACTGTTATTGTGATAAATATTCTTTTATTCATATTATTTATTTCCATCTAACAAGTTAATATGCGAAGGTCGTAATTATTTTGGTATTTTGTTATTTCAACTGTATAAATGTATAAAAACTAGACAAAAATGACAAAAATTCAGTAGATTGTGCGCTTTTGCTGTTCAATAACAGATTATGCGAAGTTCGTATAATACGGTAAAATGAATATGTCAATAGTAGCTTGGTGGGGAGATCTGGAATAGATAGGTCTGAATCTGATGGTAATTAGCCCCCCCCATGCATGTAATATTACTTATAATAATAAATAGCATGTGAATATGCCATTGTCAAGGGGGTGGCTGAAATATTTATTGCTCTTGGATGCTGAAAAATAGGGATGTTTTCTGGTGGGTAATGTTAATACATGTATTAGATTGATTTGCTAGATGTTCTTGTTTAATCTTTCCATCTCCAGCTGCTCTCGATAAAATCAAAATCTTGTTTGAAGGAATCTTCTTCTCCCATCGGGGCGACCTGGATGAACATTATCA
Source organism: uncultured bacterium (assembly GCA_964543115.1). GTDB lineage: Bacteria > Auribacterota > CAZIXI01 > CAZIXI01 > CAZIXI01 > CAZIXI01. The sequence continues at coordinate 587 of CAZIXI010000336.1, forward strand.
GGGATTCTTCTGTGTTGGGAAAACCAAGGACCAGCAGCCGGTGCCATTTTAATGTTTTACCGGGTCTTTTTCCCTGGTATATCAGTTCACCCATGGGCAAACCCGCAAAGATAGCGGCGTCTTTACTGAGAAGTTTGTATTCCTGATATGTGTTGGGTGCGGCGGTGTGGATTGATTCCAGGTACATTACGACACGGGCCGTAACTTCATCACCCATTGTCGCAAATACCATTTGAGCTTCTTTGTCGAGGGCCACGGGGATTAGTGAGAAGCCGGCATGTCTTTCTTTATCCATAACGGTTATCAGGGTCCGGTCCTTTCCCATTTTCCGTTGTTGCCATTCCTTTTTGCTGAGTGTGCTCCAGCTTGCGGGAAATTCAAAGTAAATTCCGGATTTGTGCTTGAAATGGGTTGGGGGAGCTTGCCGCGCACATCCGATGATGAAAAAGAATGTTAATGCTAAAAATGTGTGTGAAATGTTTTTAATGGATTTCATAATACTCCTTGCGCTATTCTCTGGGGAGGTTCCTCAGAAGTGTCGAAAAATCTGCTTTATTCATCTTGCCGGTGGCTATTTTAAGCATTCCTGTTAATAGTTTTTGTTCCGGATCCAGTAAAGATATTCCGTTTATTTCCAGAAATATTAAGGCTGATGCCAAAGCTACACGTTTATTCCCGTCCACAAAAGGGTGATTTTGACAAATATGATAAGCGTAAGCAGCTGCCATTGAAAGCATATCGTCATGGAGCCATTTACCCTGAAAACTTGCTTCAGGTTGCGCAAGAGCAGATTCCAATAATCCTATATCTCTTATTCCTTGTCCGCCGCCATAAAGTTTTATTTGGTTATTGTGGATCTCAATAATTTCAGCTAACGTTAAGAAAGATGGATTTATCATATTCTGTTTGCTAATCGGCTAATTTTTTTAAGGTCCTACCGTGTCTTTTGTTAACTTTTAATAAAGCCGATTTTAACAATTTCCCTCTTCTTGCGCTGCGAATTGGAGAAATGATCAGATTCTTCCCGTCTGTAACAATTTCAAGTGCGGTTTTCTTGCTGATCTTTAAAAGCTCAAGTATGGGTTTTTCGATTATTATCGCGGAACTGTTGCCGTGGGTAGTTAAATATTTTATCATAAAAAACACCTCCTCCCCACGCTTTGCGTGGGACTGTCCAATACTTCGCATTGGACTGCTATTATTGGAATGGATATAAACTGCTTGTTATCTTATTGTATCTACATTATGATAACATCTTTCCTTCTCGCTGTCAAACAGATTCTTTGTAACTGTTTATTGCAATAAGATGGTTTAAAGAGGGCAGTTGTGTTGTAATCTGTTCGAAAAACGGACAGAAATTCTTTTGTTGTTAGTGTTGCCTTTTTTATTGTATGGCTGCCAATATGTTACAAAATGTATTTTTGGCATTAAATTTGCACCTTATCTACATTCGGAGGTGGCCGAAAATGAAGATAAGAGAATTTGGTGTGGTGGTGGGTTTTGTGGTGTTGTTGATGGTTCTGGGCAATCAGGGTAGTTTTGCTGAGCAGATTGCGCTTAATGCCAATGCTCAGGTGTCTTCGGACTGGGGCTCTGGGTATGTTGGCGGCATTAAGGTAGTTAATCCATCAGGTGGGAAGACGGTTTCCTGGAGTTGCAGTTTTGATCTGCCCCAGGGGCAAAATGTTACGTCTTTGTGGGGTGGGAAGTTCAGCGTAAGCGGGTCCAATGTTACTGTTGCTAATGCTGATTGGAATGGCGCAATAAGTGTCGGCGGATCGGTGGCGATAGGGTTTTGTGTTAATAATCCGCAGCAAACTCCAATTGAGTTCATTAATCTTACTGCTTTCGGGGAGGGTAGTGCCAGTGCGCCGTCGCCTGAACCGCCGGGGGAGGCATTGGCGTTATCCGCTGCTTATACTATTGATAGTAGCTGGGGAGCCGGGTATCAATTATCAATTAAAATTTCTAATAATACGGCTATGTCTACTGAATCGTGGATTTGTGAATTTGATTTGTTGCCGGGGCAGGCAATCAGTTCTTTGTGGTGCGGTACTTATATTGCTAATAATAATCAAGTCAAGGTATCAAATCCTTCCTGGGATGGCGGCGGGGTGATTAATCCAGGAGGTTCTGTTAATCTTGGCATGATTATAAGTAACCTTCAACAAACCGCGCCTGGTATACAAAATGTAAAGGCTTATGCTAATGGCGATATTGCTCCTCCGGCTCCTGATCCGG
>CAZIXI010000337.1:0-2822 GCA_964543115.1 uncultured bacterium
AGCTTTCCCGTGTCGTCAATCCCAGTGAAATTTATTCCTGTCTTATAATTGTCGCGGGCGGGGATCCTGATTCCGTCTATTATTTGTTCTTCCCGCCGGTAACTGTCCACCCAGACTACTTTACCGCAGGCATAGAACAATTGTGAATCTTCAGAAATCATTATTTGCAGTCTAACCTTATCATCGATGGAAAGGGGTTTTGTCATCTCCAGGCAGATTCCGCTTTCACTGATGTTATGGCCCATTTCCTCGTCGTATTTAAAGGGCAGCACGGTCCCGTTGATTTCAACAATGTTTACTCCGATCAAACTGTTTTTCCGGGAACATTCCCTTCTGTCATTACCATTCCACTCCGGCATGTTTATCCTCCCTCCACAGAGAATGCTGATTCTACAATTTGCCTTAATTGATCCACTGAAAAAGGTTTTGAGATATAGGAATGAATACGCAGTTCATCGCGGTAAATATCTACTACATCTCCGGGAAACGCGGTAAGAATAATTACCGGTACCTGTTCATCACTCTGACGGATAACCTTTAACACATCAATTCCTTCAGCGTCGGCCATTTTCAGATCCAGAATAATCAGGTCCGGCTTTTCCATTTTAAACCGTTCGATTCCCTGAAGACCGCCTCTTCCCCAGCTAACCCGGTGAGTATTAAGACAGACCTTAAGGCTGTAAAATACTGCCGGATCATCATCAATTACCAGGATCGTTTTCTCATTCATAAATAACCACTTAGGTTGCTACCAGGATAGCATAGATTGTTAAATAAGTAAAGAAGTAATGAATAATAGATAAAAGGTGCCCCGCTTCGCGGGACTGCCTTAGAGGAATGGTTATATATGATATTAATAATTACTCAGAAGCCTAAGAAATTGAGAAAGTGCCCAGATTGTCCACAAGTTATCCACATATCTATGAATCATAGCTGATATTACATGTTATTATTTTGTAATGTGTTATGCTGCGTATAATGTTGAGCTATTTGTATAAGACGGATTTTTATTAATAAGTCAGCCACCAACGAAGAGAAAAGGCGTAGTTGGCGATAATTTTTAGTCCTGCTAATTGACAAATAGAACGGGAGGCTCATTTTTGGTGCTTCTGAATGAAGCAGGTTGTGACAAGACAGGGCAACTGCAAATAAGCCAGTTTTGCTGCTTCATAACGTATCATGCTCTAAATAATAGATTTATAGCAAAAATCCTTTATTTTCTGATATTGGAATGATAAATGCTCTATGTTATATGCTAGAGGGATCAGCTATGAGTAAAAAAAATGAAAAATTCTGGTTTAGGCTGCTTTTTATTCTGGGAGGATTAAAAAGAACGAAAAGGCAGCTTTCAGCAGGTAGAAAAAACGCAAAAAACAGAATTATGCCCGGAAAAATGTATTCGGGGACTGGTTATGGTTCGTTGGAAATTGAATGAGTTAACCGGATTTAGCGTTAATATGCTGGCTGATAAAAGTATTAAGTTTATCTTTATTTTCATTGAAAACTTTCATGAATTTTTCCACTACCATAGGTGCAAACTCTTTTCCTTTACCGGCTTCGATAACAGCAATAGCTTTTTCCAGGGATAGTCTTTTCTGGTAATGCCGGCCGGTAACCAGCACATCGAAGGCGTCACAGACGGCGATTATTTGCGCGCCCAGACATATTTGATCACCTTTCAGCCCCAGTGGATAACCGCTGCCGTCGTAGTGTTCGTGTTCCTGAATGATCATTTTAGCTACACTCTCGGTGCCGCTGAGAGCGGTAATTATTGCCGAACCAAAAGCCGGATGATGCTTCACCTGTGCCCATTCCTGCGGGGTTAACCCCGATCTTTTTGACAGTATTCTGTCCTTGATGCCGATCTTACCGATATCATGCAGAAAACAGGCGTCGCGGATGTCATTGGCCGTTTGCTCATCAAGCCGGAATTCCCCGGTCAAAAGAGAAGCGTACCAGGCCACGTTATAAGAATGTGATTCGGTATAGGGATCCTTTACCTTAAGGGCGTTCATCAGGGCCTTGATCGCCTCGACGTGTGTTTTATTCAGTCTGCGCTCTAGTGATTTTCCCCAGAGATAAAGGTCAATGCCGCGTTTTTTTATTGGATTTGTATAAAGCGTCGTGAGATAAGCGGTGATATAGAAAAATACTACATGGGAGGCAACCCAGGCTGTTTGTTCTCTGCCGGTAAATGTTATTCCGATTGTGGAGATATGGGGAATAATTCCCAGATATTCAAGCAGGTTTAATAAGCCAAAGCAAAATGCCGCGAAAGTCGCGATAAAATAAGTAATCAAGCTTGTTGTAAATACCCCGGCAAAAAGGATGGTGATTAAATAGATTGCGCCAAAAAACATTGCGTCTTGAATGCCCCCAAAATGCAAAGCAGCGGTTGTTGCCAGCACATCAATAGATAATACCATCACAAAAAACAGGTTTTCTTTTTTGAGGGAATAAAATTTCTTTAAGACAGGGTCTACCGGGCAGTATAGAAGCAGCTCGATGACAATTACTGTAAGCAGTCCGCGGAGGTCAGGGAGAAAGTTGCCGTATGTTGCAATTAGTATATAGACCAGCAGGCAGGGGATAATGGTTGTGGCCCGGCCCCGGTAGAGCCAGCGGGCCCGGTTCTTGAATTCCTGATAGTCAATCGGATATATTTTGCCGCTTTGAGTGGTTTGTTTTTTGACGGTTTTCAATAACACCCCTTATCAATATATTAATTATAGCATTCATTTAAGGACGCCGCCAGTTTTTACTTCTAGTAAGTAGTGTCAAGCAAATTGGGCACTTTCGTATTTGGGTACTTTGACTAAAGT
>CAZIXI010000338.1:0-2804 GCA_964543115.1 uncultured bacterium
GGACTCTTTAAACTTGATTAATCCTGTTTATTTAGCTAAACCCCTGGCTCCGTTTGTGGCCGCGAAGTTAGCAAGAAAGAAAGTTGAGTTAGCAAAAATATGGCGGGCTTACAGAGATTTGCGAAAGAGGCATGAATTTATTGTTGTTGAAGGGGTAGGCGGTTTGTTGGTGCCGCTGACCAGGAAAGTTCAGTTGGTGGATATTGCCAAACGCCTTGCCTTACCGGTTGTTATTGTGGCCCGGCCGGGATTGGGCACTATTAACCATACCCTCCTGACTATAGATTGTTTGCGGAAACACGGACTGCAGGTAGAAGGTGTAGTGTTCAATTATGCCCGTCCTTGTCGCCGGGGTCCGGCTGAACGCACTAATCCTGCTGTCATTGAGAAATTCGGCCGGGTAAAAATATTAGGTATAGTACCTTTCTTGAAACAGGACGGACAGAGTACGCGGAGCTGCGTCATGTAGTTAAGGATTTTTCATGGATGCTGTTGATCCTATTCTTAGTTTTTGGTTGAGCCTGATTGTTGTCCTGCTGATCGGGCTGGGACTATTAATTGATTTAATTCTGATTGCTGTTTTCTGGGAACGCCTGCCGAAGTTTTTTCGGCAGAGCAAGATTAAGGCTAAGGTGCCCTGGGTATTCCGCGATCTGATTCAGATCTGTTGTTTCGTGCTTGTGTTTTATTGTTTTTCTTATCTTAGCCATTATTTTATCTGGAAAGCAGGCTGGCTTTCGAAGCAGCAACTTAGATATATCGCCGGGGTAACGAATACAACGGTGATTTATCTGGGTGTTACCTGGTTTGTTGTCCGGCTACTGCGTGAAAAATACCAGGTGAGTTGGTCGGTCCTGGGGTTTAAGTGGCGTTCCTGGTGGTCGACGATTGGTAAGGGCAGTCTTTTTTATTTTGGTTTTTTCCCGCTAATGGCTGTTTTGACCTATATTAGTCTGCTTGTTTGTACGGCAGTTGGCGTGCAGCCGGAGCCGCATCCCCTGGTTGATATCTTGAAGACGGAAAAAAGCGCGGCCTATATTAATTATTTGCTGCTTATTGCCGTTTTTGTCGCGCCGTTTTTTGAGGAAATAATTTTTCGGGGCGTTATTTACCAATTTTTGCGTAAATATTTTGGTGTTTTTAGCGCGGCTATTTTAAGCAGTGTTGTTTTTTCTTTGCTGCATTTTAACACTGCCCAGTTTTTACCGGTTTTAGGTTTGGGTGTTTTACTTTGCCTTGTTTTTGAGTATACGGGCAGCCTGGTTTCCGCGATTGCCGTCCATATTCTTAATAATGGTTTATTTCTGGGATTATTCTTGATCTTTAAGCAGCATAGCTGAAAGTGAGGTGGGTTGTGCCGGTGCCGACAATTTATTGGGAAGACGAAATTGTTAAATTAATTGATCAAACACGCCTGCCGGCAGAACTAGTGTATGTGGATTGCCGGACGAAAGAGGAGCTCTGGCAGGCAATTAAGACTATGCAGATTCGGGGGGCCCCGGCTATTGGTGTTGCCGCCGCTTTCGGTGTTGTCCTGGGAATGAGGCAATCGACGGCGGAAACAGTAGAAGAGTTTCAGGCTGAGCTGGCACAGGTAGTGGATTATTTAGCTGCCGCCCGGCCGACGGCGGTAAATCTCCTCTGGGCCCTGCGGAGGATGAAAAAAGTTACTGATAATAGTTCCGCGAAGGAGCCGGCAGATCTTAAAGATGTATTGTTAGAGGAGGCGCTGCGTATTCTGGAAGAAGACAAAGATATTTGTCGGCGGATAGGAGGTTCAGGCTCCGCCCTGATTAAGCAAGGCAGTTCTGTGCTTACCCACTGTAATGCCGGCGGGCTGGCCACAGCGGATTATGGGACGGCGCTGGCGGTATTTTTCCGGGCCCGGGAAGAAGGGAAAGATTTTCATGTGTTTGTGGATGAGACAAGACCGGTGCTGCAGGGCGCGCGCCTTACCAGTTGGGAGCTTTTACAGGCCGGAATTAATTGTACCCTTATCTGTGATAATATGGCAGCCAGTATTATGCGGCAGGGTCGGGTAGATATGATTATTGTTGGTGCTGATCGTATCGCGGCCAATGGAGATACCGCCAATAAAATCGGCACCTATAATCTGGCCTGCCTGGCGCAGGTGCATAAAATTCCTTTGTATGTTGCCGCTCCCAGCAGTACGTTTGATTTGACTACTCCTACAGGTGAATCTATCCCGATTGAAGAACGTGAACCAACTGAGGTTACCCGGATTCAGGGGATTAATATTGCTCCCGAAAATATTCGTGTATTCAATCCTGCTTTTGATGTTACTCCAGCCGCGATGATTACGGCATTTATTACGGAAAACGGCTTAATAGAACCGCCTTTCAATAAAAATATAAAGTCAAAAACTAGTTGAATTATATAGAATTATTTAATAAAATAATTAGTTATTAATTGTCCTTATAATTATATGGGAGGTAACCAGTTATGAAATTTAATTGTCCTAAGCAGAGATTGTTGTCAGCTATTTCTCAGGTTCAGGGAGCAGTGAGTCCGAAAACAACCTTGCCGATTTTGGCCAATGTTGCCCTAACGGTTGAAGGGAAAAACTTAAGTTTAACAACCACTGATCTTGATATTGGAATTCGCTATACTATTCCAGTGGAAGTAACTGAGTCGGGAACCACTACCTTGCCGGCAAGAAGGCTATTCAGTATTATCAGAGAATTACCGGACGGAGAGGTGCAGATGGAGGTGAATGCCGCCCACCTGGCAAAAATAACCTGTAATAGTGTTAATTTTAAGGTGGTGGGTTTGGGCGCCGATGA
>CAZIXI010000339.1:0-2789 GCA_964543115.1 uncultured bacterium
GTTGATGCAGAAAGAGGATTAGATGCTGGGAGATGTAGGCCGGTTAAACCATTTTCTTCTGGTAGTGATTTTTCGGTGAGGGTGAATGCCCAGGGGGAATTGGAGATAGATCCGCTGATATTAAGGAAACTGTCTTATGAATATAGGGTTTTTTATGATTCTGAAGAAGGAAGGTTTAAATTGCTGCGAGAAGACGGCCGGGAAGGAATGGTTGGTGTTGACTTTCAAATAGGAAATGGTTATTTAGGTAGTGATTATACATTCAGCTGTCAGCTAAAAAGAGAAGAAACAAATCCTGTCGTTGGTTCTCTCCTGCCAGAGGAAGAACAGATATTGTGCCTTGAAGAAGAGGAAATTAGAGATGCTATGATTGAGGTTTTACATGGAGGGGATGATGCAGAAATAGTTCAAGAAAAGGTAGCGGAATTGCTGCGTTTATTAGAAGGTGCTCCCTATCGAAAAGTTATGTGGCACAATACAAGAGTGTCTAGTTTTGGCCTGATTAGAGAAAAGAATTTAAAAAGAAGATTTGACGATAAACTTTTCTGGCAGTTTTACAATTTTACTGATAGTGGATCGCATCTAGCGGTACTGACAGAACTTGCGCGGGCAATTCTGGCTGGTGAAGATACGTATGGCGCTGTTGATGTAGAAACACATGGAGCGGTTGTTGTCCCATTAGAAAAAACTGATTTTATCCTTGCTGATTCAATTAGACATTATGAAATGACAAGAGATCATCCAGATCTGGATGTAAGTGCGTATAGGTATATAAATCTAGGAGTGAATAGACAACGAATTAAAGATGCTTTGGAAAAATACTATCAAAAGCATAGTGGTGTGCGAAAAGGAAATTGGCTGTTTGAGCAGGCGTTTTCCATCCTCTATCTGAAAATGATTTGGTTAGATAAAATACATAAATATTTTAGCGATTTGCTTGAAGTAGAAAGCAGGCAGGAATCAGCAGTTTTAAGAAGTGTATAAGGATATAGAGCTTAGGTTAGTGCTAGGCCGTAGAGCAGTCCCCGGTCGCTGATGGTGAATTTTTTTGTTTGGAAGCGTTCCATAAGAGATTGCAGAATTATCAGGCCGGCAACAAAAATATCGGCGCGTTGGGGAGCGAAAGGGAGGAGTCTTTTTCGTTGAGGTATCCTCAGGGAACTGAATTTGTTTATTGTCCTGTTCAATTGTTTAAGCGTGACTGTGTAACCATGTACTTTTTGTGGATCGTATCTTTTTATTTTTTGTAAGACTGCTCCGAGGGTAGTCACTGTCCCGCCTACACAGATTAATTTCATTTTTTTCTGCTTTTCACTCACTTGTCTGTTGATTTCCCGGTTGATATAAATTTTCATAGCCGATAAATCATGGCCGAATTTTTCTGTGAGATAAACAGCACCGAGAGAGAGGCTTAGCATGTTAGGTTTTTTACTAATCTTCTTAATGATCACTTCCGTACTGCCGCCGCCAATATCCGCAATGATTTCATTGGTGTAGCTGCCTCTTAATGAATGCCTTACAGCTTTAAGGGTTATTTTCGCCTCTTCTTGCGGGGTGAGTATTTTTATTTTGTACCCTGTTTGTTGATTTACTTTCTGACAGAATTTTTTGCTGTTTTTTGCTTTGCGCAGGGCGCTGGTGCCGGTGAGAATAAATTTTTGTGCGCCCATTAGTTTAGCGTGTTGGAGCGCATCTTTAATTGCCTTTAGTGTACGTGTCTGGGCCCGGAGATTTAGCAGGTGTTTTTTCTTTAATAATTTCCCAAGTCTCGTCGGATAGCAGCTGAAATAAAGGGGAGTAAGCCGATTAAGACGGTTTTTTTTAACCAGCAGATAGAGGGTAGAATTGGTGCCGATGTCCAAACAGCAGATTTTCACTTTAAAGATTAAGAAGAATGAGCAGGAAAGGAAGCATGGAAGGCAACACCACGTCTTTCCTTTTACGGCCCGACTCCAACCTGCTCAAATTGACCACTAACGATAATTTATATCCACGCTAGTATAACATGCATGTCAAAATCCGTCAACCCCAGAACGTATTTATTTTTTAATTGTATTTTACCCGGATATTTGTGTAAAATTAACCCTTAATCTAGTTCTGATATTTGTGCACTATGTACTGAAATGGGGCCGTAGTTCAGTTGGGAGAACGCATCGTTCGCAACGATGAGGTCAGGGGTTCGACTCCCCTCGGCTCCATGAATTACTTTAAAGCTATAACGTTGTGCCGATATGTCGTGGATGATGATAGGGCACTTTTGTCCCGCCCTTTGTGGTTTAACCAGAGTAGCTATTTGGAATAATACAATTTATTTGAGTCAAATAAAATGCTCTTATTTAACAACAAAGGGCGGGGCGACTCCCCTCGGCTCCATTTTATTAAATGTCGTCGGTGAAGTATTTAAATTTATATTAAGTATAATATTTTTACAGAAAATCCTTTACAAGAGCCCTAAAATAATGATAATATAACTATATACAACGTTTTGCCTTGCGAGGTAATTAGTTATGGAAATCGGTAAAAAGAAATCATATCAAGGTCCGGATCGCAGGAAGGATCCGCGTATCCCTCGGACGTTTCTGGTTGTTTGCCGGGATCCTGAAGGAACTGTGGCAACCATCCCTCATTTTGTTTATGCCTACGGAAAAAATATCAGTAAGGGTGGGATTTTCTTTGAATCTACAGAAAAGTTTACCGTTAATGTCCGGTTAGAATTCAGTCTCTACTCCTCTACTTTACCGGAAGCAATCAGGGTGAGGGGTGAGGTTGTTTGGTCAAAGCCCGCCCAG
>CAZIXI010000340.1:0-2783 GCA_964543115.1 uncultured bacterium
CGAACTCGTCGCGGTGGTGGCGGATGTGGCCACTGCGTTTACGGATGATTTCAGCTATTCAACTGCCAGCTGGTCCGCTTATACAGCCAGTGGTTTTTATACAATGCTGGAGTCAAACATGAAAAACGGCCAACCGGCGCAACTGGATATTGATAGTTATTATTATTCCGGTTACCGGCACTCGATTGTCTGCGACGGGTATAAAAGTTCCGGCGCCTATCATCTCAATTTCGGCTGGAACGGACTTTCCGATGGCTGGTATTTCCTGCCTGCCGGGATGCCCACTCCCTATGACTGGGTCTGGGGCGCGGTGATGGATATCTATCAGCAGTTAGAGGCCTGCGAAATGAAGGCCGGGCATGCCTGTACGGCGGTGACCAGCGCGGCGGAAACCTGGTATCTGGCCGAGGGTTGTACGAGCGGTGATTTTGATACCTGGATCCTGATTCAGAATCCCAATACTACCACGGCAATCGTGGATGTGACTTTTATGAAAGAAGTGGGCGGCTCCACGGTATTACAGAATGTTTCTATCGGCGCTCAGGAAAGATATTCTATTAGTGTTGATGCCTATCTGCCCAGCGCGAATGTTTCCACTAAGGTAGAATCCAATAACGGGGTGGAGGTAATTGCCGAACGGGCGATGTACTTGGGCAGTGACTGGCGGGCAGGTCATGACAGTTGCGGGGCCACGGCCACTGATGATCTCTGGTATTTTGCCGAGGGGTGTACCCGGGGAGGATTCGAAACCTATATCCTGATGATGAATCCGGGGGCCACTGCGGTGCAGGCCACACTTACCTGTATGAATAATGACGGCGGCACAGCGGTAACAACGGTGAGTATCGATCCGGAGAAAAGGGCAACGGTGAGATTAAATGATGTGATGGCCGATCAGGATGTTTCCACTATGGTGCAGTCCACCGGCGGGATTGTTGCCGAGCGGGCAATGTACTGGGGTAATTGGGCCGGTTGTCATAATTCTATGGGGGTAACTGATTCCGATCTTTCCTGGTACCTGGCCGAAGGCTGTACTTCCGGCGGGTTTGATACCTGGATCCTCCTGCAAAATCCCATCAGTTGGGCGACGCTGACCGCCACCTTAACCTTTATGGAAACTGATGGAAGTCAGACGCAGATTACCCGTACACTCAATCCCTCCAGCCGGGTGACGGTGCATGTAGACGATATTTTACCTTCGTCATCTTTTTCCACAAAGATTAACGCTACCGGAACAATCATTGTTGAACGGGCAATGTATTTTGACGGCGGTAGTGCCGGCCATTGCAGTCCGGCAGCCGGGTCAACGGCAACTACCTGGTACCTGGCCGAAGGCTGTACCAGCGGCGGTTTTGATGAATGGATCCTTATTCAGAATCCCGGCAGCAGCGCGGCCAGTGTAACGATAAATTTTATGCGTGATGACGGTGCCACGGCCAGCCGCAGTTATACCGTCGGCGCGCGCAGCCGCACCAGTGTGCATGTGGATCAGATTATCCGCGGCTCTGTTTCCGCGACGGTAACTTCCACTAACGATGTGGGTATTGTTGTGGAACGCGCCATGTACTGGTAAAGACGTTGATGTTAGAGATTTAGAAACTTCGGATTTTCATTTAGCTTGTCGGCTTTTCAAAATCCATTCTCTCCAGAAAGGATCTTCGATTTTAATTATTCCGCCCTTCTCTCTCACTAATGTTCCAGTAGCTGTTAACTTAGTAATAATACTACCGGAAGTACTAGCTGATCTAATTCCATATTTACGAATAAATTCTTGTGAAGTTGGACCCATAACATCTCCTGCAGCAATGCCAATAACGACTTTCCTTTCCGTATTAGATAACGTATTCCACCACCTGGAATAGTCCGCGTGATGTTCGTTTATAATTTGATCGACTGCTTTCTTTATTATCTCTTTTCCGGGATTTTCACCTTCAGCTAAGATGAATATTTCATGACATAATTGCTGAGTATAGTAAGGGTGACAATTCGAAAATTCCAACACCTCTTCAATAATGCTTCGGGCATTTAATCCTTCTACATTAAACCTGTTAGTAATAAATTCCACTAACTCAGATTTTACTATTTTAGCCAGGGTAATTTGTCTGCCGAATTTGTAGAACGGGTTTTTCCTGTTTTGAAAAATCTCTTGAATCATACTTTCCTGGCTGCCGATAAATATGTAAGTCACATTCTGATGATATTGAAATATCCCCCGCATCTTACGTTCCAGCATGGGGGAAATACGCCGAATATCCTGAAACTCATCTAACACAATTACTATTTTCTCCTTTTTTTGTCTGGCAATAATTTCGGGAAGCTGTAAACTATCAGAAAGAAGAGTCGAAATGTTTCTTTTGTCCGCGGCAAATGAAACAGAAAACTCCCCTGTTTCCGGTTGAATTTGAATAGATGGTTGTATTTTAAGATTCTTTAAATAGCTTTTTATCATCTCAAACTTGCTCAATGATAAAGCGTTGCGGACATAATAATTTGCCAAGTCTACTTCATCCGCAATTAATTCCATATTAATTCTTAACCATCTCATTTTGCTTGCTATCATTGCTTCATTTACCAGGCTGGTTTTACCATAACGGCGTGGACTCATTATTACCAGATGTTGACCGGATTTTACTTCTGAGATTATTTCATTGATTTCCTGCTTGCGGTCGGTAAAATATTCACCTGTCACCACATTGCCAAATTTGAAAGGATTCATAATCAGCCTCCTGAATTTATATTACGAAAAACATCGTAACGAAAAACATCGTAACATTTTATATTGT
>CAZIXI010000341.1:0-2764 GCA_964543115.1 uncultured bacterium
CTTCATCTGCCAACAGTATTCGTTTAACCGCTTTGTCACAATCCGTATGCTCTCCACTGAAGGCAAAGGAATCTGGTCCGTCTATAAAGCCCTCCGCCTTAAAGATCTTGAATGTATAGCCGTCCTGCAATAAGGTGTCGCGGATCCCGATGATTATTGTTTTGATTTCCCGGGGCATGGGTGTTGCCTCCACCCGCTCAAACAGTTCCTGTAATTCTGCCTTTAAATCGAAATCATCTGCTACTGCAGTATTGATCCTCAATAATTCGTGCCCTTCATCTACGTACTCCAATCCTTCTCCCGCTTGCAACACTCTGGCAAATCGTATCTGGGCAGGTAAATTTCTTGAGTTTGTTTGCGCAGCAAGAGAATTTCCAGCAGCGGCTGGAACTGGCGATTTGAATAAAGAACCCGGAGCAATAAACGACTGCCCGGTTCTCTGTTCAATAGCAGCACTTGAAGATAGGAAAGTAACAACCAACAAAAATGTTACTATTCGCAAAACCAATCTGATTTTTACACAGAAAGTATTCATGTATCTCCATTTGTTAAACGCGCTTAACAAATAAAAAAGCCGAACTACCAGTTTCGGCAGCCCGGCTTTCCCGACAAGTCGGGATCCTGTAGCTTTGTCCCGCCCTTTTCTCTTACGGAACCATAAAATCTTCTTTGCCTATAACTGCCGGGATACCTACTTAACAAGTTGTTAACTCATATAATAAAAGGGCGGGACTTTGCGTCCCTTGATTTCTCAAGGTTTGCCTTTGTCGTCTAGTCGGTGACTCACAAATAAATGAGCAATTATTATGCCAAAATACCTGAAGCTATATGTTCATGCGTTACAATGTGTTAGCGTTCAGGATTCTTAGGGCGGATTTGACAATAGGATGTAAACATCACAAAAGTAATGAGAGGAATGTAATTATACTTATAATTTCTAATTAGCGGAAGCTGAACAGGCCGTCGGAGGCGATTATTGCGGGTTTTCCGCGCCAGGGGGCCAAACGCGCAATAGATTCTTCTTCTTCGGGGATCTGGACAAATTCGTTGAGCTTGCCGTTAAGCCACAAATCCTCTAAGGTTAAGGCGTCTTGCCAGAGGTTTTGGCCGTAGGTCCAGATCTGTTTTATGTAGTCGTCGGTAAGGATGCGCGGCCGTAAGGTGCACATGATCGGGCCCAACATATAAATGTTGCCGATAGCGAGGGATTTCTTATCGATCTCTTCCTGCAGCTCACTGATAAACTCATAACCCAAACCGATAATCGCTTCATTAACTTTTTTAATGGCTTCAGCCAGCGGTATAGACGAACGCAATATTGCCGTACTCTGAATCCCGCCGCCGGAACCCACATTTGTGGGGATGCCGCCAAACCGGGTGACAAAGCCGATCGGGCCCTTATCGGTTATAAAACAACGAAAATCTGTCTGCCATTTCTTTAGAAACACTTTTTTATTCTCTCTGTCCAACCAGGGGAATTCTTCCGCCCACAAATCCACCGGCACCAGCGGCTGCACAATATAATGACCGGCGGCCAGCGCCCGGTCGATAGATTTATCTATTTCCGGCTCCATAAAGCCGATAATGATCCCTTTACCGGAATGGCCGTGAACCGGCTTTAATATAATCCCGGCCCAATTATCTTTCACCCATTTTACTAAATCAGCTATCTCTTTTCCGTCCGGCCCAGTAGTTTTTCGCGGGAAAAACTGTCTGGTCCAGGGGGTGCGGCCGGCGGTGGTGACCGACATTTTATCTTTATATTCTCCGGTTACCGCTTCAAACACGCCCTTTACACCAATAGGTTCTGTTCCTCTGGGATTGACTACGATGCCCTGCTCTATCGCTCTCAGCAGCCCGCTAAGGTCGTTGTCTTTTTTTAAGGCGGCAATTACATTATTGTTAAAATCCTGAAAGATGACTGTTACTTTATCACCATTAAAATAAACATTGCCATTTTTTTGCTCCAGCCGGCTGGGATCGGTGAGTGCGTCCTTAACTCCGTGCAGACTGTTTAGATACTTAACAAACCTGATATTTTCGCCCACTTTTTCCAGGGTTTCTTTTTCCGCCACTAACACAACAAACGGGCTGCTTTTACCATAATTTATTTCATGGGCGCGTAAAATGGTCTGGGCAAAAAGCGGCACGGGGTTAAGGATATCATTATCAAAATCCAGTTGCACATCAATCCCAGAGGCCTGCCTTATCCTCTCCCAGGCAAATTTGCCCACTTCCTGGGCCATGCGCTGGTAATCCCAACCGCCCGGACTGCCCATGTTCCATTCCGAATGAAAACCTAAGAATTCTTTTTGCATACTTCAGCCATCCTTTCAATCTTGAATTAATCTTGAATTTACCGTTAGTATAGCGTAAAAATGATATAAATAATAGCAGGAATATGATAACATATAATTAAATTGTGAATTGTTTTTTATAACCATTTGCCAGTCATTTTCTATGAAGAAAAAAATACCGTTTCGTAAACTAAATTTCCTCTCTAAACTTACCTTTTCCTTCCTGCTTATGTCTCTGTTGCCGCTGAGCCTTTTTTTGTATTGTTTGGCCCGCCTGTCAAAGCCCACGAGCGATGTGGCGTTTTTCCAGATAAAGGCCCTGATTATTGTTAGTATTTCTTCTTTAGGGATCGGTTATTTGATCGCTCGCCGGCTGGCGGCATCTATTATCAATCTGGTAAGGGAAGCAAAACAGATTGCCGGCGGAAATTACGAAAGAAGAACTCAGGGCCGTGAAAGCAGAGAGC
>CAZIXI010000342.1:0-2760 GCA_964543115.1 uncultured bacterium
ATGATACTAATCTTGGTAAGATGACCCAGTGGTACTCAAAAAAGCTGGATTACCTGATTAAAATGGTCTATCAAAGTCCGCTGGGAAAAATGACCACAGAATACACAAATATTAAAACTGACGGGATTAGTGATTCCCTCTTTGAATTACCCGCCGATTATAAGAAGATGTCTTTCCCCGGCCTGGGACTGGGAGAAGAAACCTAATATCCCCGCCGCCAACTTCTGCTGATTCAATACCTGCCAGTTCACATCCCCGGACTATGAACTGGTAGCTAGACACAATATTCGGAGGTCGCCGTAAAATAATATTTGACAAAATACCCCTGATTTAATACAATCCCCACTTAATCAATAGGAATTAACGGACTGCTAACGAAAAGGAGATATGTATGAGTTTAGATGACATTAAAATATCGCGGGCTATCGTGGAGAAATTTTCAGCAAAACTGCTGGAGAGCCTAGACTGTGATGTGGCCATTGCCGGCGGCGGCCCGGCAGGACTGACCGCCGCTTATTACCTGGCGCAAAAACAAAAAAAAGTTGTACTTTTTGAAAGAAAGCTTTCCATTGGCGGCGGCATGTGGGGCGGAGGAATCATGTTTAACGAAATTGTCGTCCAAGAAGAGGGCAAAGAAATCCTTGCTGAATTCGGCATCAGAACAACCGGATTTGAAAATGACTATTTTTGCGCAGATTCCATTGAAACGGTAACCTCCCTTTGCGCACAAACAGTTAAGGCCGGTGTAAAAATATTTAATTTAATGAGTGTGGAAGATGTCATGCTTACCGAAAACAGGGTCAACGGCCTGGTCATCAACTGGAGCGCGGTAGAACTGGCCAAACTGCATGTCGATCCCATCACCATCAGGGCCAAATACATAATTGATGCCACCGGACACGCGGCGGAAATAGCCAATATCAT
The DNA here is from genome assembly GCA_964543115.1 of uncultured bacterium. Lineage (GTDB taxonomy): Bacteria > Auribacterota > CAZIXI01 > CAZIXI01 > CAZIXI01 > CAZIXI01. The sequence continues at coordinate 925 of CAZIXI010000342.1, forward strand.
CCAGCGAAAAAGCGGCTGCCGGCTAAAGACAGAAACCGGCGAAATAATGGGAGAAAAACCCATGTGGGCCGAGGTTGGCGAACGAATGATTATGGAAAACACTAAGGAGATTTTCCCCGGTGTATATGCCGCCGGTATGTGCTGCAACGCCATTTTTGGGGCACCGCGCATGGGTCCGGTATTCGGCGGAATGCTGCTCAGCGGCAAGAAGGTTGCTCAACTTATTGTTAACGAATTGGAGATTTCAAAAGCAGTCCTATGATTAAATTATCTACCAGAGGACGTTACGGAACAAGATTAATGCTGGAACTGGCCCTGCAACAGGGCAATGGGCCGGTACAACTTAAACGCATTGCCAGGAACCAGGAAATATCAGAACGTTACCTGGAGCACCTGATCAGGCTGTTAAAATCTGCCGGCATGGTAAAGGCTGTTCGCGGTGCCCACGGCGGTTACAGTCTGGCCAGGAAACCGGAAAAGATCGCCCTAAAAGATATTTTAGAAACACTGGAAGGTTCTTTGGCCCCGTCGGCATGTATAACAGCTCCTTCACAATGTACCCGGTCCGGCGACTGCAGCACCAGGGATATCTGGTCGGAGCTGGAGAAAAAAATATCCGCGATGCTGGAATCAATCTCCCTTAAGGATATACTCGAAAAAGAGAGGAAGAAGAAGAAACTGCTAAAACCAATCTTTCAGCTATAATGAAGAAGGAGGAGACTATGGGCAAAATTGCCACGGACATAACAAAATTAACGGGGAATACCCCCCTGGTGAAAATCAACAAATTGGCAGCAGGCCTGCCCGGAAAAATCGTGGCAAAATTAGAATCTTTCAACCCGCAAGCCAGCGTTAAGGATAGGATCGGAGTGGCCATGATTGAAGACGCGGAAAGAAAAGGTTTACTCAAAAAAGGAGCAATAATAATTGAGCCGACTAGCGGCAATACCGGCATTGGCCTGGCCTTTACCTGCGCGGCGAAAGGGTATCGTCTGATAATCACCATGCCGGACACCATGAGTGTTGAACGTCGCCAGCTTTTGGAGGTTTTCGGCGCAGAAGTAGTTCTCACGCCGGGAGCGGAAGGAATGAGCGGAGCGGTAAAAAAGGCGGAAGAGTTACTCGCTAACACCCCCGGCGCCTTTATGCCGCAGCAATTCAAAAACCCGGCTAATCCCGAAATTCACCGTCAGCAGACAGCGGAAGAAATCTGGCGTGACACTGACGGCAAGATAGATATCCTGGTAAGCGGCGTTGGCACCGGCGGAACAATTACCGGAATAACCACGGCCCTGAAAGAGAAAAAGAGTGATTTCCGGGCCGTCGCTGTCGAGCCAACCGGTTCACCCGTTCTGGCCGGCGGAACGGCCGGTCCCCATAAGATTCAGGGAATAGGCGCGGGATTCATTCCAGCTGTACTGCAGAAAGATATGATTGATGAAATAATCCAGGTTTCTGATGAGCAGGCCGCTGAAACAACCAGGAAACTGGCCCGGGAAGAAGGGCTGCTGACCGGTATTTCTTCCGGCGCGGCAATGTGGGCGGCAATAGAGGTTGCCCGCAAAAAAGAAAATAAAGATAAATTGATCGTTGTCATATTACCGGACTCCGGGGAGAGATATCTCTCTACCTGGATTTTTTCCTAGAAAGCGGAGGTAAATCATGGAAGAGAAAGTAAGAAAAGCATTAGACGATATCCGGCCCTGGCTCGTGGCCCATGGCGGCAATATTCAGCTGGTGGAAGTTACTCCTGAAAATATTGTAAAGGTAAAGCTCACCGGCGCCTGCGCCGGCTGTCCGATGTCGCAGATGACCCTGAAGCACGGCGTTGAAAAA
>CAZIXI010000343.1:0-2719 GCA_964543115.1 uncultured bacterium
ATCAGGGGTGCATTGGAAGATATAATGAGGGGAGATCTGCCGGAAATCATTTCCTAGTTTGAAGAGTCTTTCCGTGAAAGAGCGGATGATGTCGCTAAAGCCAGGTTTGTGGCTCTGCCGGCAGCAGCACAGGTAAAAATGACTCAAGATCAAGGACTCTATCAAAAAAGAGTGGATACAAGGCAGTGGTCTGAGGCCGGAGAGCCAGAAATGGAATGGCTTAATTTTTATCAACAACTATATCAGGCGTTACTGGAACAACTCAAGCCCCAAGATCGAGAAGGTCTGAGAATATACCTTGGGGGCAGTGATGTATATCGGATATTACTCGGTCAGGCACCTGTAGAGAAAGATGATATTGAAATAAATATAATAGTCTCTTGCGCGGATCCAGTTGATAACTATTTTGAATTTAACATGAATTACGGCGGCCGCCGGATAAGGGTTGAGGTAAATCCTGAAAGATCATATAGTCTCTATGAAATGATGAAGAGAAAGGCCTTAGCAAGAAGGCATTATTTCTTAGGTAATATTTTTCTTAAATGGAATATGGTGGAGTTTACTGCCGAAGGGCTAAGTGTTTACGCGATCAATGAAGAGGCGGAACGGAGAATACGCGATAGAAAATTGGAGCTCCCTGCCGGTGAAAGAGTTCTCACCGATTATGAATTACAATATAATCTAAATGTCGCTTACCGGGCGTTAAGACAGAGTAGCGATAACTGGCAGATTCAGGAAGAAGCCAGAAGATTGATCTTTTCTTCTATCGAACAAATGCCGCGGGAAGATTTAATCAGGGCAATAGAGATGGTTATCAATATTCCGGCCGTTAATGAAGGGCGAGGACCAATTAGAGGATATAGAAATATTTTGTTTTTCTTGCGGGAACAGTTTGGTGCTCAGGCGGCTAATAGGGTGTTAGTGTTGATGGAGGAGATACTTGGTTTTGATACAATTGCCAAGGCCTTAGGTGTCGACGAAGCGGAAGTAGAGGGGATTATGAGTACTTTGGCTAGTGCAAATAAGGACAGGCTCCTCTCGTGGCAATTGTTGCAAGTGATGATGATTGACGGGGCAGTCGAAAAAGAAGAGTTGGCAGCAATGGCAGACACGGAAGCCGAAGTGAGTGATATAATAGATATTATCAGCGGTTCATTGCGGGAGGAAGAAAAAAGGCTGGCGGTTAGGAGATTGGGTAAGTACCTGGCTGTGCTCCGCTTGCAACAACAGGCTGCAGTAGAGGATGCCTGGAGTAAATTGCCACAGTTTGTGCAAGATTTCTGGGGTGTGGCGGTGGCGGTGGGTTCTTCTTCTATTTCTATTCTTCCTTCTCCTGGGGCTTGTTGAGATAATTCCATTAGTTCTTTTAGCAGGGCCTTGGTTTCTCGTTCCAGCCAGGTGATGGTCTCTGGGAAAAAAGAATCGGTTTTAGTGGTCGGATCCTTGATTATTGCTTTTATAGGAGACGGTGATATAAAAATAAAAGAACAGATTTTGATATTAGGCTGTTTGCCAGGCTTCAGGTTTATGTATGTTGGTGCCTGGGATAGGAGTGGGTAATTGGGATAGAGACAAAGCTTTTTTGCGAATATGTTTAATAAAATGTGCCTGTTCCGTTAGCGGCTTAGAGGGGTGGGAATGCCCGGGAAAGATTACTCCAATTAATTTTTTGTGTTGTAATCTGACAAGATTTAAGCATGCTGCCAGGTCACTATCGTTTGAAACTAACACCGCACAATCATATTTATCCAACCAGGCGTCATTGAGAAATTGAATTGCAAGATTCACATCAGATCCTTTTTCTTCCGTTTTAATTATTTCTATCATTTTTTTCTTTCCGACGGGATGTGCAAGAGGAGCCTTTACAACGTTAGAAAGGAAGTGTCCATAATATATTGAAATTTCTGAGGTAAATGTTTTTAGCGCTTGCAGATATGTGTTTTGACGTGTCGGTTTTTGAGGATCTTTCCTGCCGGAGACAAGAGCTGAAAAATACTTAATGGCTAGTATATTATGATCTTTACTGAGGAGCTTCTGAAATAGGGATTTTAAATCTAGCCATTTATATGGAGAGTTTTTTAAGGCCCCGTAATATAAGTTGAAGCCGTCAACATAAATGTAGGTTCTTTTCATGTATAAAAACAGGGGCTACTTTCGTAGCCCCGCACCCTAGGTCGAAACCGTAGGGGTTATTAGCATAAATTTATTAAAATCTCTCTCTTTATCTTACATTAAAATAATACCATATTCTACCATTACTTGTCAAGGGAAGATCAAACTGTTAAATTTGGGCTAGATGCTGGTGGCGGTGGCGGTGGGTTCTTCTGCTATTTCTATTCTTCCTTCTCCTTGGGCTTGTTGAGATAATTCCATTAGTTCTTATAGCAGGGACTTGGTTTCGCGTTCCAGCCAGGTGATGGTTTCCATAAAGAAAGGATCGGTTTTGGTGGCTGGGTCCTTTAGCAACAGCTCCGCCTGAAAGAGGCAGTAGCAGAGGGCAGAGTTGATCAAGTCAAAACGTTCGTGCAGTTGGCGGCTCTTTTCTGTGTCGGTCTGCGGGAGTAGAATAAGTAAAAGCGGTATTGCCTGCTGGGCCATTCTGGCGACGGCGAGCGCGTTTTTAAGAGGAAGCGGAGTTTCTGTTGCTGTGTCTGTATCTCCCGGCAGTCCGGATAGCCATTCCCTGATATCTTCGCCCATCTCCATATTAATCCGGTGG
>CAZIXI010000344.1:0-2705 GCA_964543115.1 uncultured bacterium
CACTTCCAGCAACAACGCGCAATCAGTAACATCCCTGGTAATCGGACCTATTTGATCTAAGGAGGAAGCAAAGGCAATTAATCCGTAACGCGATACCCGGCCATAGGTAGGCTTCATCCCCACCACTCCACAAAGTGAAGCCGGCTGCCTGATCGATCCGCCGGTATCAGAACCAATCCCGGCAATTGCCTCCCGCGCCGCCACCGCCACACATGATCCCCCGCTGGACCCGCCGGGTACGCGATCCAGGCCCCAGGGATTTCTGCTAACGCCATAAAAGGATGTTTCTGTGCTGGAACCCATGGCGAATTCATCCATATTCGCCCGGGGAATAATCACCGCTCCCTCGGCCAATAACTTATCGGCCACTGTTGCCTGATAAGGGGAAACAAATCCCTCTAAAATATGGGAAGCACAACCGGTTTTTCGTCCCTGCTGGCAAATATTATCTTTAACGGCAACAGGAATACCCAATAACTTTCCCTTATCGCCCTGTTTAATCTTTTGATCAGCCGCCGCGGCATCCTTTAATAACCGTTCCCGGTCAATTTCAATATAGGCATGAACCTTTTCTTCCGTTTTATCTATTTGCGCGAGGATATCTTTAAGGATATCAACACTGCTGACTCGGCCCGCAGCCAGCTGTTCTTTCAATTTATGTATTGTCTGCTTATTAAGATTCATCTCGAGCTCCGCTCACGGTCAAGCTCTGCTAGTCTAACACCGGCGGTACCTTAAAAAAACCGTCATGAGAGTCAGGCATAATACGCTCTATGTCTTCTCGCGGCAGGGAATCCTGCGCTTCATCCCGGCGCCAGACGTTCTGCAAAGGCAGGATATGAGCGGTAGGTTCTATTTGCGTGGTATCTAACTGATTGAGCTTCTCGATATATTTTGTGATCTCGCCTAATTGACGGGAAAACTTTTCCTTTTCCGCCGGGCTTAGATCCAGCCGGGCTAATCGGGCTACATATTCTATCTGTTTAACATCCCACTTGGCCATTTTCCCCTCGAGCTTTGCTCGCTCAGCTCGCCTCTCTCTGCTGCTCAGAAATATGATTCGGAGTAACCGCGCCGCCGGAAATGAGCAGTTTCAATCCGTCTTCCACATTCATATCCAGCTCAATTAATTCTTTCGGACGGGCAAAAACCAGCACCCCGCTTGTCGGATTAGGGGTTGTCGGCACAAAAACATTAACCACATCATCGCGTGTTTTTGCCTGCACCTCACCCTTGGCCCGGGATGTAACAAAACCTATTGAATACAGGCCTTTCCGGGGATACTCAATCAAAACCACATGCTTAAACAACGTCTTCTTGCTGGACATAATTGCGTGGCTGATCTGCTTTACCGTTACATAAACCTTATTAAAGAGAGGTATCTTAACAAGCAGTTTCTCTCCCAGACTGAAGATTCTATTCACAAACACAACTCTGGCAATTATCCCTACCAGCGCCAGCACGATCAACAAGCCAATCGGTATAATCAAACGCACTCCCAACTGCCCCAGCGGATGCGCACTCAACTCAACCGGCAGCCAGCGCAGGATAATATCGGTAAGGGTAACAAACAACCAGCTAATCAGCCAGATACTGATAACCAGCGGCAGGAGAACCACTAAACCCGTTATAATATAATTCCTTATTTTTGCCAGCATATTTGTCACTCCAAATATTATTGAAATAATATTTAAACCACGGAGAACACGGAGTTCACAGAGTTAAATTTCAAATAATAAATAAATAGAAATTACAACACACACAAGGCTAAAAAAACGTTAAGAGTTTTATTCTTTTTTTAATCCCCTGTGTACTCTGTGTTCTCTGTGGTTTATTATAAATAATTGGATTATTAAACTTTCTTTCTTGTCTTCCCCAACCAGCTCCGCAACAATTCTTCCCCGCGCTTATTCATCATTATTGCTTTACGCGAAGTACTATCCACGTAACCCAGCAGGTGCTGGACCCCATGAACAATATAGAGCCAGAATTCTTCCTGAAAACGATGCTTATACTTCTTTGCCTGACTCCTGGCCTGCTCCACGCTGACAATTACATCTCCAAGAATTTCCGGATGAACCTTACTAAAAGGGCCGTCTTTCATCCGGAAACTTATTACATCAGTAATCCTGTTATGCCCCAAATACTTCCTGTTCAGCTCTCTGATCCTGGCATTATCCACCAAGAGAACACTTATCTCTGTTTTCTGGTCGTTCACCCCTTCCTGGGCCAGGACATATCTAATCAATTCCTGCAATTTTGATCTGGATATTTTTATTTTCTGCTGATTATTTACTCTGATCTTCACTTAAAAAAAACTCCGGTACTGCCGGCACCGCAAAAGAACTATCCACTGCTATTTCCATTCTTTTTCTTGTCCGGATACTCAATCCGCTTATGCAGCATTCCAGTCAGGATATGCGTAAACCGATCCCTGATAATACTGACATCCTTAAGGGTCAGGCCGCATTCCTCCAATTGCCCGTCAACTAATTTCTCATCCACGATTTCTTTTACTAAATCTTTAATCTTGATCGGTGTCGGTTTCGCAAGCGTTTTACTTGCTGCCTCGCAGGCGTCAGCTAAAAGAATAATCCCGCTTTCTTTGCTCTGTGGCCGCGGGCCGGGATACTTAAAATCTCCTTCTTCAATCTTAATCCCTTTATCCAAGGAGGCCTTTTCCGCGCGTTTATAGAAAAAATACA
>CAZIXI010000345.1:0-2626 GCA_964543115.1 uncultured bacterium
CCGGAAGTGCATCCTTCGGCCAGATACCAGGTATTTGCCGGCGCCGTCGCCCCGCGGTTACAATGACCGCCCACCTGCTCCACTGATCCGCCGCTCCAGTACATCGCCCGTTCGGCAATGATTTTCACACCGTTTAATGACCGCACTTTTGTTGACATTGAGGCATCAGGAATTATTTCATCCACTCCGATCGTATAGCGGCTGTTGGCAAAAACAGTGATTCTCTTATTCACCGTTTCTCCGTTATCCTTCATGAACGTTATCAGCACATCAGCCGCGGTATCGTTGGGATTCATAACTAAAATCCAGGTTTCAAACACACCGCTGGTACAGCCCTCAGCCAGATACCAGCCAAGCGCCGGGTCAGCCACCCCGGAACTGCTGTGTCCGCCCAGGCCGCTCCGCCAGTACATTGACCGTTCCACTATGATACCCTGGCCCTCCGCTGCCTGTGCCTGAACCGCTACCGCCGCCCCCGGCACTATTTCATCTACCGCCACGGAATAACGGCCGGCGGCCGGCACTATTATGGTTTTTTCCTTGGTGGAGCCATCTTCCAGCATACAGGTTAAGGTCACCTCAGCGTCTTGATCTTCAGAATTCATTATCAGTATCCATTCAGAAAAATCCCCGGCCGTATAACCTTCAGCCGCGTACCAACTGTGTTTAACCGGTGATTCCACTATCGTTCCGGTTGCTAAACCAGGATCAGTAGCACTGGGCACTATACGGTAATATCTGCTGGTGACTCCTGCTGACAGGGGATCACCCCCCGTAAGGGTACCGTCATCAGTGAATGAATAGCTTGAGCCCGTACCTTCAATAGTGGCTGCCAATATCCAGGTTGTTAAATCATCACTATATTCAATCCGGTAATATCTGCCCGTACTTGTAGGAAATCCCATCTCCACCCCGCTCTCCGCGGAGACTTCTATATCAGTAACTTTGAAAGTACTTTCATTATCCGTCGGATCGGTGCCGGCATTGTATTCTTCCAGATTGGTTTTACCGTCTCCGTCGGTATCCGTTTCAGCACTGTCCGGATCAGCCGGATCAAGTCCGTATTCCTCTTCCCAGCTGTCCGGTATCCCGTCATTGTCCGTGTCCGTACCGCCGTCATCCGGCTCTGGGATACTGGTTGAGAGGGCCACCGTATTTGACTCAGCTGTTGTTCCTACACTGTCTGTGGCTATAAAAGTGATACTTTCTGCGGCTGCCCCTTCATACCAGTCACTGGCCGGGGTCAGCGTGGCAACAGCACCGCTTATAGAAACAGTCACATTGGCCGTTGCCGTAGCGGCACCAGTACTATAGGTTAGCGTATCACCCGCGTCCACATCACTGAAATACTCACTTAAGTCGATTGTTTTGGCCGTGGTATCGGTCCAGGACTGATCGGCTATGGTGCCGGCAAACACCGGGGCATCATTCACTGCGGTAATGTCGACGTTTAGAGCATTGGAATCAACCGTTTCCCCTCCTCCGTCTGTGGCCCGGAAGGCCACCGCATCACCATCTGTAATATTACTGTCCGGCACAAAATCTACCGTGCCGTCAGCATTAATCGTCATTGTGCCGGAAGTCCAGTCGTCAATTGCGGAATAAGTAAAATTGTCATCATCGTTCCAGTCCGTATCCGCGAAATAATCATCCAGATCGAACTTAGCGGTTGCTGTCGTATCTTCTGTTAGGGTCTGATCAGAAATAGTACTTGTGGAAGGAGTGGTATTTCCGGTGGCAAAAGAAGTAGCCGAAGAATAATTGGAAGAGCCACTTGTCTGATCATCTTCGTGCCGCAGTTTGAAAGAATAGGTGGTATGGGATTTTAGTTTCGTTTGGCCGCTGTGGGTGTCGGCAAATGTGCCGTTAGTGCTGTTTACCGCAATTGATGTCTTATTGGTACTGTCATCGGTTTTTGACCAGATCGCCGTTCCGGAACCGTCACTGGACTCATACAAATACCAATCAGAAGCACTGTGCGCATCTCCATTAGCATCAGAATAGCTGCTTGATGTCAAAGTGGGATTAAGGGCTTGATTAGTACTGCCATTAGAGGGTAATGAATTAGTAGGTGTTGAGGGAACAGTATTGGCCACGGTGGTAGTACTATCTGAGCTGGACCAGGCAGAATCACCACCGGCATTAGTATACTGCACCCAGGCATAATAGGTTGTATTGGCTGCCAGTAAGGTCTTCCCGCTCAAGGCGCCGGCAAATGTGCCGTTTGATGTATTTACGGTTATTGATGTTTTATTTGTGGAGTCATCATTCTTGGACCAGACAACCGTCCCCCCACCGCCCGGATTTGTATTATTCGTTGTAATGGCCCAACTGCTGGACGAATGTGTACCCAGTCCATCATATGTATTGCCTGTTAATCCCGGGTTACGACTCGTACTATCCACTGAAACGGCAGGGGTTTTAGCTACCGCATTATAGGTAACACTAATATAATCCAATTCCAGACTTTGCCATCCATCACTGGACAGAAACGCCTTAAAATAGATGTCACCAGTACCGACATCTGTAACGAAATCAGGCAAATAACTATTTACTTCGGTCTGGGTATTTTTTCTCGTGATATCATTTGACGTGCCGCCAACCGCAGTCCAGTTGCTGCCATCAT
>CAZIXI010000346.1:0-2612 GCA_964543115.1 uncultured bacterium
CGACGCCTCGGGAAATAATCCTGTCGCTCTCCAGGATACCTTTTCACCCTTACCCCGACAAGTCGGGGCGGTATATTTTCTGTGGCACTTTCCATACCGCCAGCAGCTACTGACGATTCCCCCCGACATTATACGCCGGGAGGACATCCTGCCCTCTGGAGTCCGGACTTTCCTCCCCGCCCCGATATAAATATAAGGGCGGGACGACCATCTGGGCCTGCCCCGCTTCGCGGGACTGCCATTAGATGAATGGCTATAGACTGCCCGAAAATCTATTTCTTTTTCCTCACAGCCTGCATTGCTAATTTATCGGCCTGTTGATTCTTTTCTCTCTCAATATACTCTAGCTTAAATTCTTTGAAATATTCAATAAGATTTTTAGCCAGAATATAGAGCTGTTTCAGTTTATCATCCTTAACCCGATAGCGGCCATTCACCTGCCGGACCACTAACTCACTATCACAATAAACAGTAACTTCCCGGACCTTGACCTTAATCGCTTCCTGTAAGGCGATAATGAGCGCTAAATATTCAGCGACATTATTCGTGGCCCTGCCGATATATTTGTGATAATTTTGGATTTTCCGTTTATCCGCATCACACATAACAATACCGACACCAGACTCACCGGGATTGCCGCGCGAAGCGCCATCAATATAGAAAACTAATTTCTCCTCACTCATCTCACCTGCTTGCGTTATTCGGACCAATATAAGATCCGGGCGCAATTCTCACAGAGAATCACTCTATGGCCCTTCTTTGTTTCATTAATCACATTAGGCGGTAATTTCATATGGCAGCCGCCGCAGGTCTTATTATTTATGGCAACTAAGGCCCGATCCGTCTTATTGTTGAATATCCTGGCATAGGTATCTAAAAGCTCCACGGAAACCTGAGACAACAGCTGCTCTTTTTCTTTTTCTTTCTCTGCGCGCTGGCCCTTTAATTGCTCTACCCTGGCAGCTACCTCTTTTTCTTTCTGCTTTAATTGCTCCTGAGCTTGACTTACTTCCTGCTCCAGCTTCTTCACATCCCCAGTAGCCTTTTCTATTTGCTCCATTTGCTCCAGGATCTTATCTTCCTTTAAGCTGCTTTTAAATTTAAGATCCGTGATCTGTTTCTGGAGGACTTTATATTCTTCATTTGTCTTTACCTTGGTTAATTGCATTTCATATTTCTTAACCTCTTCGCCCTGGCTATCCAGATCTATTTCCAGCTCTTTCCGTATCACCTTGAGTTTTTTAGAATTTTCCTTCCCCTCAGCAAACCTGACCTTCATCTGCTCCACATTTTCTTTGGCAGTATTTAGATCCCGCGGCGCCTGCTCAATCTCTCTGGCAAAGGCCCGAATCGTCATATCCAGCTCCTGAATCTCCAATAAAATCTTTATATCCTTCTGCATCAAACTCCCTTCTAAAATCGTAATCTTAAGATTATATCAGCTACTTCCTTTTTAAAGTATGGGCTCGGGAGGATTCGAACCTCCGATCCCTCGGATGTGAACCGAATGCTCTAAGCCACTGAGCCACGAGCCCTAAAAGCCGTTTCTCGTTAGTCGTTTTTCGTTTCTCGTTTCCTCTTGGGCATAAGCTAGCTATACTTGTCTAAAACAGCACTCAACGAATACGAGTAACGAGTAACGTAAAACGAATAACGGTATTTATGGGCCCACTAGGACTTGAACCTAGAACCACCTGATTATGAGTCAGATGCTCTAACCGATTGAGCTATGGGCCCGGAAACCGCACCATAATATACATTAAAGTTCCGGCCAAAGTCAACAGCTGCTTTTTTTTACGGAATAAGTGCAAAAGGCAGGCAACCAGAAGGAACTATATCTTTTCCGCGGCCCTACCAGATAACCACCCGGACTTACCATCGGGAAGCTGAATCTGATACCAGCCTGCCTGCTGTTTTCTGATTTTGACCTCTGTCCCTTCATGCAAGAGAAAGGCCTCTACATCCCCTTCGGAAGGGCCATAATATACCGGCACTTCCTTAACCAAGATAATTGCCGCAGGAGCAGAGTGGCGGTTATAAATAACTATTGCACTGGCCAGTGAAATGATAAACAAAATAGTTAGAACAATCATTACCCTGCGGGCAATCTTTCTTACTCTCGGGACAAAGATCGCCGCCAGCCATAATCCCATGAGCAAAAGCCAGATGAAAACCGCAAAACCAGTCCATTTACCAAGAGAAAACATATTCAGCAAGCTGTTGATCTTCTTTAGAAACCAAGATTTCCGCGAAGCTGATATTTTATCTTCCAGCAGTGTAGTCACATAATTAAGGTTGGCCTGTAATTCCGGATCACTCGGGGTCAACTGCTGGGCCCGGCGATAAGAAAGAATGGTTTTCCCTAACCTGCCCAATTTAAAATAACAGTTACCCATATTATAATAAAGCGGACCGGAAACATATCCCTGCTTGAGACATTGATCATATTTTTTTATCGCCTGTTCATACTGACCTTCCTGATAGAGAGAATTCCCGGCATTAAACGAACTGACCACCTCTTCGGGAATTGCCGCCAGCAAAGAAAGACTCCAGCTAAACGCAACAATAAATAATCCCAGTTTCTTCATAATCTTTTCCCCAATTTCGCCATG
>CAZIXI010000347.1:0-2565 GCA_964543115.1 uncultured bacterium
AAAAATATAAAAATTCTTGATGTACAAAGTGATAAAGATCACAACAGATCAGTCATCACTTTTATTGGAACACCTGAGCAAGTCGTCAAAGCAGCTTTTCAAGCAACTAAAACAGCAGCAAACCATATAAATCTCAATAAACACAAAGGCGTACATCCACGAATTGGAGCAACAGATGTAATCCCTTTAGTTCCAATTAAAAATATTACTTTTAAAGAATGTATCAAATATGCGAATCAGCTTGGAAAACAAATAGGAGCAAATCTTAAAATCCCTGTATATCTATACGAAAAAGCAGCTACAACACCTAAAAGAAAAAACCTTGCAGATGTTAGGAGAGGAGAATATGAATCACTAAAGATAAAGATAAAAAAGGATCCCCAATCATTTCCAGATTTTGGACCAAAAGAATTAAACAAAGCTGGCGCTACAGCAATAAGCGTACGAGATTTCCTTATTGCCTTTAATGTAAATCTAAAATCCAATGATCTCGCCATTGCTCAAAAAATCGCTAATCATATACGCGAAAAAAATGGTGGGATGAAAGGGGTAAAAGCATTAGGACTAAGGTTAAAAAACAAAAAAATCTCACAAATCTCGATGAATCTCACAAATTATAAAAAGACTTCTCCTTTGCAAGCATTCAAAGCAATAGAAAAATTAGCTCGCCAACATAATGTAGAAATCTTAGAGAGTGAGCTCATTGGGCTCACCCAAAAAAATTCCATGCCAAAAGACCCAAAAAAAACACTAAAACTCACAAATCTCAAGCCGCACCAAATAATAGACTTTAAAAAATTGTCCCTACCTTCATGATCCAAGCAATCCTAATTGTCTTCGTCCTCATCGCAGCAGCAATTTACACTTATGTAATTAAGAAAAAGTAGCAAATCAGAAGTTGACATTCCCATTCCAATCAATGATAATACACTTCGCTCTTAGGTTAGTTTGAGTGATCGCCTCCCACCATTAAGGATGGGAGGAGGAAAGTCCGAGCACCATGGAAAATCGTAGCCGGTAACACCGGACCCCAACACGACCAGCTCGCCCAAGGTGAACAAAGCGTGATTGGAGGGAAAGTGCCACAGAGACAATACTACTCGCCTTAGGCGAGAAAAGGTGAAAAGCCCGCTTCAAGCGGGACATGTCAAAAGCGCCGCCACCAATGCCCAAAAGGCAAAAGTAGCGTCCAAAGACAAGTTGGTAAACCCTACGAGGTGCAAGGTGAGATGGAAGAGTCATTTACCTCCAAATGTAAATAACTCTCTCACCGCTCGACCCGCATCAGCGGGCTAGACAGATGGTCACAATCGCTCCGGCGATACAAAACTCGGCTTATGATAACTGCCTAAGAGCGCAAAAATTATCTCCCCTTAATGAAACGATTCGAAATCACATTCGGTATCATCAAAGTCCCCATTGACTTCATAATGACAGTTTTAGCATTCTTCGCCGCACTAGGATTCCGTATTTTTACAGAACAAATTAAAGGCATCGCAAAACCCATAGACTACAGCGTAATACCATCAATGAAGGAATACTTCACATTTAGCATATCGGCAGCAATTGCATTGGTAGTAATATTCGGACTTGGACGCATGTACACACTCAAAACCACTCACAAGTTTTCCCAAGAAACCAAAAAAGTCCTAACAATGTGCGGAATCTGGGCAATGGTAATCATTACCTATTTCTTCTTTACTAGAACGTTCCCCTTCTCAAGACTAGCAATGATCTACAGCTGGATGCTAGCAGTTATACTCATCGTTCTAGGCCGAACACTCATAAGAATAATCCAAACAGCCTTTCTCAAATCAGGGATTGGAAAACGCAGATTATTGTTCATCGGAAATAACAATGTCACCCAAGAAATCAGTACACAACTACTACAAGACACAAGTTACAAAATTATAGGTCTTATCGGAAAATCCTCCCAAGAAACCCACCTCAGACACTTAGGTTCCATAGACGAACTTGAACAAATCCTCAAAAAAAACAAAATCGATGAAGTAATTCAGACAAAATCAGATACCTCTGAAACTCAATCAGAAGATATCCTAGAACTCTGCGATCTTAACCATGTAAATTATCGTTTTGTTCCTGAACTTGTGGACGTAAGAAGAACAAATATAGAAATAAGCGCTATTGGCTCAATACCAATAATAAATCTCAAACCCACCCCACTAGACGGATGGGGGAAAATCTCAAAAAGAATAATGGACGTAGCAGGAGCACTCCTAGGATTCATAATCTTCTCCCCCATTTTCTTAATCACAGCAATAGCAATAAAAATCGACTCCAAGGGACCAGTCTTTTTCGCAAAACTTGATGATGGATCACCAGTAAAACGCGTTGGACAGCAAGGAAAACTTCTCAAATTCTACAAATTCCGCTCAATGCACCCAAAAACAAACGCTCTAAGGTACACAAAATTAGCAAAAGGAAATCTTCGGCAAGATGGTCCTCTTGTAAAAATAAAAGATGATCCAAGAATCACACGAGTCGGCAGAGTCATAAGAAGATACTCAATCGACGAATTGCCACAACTCTGGAACGTGTTAATTG
>CAZIXI010000348.1:0-2555 GCA_964543115.1 uncultured bacterium
AATTATGGAAGAATCTTATAGCTGTGGTGTACAGTACTGTATGGGGCCGGGGATGATGATTTTTATCCTGGCGTTTGTTGCAGTTATCTTGGTTGCTATGTGGAAAGTTTTTACCAAGGCCGGACAGCCGGGTTGGGGCTGTCTTATTCCAATTTATAATATGTACTTAATGATTAAGATTGCCGGTAAACCCGGCTGGTGGTTGTTGCTGCTTTTTCTTCCCCTGGTAAATTTTGTGATAAACATTATCGTGCTGGTAGAGATTGCCAAAAGGTTCGGTAAGGGCGGGGGATTTGCTGTCGGACTGATTTTACTGCCGATTGTGTTTTTCCCGATCCTCGCTTTTGGCAGCGCACAATACGCGGGCGGGGCAACTACTGCTTAAGCAGCTGTTAAAATGATCTTATCGAGGAAGACAGTGATAATACTTCTGCTGTTGCTTACGGCTGTTTTTTGGGGGTCAACTCCAATCTTAGAAAAGATTGGTTTGGGCCCGCACCAGGGCGGTATCCGCCCGCTGACGGCAGTGGCGGTACGCAGTTTTGCCATCAGTGTTGTACTTCTGCTGGTTATGTTATTTAGCGGCGGTTTCCGGGAAATCGCCCAGCTGGATCGGCGGACAATCATTATTTTTTGTATTAGCGGGATCATGGCCGGTTTACTGGGGATGTGGACCTATTTCGGGGCGCTGAAGCGGGGCGCGGCTTCCCGGGTTGTGCCGATTGCCGCTACCTATCCTCTGGTGGCCGCGGTTTTGGCGATAATAATATTGGGTGAAAAGGTTACCTGGCTGAGGATCTTAGGCACTATGTTTATCATTTTTGGTATCTGGCTTGTTAAATAATTAAGAAATAGGGGCGCGGTGTTTTCTCTATCTATTAGATTCGCCGTGCCCTTATTGTTATACACGTTGTTATACACGGAAGAGATATGGAAATAAATCATCTTGCCCTTAGTTGCAGTTCAGAGGAAAAAGCTGACCGGTTTTACCTGGATCTTCTGGGCCTTGAGAAACTGTGGAGATTTGGTATTCCGGCGGAATTAACAGCTAAATTTTTTGCTGTTGCGAAAAAATGCGAGGTAGTTGTTTATCGCGGCAAGAATTTTAGTCTGGAGGTATTTATTGTGGGCAGGGAGGAGATTTTAGCTAAGGGTTATGACCATATTTGTTTCGAGATTGAGGATAGGGATAAATTTATTGAAAAATGCCGCCAACAGGGGGTTGCGGTAAATATAGTCCCCAAGGGAGACAGATCTTTATTATTTGTTAAGGATTTTGACGGCAACCATTTCGAGGTGAAAGAGAGAATACCTTCCGGGTAGTTCTGCCAGATTTTTGTTATCATATTCTTGCCTTTATGCTACTATTATTCACTTAATCACTTAATGATATTATGCGCCTGTAGCTCAATTGGATAGAGCACTTGCCTACGGAGCAAGGGGCTACTGGTTCGAGTCCAGTCAGGCGCGTTTTTTTTATTGCTATGAATGACGAATTCTATATGGGACAGGCGCTGAAAGAGGCGCATAAGGCATTGGCGGGCAGTGAAGTGCCCGTAGGGGCAGTGATTGTGCATAACGAGCGGGTTATCGCCCGGGCGCACAATCAAACTGAAACCTTGAAAGATGCTACGGCCCATGCTGAGATGATTGCTATTACTCAGGCAGCCAGTGCGCTGGGAGATTGGCGGCTGGAGGAAGTGACCCTTTATGTTACCAAAGAGCCTTGTGTTATGTGTGCCGGGGCGATAGTCAACAGCCGGGTGGGCAGAGTGGTTTACGGGACAACGGATCCGCTGCGGGGAGCGGCGGGATCGCTGATGGATTTGGTGCGCGATAACCGGCTTCCGCATCAGGCAGAGGTTGTGATCGGGATCAAAGAAGAAGAGTGCCGGGATATTTTACAGAAGTTTTTTCAGATATTGCGTCGGCGGGATAGTATCGCTAGTAACTAGTGTTGATCAATTTTAAAGATTATTTTTGGGAAGGGTGGCCGAGTCCGGTTGAAGGCGCCGCTCTCGAAAAGCGGTTCTCGAGTTATCGAGACGTGAGTTCGAATCTCACCCCTTCCGTTCTACTTCGCACCGACACAGTCAGGGCGAAGTAGAATGGAGAGGTCGCATAGCCCGGTCGAGTGCACCTGCTTGGAGAGCAGGAGTAGCCTTCTGGTTACCCAGGGTTCGAATCCCTGCCTCTCCGCCAGTCTTTCATCCTTCGAGCTTTACCTAGTTATTTAATAGTGGAGGAGATTATGATTAAACGTACACAAGATAGGCAAACGGAAGTGCGGGAAGGTATGCGCGGCGGCCCGGGGCAAGTGACGATCAGGCATTATTTTAAGAAGGATGAAGTTAATGCCGGGTGCAGGTTGTGCGCGGAGATGATTTTACCGCCGGGGGCCGGAATAGGTTTACATGAGCATAAAGAAGAGGATGAAATATATATTATTCAGCAAGGCAAGGGTATGCTAGTTGATAATGGCAAGGAAGAAGAGGTTAGGGCCGGAGACGCTATTTTAACCGGTCGAGGGGCCAGTCATTCGATCAGGAATATTG
>CAZIXI010000349.1:0-2511 GCA_964543115.1 uncultured bacterium
TTTTATTATTTATTTGGCCACAGGCGATCAGTTTATAGCAACTCCTGTTTCCTTCCACAACACCATAACCGGTGTGTAATGAGCCGGGATCGATACCAAGTACTCTCATTGATTATTTATCCGCCTCTTGGTCAATTATATTGTCTGGGATATCAAAATTGGCGCAAACGTGCTGGACATCGTCGTGTTCTTCCAGTGCTTCCATCAGTGACAGGATCTTACGGGCCGTGCTCTCATCCTTGATTTTAACAGTGGAAGTAGGCAGGGAAGTGATTTCCGCCATGTTGACTGGAATATTCTTCTCACTGAGGGCATTTTTTATTTCTTCAAATGTTTCCGGGGTGGTGGTGATTTCATACATATTAGTTTCTGCCTTGAAATCCTCGGCTCCGGCTTCAATGACGATATTAAACAGTTGATCTTCCGCGATTTTGTCTTTATCAACCATTATCAATCCCTTACGCTGGAACTGCCAGGCAACCGAACCGCTGCCGCTCATATTGCCGCCTTTTTTGCCAAGGATATTACGGATTTCCGCGGTAGTGCGGTTTTTATTATCACTCATTGTGTCAATCATAATGGCCACACCGCCTGGTCCGTAACCTTCATAGCTGGTTTCTTCATAGGTGACCCCGGGTAATTCGCCGGTACCGCGTTTAATTGCCCGCTGAATATTATCGTTGGGCATATTAGCACCCTTAGCGGTACTGATCGCTACCCGTAATCTGGGGTTTGTAGCGGGATCGCCGCCGCTTGTTCTGGCGGCAACGGCGATTTCCTTAACGATTCTGCTGAATACTTTTCCGCGTTTAGCGTCAGCGGCGCCTTTTTTGTGTTTGATACTCGCCCATTTAGAATGTCCGGACATACTAACCTCCGTTTAAGTTATCATTTAGGTTTCACTTATCTTCAATACATCCTTCATGCTGTATTTTCCCGGTTTGGCTCCGGCGGCGAATTTCGCGGCGGTGAGGGCGCCGCCGGCAAAGGTTGAACGGCTGAGGGCGCGGTGAGAAAGTTCGATTACCTCTCCGGGACCGGCCCAGAGGATAGTGTGTTCACCCACAATGTCCCCTGCGCGAATGGCGTGAATACCGATTTCGTTTTGCGGACGGGGGCCGGTAATTCCCTGGCGGCCATAAACGGCGTCTTTTTCCAGATTCCGGCCGCTGGCCTCCGCTACTTTTTCCGCCAGTTTCTTGGCGGTGCCGCTGGGAGCATCTTTTTTATTGTGATGATGGCCCTCGATTATTTCGATTTCATAATTTTTCGGGATTTTTTTACCTAGCAGGCCGGCAAACTCAAACAGCAGGTTTACACCCACACTCATATTGGGAGAGAATACACAGGCAATGCCTTTAGAGAGTTTATCGATTTCCCGTAATTGTGCTTTGCTGAAACCGGTAGTGCCGATAACCACGGCGCGTTTGTGGCTCTGGGCGATTTTTAAATGATTAAGGGTGGCTTCTGGTGTGCTGAAGTCAATAAGTACATCAGCCTGATCGATGATTGTTTCCAGATCACTGCCGTATTCCGGGTGTCCCGCCTGCTCTATTCCCGCTGTGAGTTTTATTTCCGGATCATCTTTTGCCAATTGGGCAATAAGCGTGCCCATCCGCCCGGCAATACCAGATACGATTATTTTTGTCATGCCTTTGCTCCCGCGAGTAGATTTAATTCCGCTAAAACATTTTTAAGTTTTGTTTTACTTGATTCCTGCATGGGCACCAGGGGCATACGCAGTTCTCCGTCAATCAAACCCATCATTTCCAGGGCTGTTTTTACCGGGATAGGATTGGTCTCGATAAAAATCACCTTGAATAACGAATATAATTTATAATGCAGCCGCCGGGCTTTTTGCAGGTCTCCCTGCAGGAAGCTGGCCACCAGATCGGCCGTGTCTCTGGGAACAAGATTTGCGGCAACACTGATTACTCCCTTCCCGCCCAGGGCGAGGATGGGTAAGGTCAGGCTGTCGTCGCCGGAGAGCAGGGCAATGTTACAAAGGGAAACGATTTTACTCATTTGATCAAGGTTGCCGCTGGCCTCTTTAACCGCCAGAATATTCTTAA
This sequence comes from uncultured bacterium, assembly GCA_964543115.1. Classification (GTDB taxonomy): domain Bacteria; phylum Auribacterota; class CAZIXI01; order CAZIXI01; family CAZIXI01; genus CAZIXI01. Next base: position 2,073 of record CAZIXI010000349.1, read on the forward strand.
TCTTTGCCAGCTGGGCAACGGTTTCCGGCAGCATATTGATTCCGGTTCTCCCGGGGACATTATAGAGGACAATCGGGATGTTTACCTCTTTGGCGACAGCGCTGAAATGGGCAATTAATCCCGCTTGTGTTGGTTTGTTATAGTAGGGAGTGATCAGTAAACTTGCATCGGCGCCGGCCTGTTTGGCGTGTTTGGTCAGAGCGATGGTTTCCGTTGTGGAGTTAGAACCGGTACCGGCGATTACCGGTACTCTTCCCTTTACCTGATTAATGGCGATATCCACTACCTGGTTATGTTCTTCATAAGTAAGGGTAGCGCTCTCTCCGGTAGTTCCGCAGGGAACGATGGCGTTAGTGCCGTTTTCTATCTGGAACTCAATTAATTTTCTAAATTGCTCTTCATTAATTTTATCCTGCTTAAAAGGCGTAACGATAGCGAC